>NZ_CP039934.1:3460140-3766904 GCF_009792295.1 Myroides fluvii | reverse complement strand
CTACTAATTTGAAACGTATTGTTATCAATATATTCACTTTTAAGCCAATAGAGCAAATTGATTAGTTAGTAAGTAAAAAGCTATGAAGAGAATTTATTTACTGTTCTATTTATTAATCACACTTTAAAACTATTACACTATGGAGAAAAACGCTTACTACTTAGTTTATTCTAAATTGGTTAATGTAGAATTAAGCTATTAGTGAGCACTTAAACACACAACACAAAATATGGCTTAAAGGGATTTTAAGACATATAAAAGTCCATGACTATCTCCTTGCTCTATATCGCATTTTGGGAGACATGCTTTAGAGTAAAGGAGATGGTTTTAAAACTCAATTAACTAACCCCTTGATATAACAGACTTATCTAATACTACGGCAATAATAATCTTAATGATTTAAAGCTCTCTTATATCACTTCAATTATAAATATTATGAAACTCAAATTTTAACCAATTATGGTTACAGGATAACTATGCTTTTAAGTTTCTTAATCTGTTATCCAAACTATGCCGTATCAAATAATTATTACTTATTTTACAATGCCAAATACCTTACCTGATAATAAGCAAAAAATTAAATTAATTGGAATTGTAAAAGACAGTCAAGGTGTTCTTGGTGGTGTACACATATCTACCAGTGACAATAAAGTCGCAGCAACTGATTTAAGCGGGAAATACACTATTGAGATAAGCGCAGGTGATAAAATTACTTTTTCAATGATAGGGTATAAACAGCAGACTATTACTTATTCAGATTATCACGGTTCTATATTAAATATTACTCTTTTAGAAGATAGTAGTACACTGGATGAAATTGTGGTTAATGCAGGATATTACAACGTTAAAGATCGTGAACGTACAGGAAGTATTGCTCGTGTAACTGCAAAAGACATTGAATTTCAACCTGTAGTTAATCCATTGCAGGCTATACAAGGAAGAGTTGCAGGGGTTGACATAACCCAAAGTAGTGGTGTCGCAGGAGGTGGAATGAATATAGAAATACGAGGACGTAACTTTTTAGATAGTTCTAATTCTGGAAGGAATAACCCAATGTATATTATTGATGGGGTACCGTTTATTTCGGAAAATTTAGGTAAGAACAATGGAAATTATGCAACGGAAATACTACCCAATAACATCTCTCCTTTAAATGCCATTAATCCATCAGATATTCTAAGTATAGAAATACTAAAAGATGCTGATGCTACAGCTATTTATGGCTCACGTGGGCTAATGGCGTAGTTTTAATTACTACAAAAAAAGCCAATAGCGATAAAATGCGCTTTACTATTTCTTCCTCTACTGGTTTTAGTAAAGTACCAAAGTTTGTACAGATCATGAATACCGATCAATATCTTCAAATGCGTGAAGAAGCATTTAAAAACAGTGGTGTTACTTCTTACCCAATTAATGCTTATGATTTAAACGGAACATGGGATAGAAATCGCTATACCAATTGGCAAAAAGAATTAATAGGAAACACTGCTATTGATAAAAACATTGCTTTAAACACAAGTGGAGGAAATCAATATACATTATTTAATATCAATCTTAATCACAATGAAAACACTACTGTTTTTCCAACAGACAAAGGATATAAAAGAAATAACCTCCTACTTAGTTTAAATCACCGAAGCAAGGATGATCGCCTTGCAATAAACACAACCACTACCTACTCAACTCAGAGCAATAATCTTTCTGTTACAGATATAACTCAACAAGCAATTAAATTGGCGCCTAATGCACCAAAACTGTATGATGACAAGGGTAATCTTAATTGGCAAAACGGAACTTTTGAAAACCCAATTGCTCAATTAAATGAAACTTATGAAAACAAAACAAATACGCTAATCTTAAATGCTAATTTGTCTTATAATTTTTTATCTAACACTTATTTTAAAATAAATACAGGGTTAACCAATAATAACTTTGAAGAGTGGAAAATTAGTCCTTATACAATTAACAATCCAATCTATGGACTAACAAGTGATGATTCCTCAAGTAGTAAGGCGGATCAAAAATTCAATACTTATTAGTAGAGCCTCAAATAGAATATAAAAAAATCGATTAATAATCATCTTTTAGTGTTCTTGTTGGAACAACCTATCAAACATCTACCAGTACTAATTCACAAATTAGAGGAGTTGGTTATTCTTCTGAATCACTGATTAGAAATATTGGCTCCGCTAAGCAAAAAATATATAGGAAATACGTATAATTCAACCTACAAATATGTAGCCTTATTTACTCGATTAAATTACAATTACAGCAACAAAATATATTTAAAACTTAACTGCTCGAAGAGATGGCTCGAGTCGTTTTGCAGAAAATAATAGATTTGGAAACTTTGGGGCTATTGGAGCTGCGTGGTTGTTTTCTAACGAGTCACTATTATCTGGTAATAGTTGGTTGAGCTTTGGTAAATTAAGAGGAAGCTATGGTGTTACAGGAAGTGATAATATAGGAGATTATGCGTACTTAAATACCTATAGTGTTGTTTCAACTTCATATAATTCTGAGAGCGGATTAACTCCTACATCACTTTATAACGCAGATTACAAATGGGAAAAGACAACTAAACTTGAAGGTGCATTAGAATTTAGTTTGTTTAAAGATCGAATCAATTCTTCTATTGTTTATTACAACAACCGTTCAACAGACCAATTAGTTGGTCTAACTCTTGGTTCTACCACAGGTTTTTCTTCTATTTGACAAACTCTCCTGCTGTGGTTGAAAATAAAGGATGGGAATTTACTTTGAACACTCAGAACATAGTACATAAAGATTGGAAATGGACTACTAACTTTAATATCTCATTTCCTAAAAACAAACTGCTTTCTTATCCAGGATTAGAAGAAGGTACACAAAGTAGTTTTTATGTTATTGGAGAACCATTGAATATAGTTAAAACATACCAATACAAGGGAATTAATCCACAAACAGGTTTTTATGAGTTTACAGATTTTAACAATGATGGAAAAATAAATGCTCAAGATAAAGTACTTGTTCAAAATCTAAACCCAAAATTCTATGGAGGGATACAAAATACCATCTCTTACAAAAATTTTACCCTTGATTTTATTCTATTTCAAAAAACAAAAGAACTATAACATCAATAGACTATACAACCTTCCTGGTGCCGCAATCGTAAACTTACCATTTGAAATGACACAGCGTTGGTCTATCGATAATTTAAATGCGCCTTATATAGCTGCCAATACAAATTTACCTACTTCCAGTAGTAATACTCAAGCTTTTATAGATAGTGATAATTCTATTAGTGATGCTTCTTATCTGCGTTTTAAAAAATATATCTGTCTCTTATGTTTTAAAAATACCTACTGTAAATATTGAATCATTACGAATATATCTACAAGGGCAAAATCTTTGGACAATCACTTCCTATAAAGGAATGGATCCAGAATTTGCAACTTATGGGTATTTACCTCCCTTGCGCACATATGCATTTGGAATACAATTAATTTTTTAAAGCTTTAAATCATGAAAAAATATATCATAACCCAACTACTTTTTTTGATACTGGTCATTTTAACCACCTCATGTGAAAGCATGATTGAAGTTGACTTACCTGAAAATAAAATCAATGAGAAAGATGTGTATCAAAATATAAACACCACTAAAGCAGTGTTATCAACTATTTATTCCAATATAAGAGATAAGTTCTTTCTCTCTAAAAACAGCAGTGGTTTAGCATATAGTCTTAGTCTTTACACAGATGAATTAGATTATTTAGGTACTTCTACCAATGATTTATACTTAAATACGATCAATGCAGATAACAATAGTAGCCGTTTATGGTGGGATAACGCATATCAAAGCATCTATACTATCAATGCTTTTATCAATGGTGTTAGCCAATCATCTGCTTTTGAAAAGCAAATAAAAAATCAGTTATTAGGAGAAGCATATACTCTTAGAGCTTTACATTATCAGTATCTAATACAACTCTATGGAGATATTCCTTACACAACTTCAACAGATTATATCTTTAATACAAGTATTTACAAAACACCGTATCATTTAGCACTGATTGAAATTGAAAAGGATTTTTACATGCTGTAGAACTTCTTTTATGAATACAGGGACAATCAGCGGTTTTATGTTAACAAAGCAGTTGCGGAGTTACTTCTTGTAGAGAATTATTTACTGCAAAAAAAATATAGTGAAGCTGAAAGCCTTGCTCAAAAACTGGTTTATAATTCGTTGTACAACATTGAAATGAATCTTGACCAAACTTTCAAGAAAACTGCAAAAAGTACACTATGGCAAATCAGTCCACTACAAAACTCTGCTGCTACACCAGAAGCAAATCTATATCTATTTACGTCAATTACCCCAACAACAACGGTGTTAAGTAAAAAGCTAATAGATTCTTTTGACACTAACGATATGCGTTTTAAGCATTGGATAAAAGAAGTGAAATCTAATGAAAGTGTGTTATATGGTGTTTATAAGTATAAAAACAAAACAATAATACTGACGAGTACTCTGTTTTTTTCAGAATAGAACAAGCCAACTTTTTGTTAGCTGAAAGTCTTTATAGACAAGACAAAATTTCTGAAGCAGTACAAGTAATCAATACTGTACGAATCAAAAGAGGATTAAATGGTCTGCCTCTAAATATTACAAAACAAGAATTTGAAACACAATATCTTACTGAATCAAATAAAGAGTTTTTCACTGAATCTGGGCATCGATTCTTTACTTTAAAAAGACTTGAAAAACTACAGATACTTAAGGATGCTAAACCTAACTGGAGAGAATTTCATCAACTTTTTCCTATACCTGAGAAACAATTACTAATCAATAAAAATCTTAATCCTCAAAACAATGGATACTAATACACCTAAATCAATAACAAAACGTCTACCTATTTATCATTCATTGTTAATGCTTCTTTTAATTATGGGATGTAAATCACTTGATAAAACATCTCAACTAGCAGATAACAAAATAACAATACAAGGTAGAGTGACTGTAAAAGCAACGGATTCTGTACCACTTGGACTAACAACCATGAATATAAAGAACAAATGGGTGTGGAAAAACCAAGAACTACAAGTTTATGGAGAAAATGAAAGGGTGTTTGTAGATAAAAAAGGATACTATAAAATTCAAATAGAAAAAACAGATACTCTTGTTTTAATTCCAAACTATATCATTTATGGAAGGGACACAGCTGCTTATACTTTTACAGATTTCACAAAAGATGAAATACTAAATATCTCTGTTGAACCAAAGAATAAAGAATATGAGGCTCAAGTTAAAAATAATCCTACATTAAAAAATTACTTGGATAAGCATGTACAAACTGTAGATCCTGAAAAACTCATTACAATTAAGGGGAATATTTATAGTAAGAAAACACAAAAACCACTAAAAAACGTCGATGTAGGATCAGCTTTTAATAATAATACTGAAGGGACAGGTACTTATCATTTAACAGATACAAATGGTGCATTTTCTATAAAAGTACCAAAAGGATCTATGTGTAGCGTGTGGTCTTTATCTCCTAATGTTATTCGTTTTTATCCTCAAAATGATACCATTGTAAATCTTTATATGTAATTAGTTATGAAACATATTATAAATAGCATCTTGTTAGTACTGGCATTCTTGCAATTTGATTATGCAAATGCCAGTTTACAGCAAGATACTTTATCTATAGATGATAGATGGAACACTGTTTTTCCAAGTAAATTAAGTCCTGATGCTAAGTGGGGTCTTATCAGTAAAAGGTACCAAAACAAGTTCAATAAAAGCAAAGACTCTTTATTGTATATCAATACTTTAACTAAACAAAAAGTAGATATTGCTCACTTAAAAGATGTTTCCAATAATTTGCTTTACAATGATCTTGTTGTTGGAAAAGTTAATCAAGATATCATAATAGAAAAAATTGGATATCCATCAAGTAAATTACTTGTCAATAATATAAGAAAGTTTACAACCAAAGCTGTTGAAAATCAAAATCTATTAATCACTTTATCTTCTAACAATGAAATAAAAATTAGTATAATAAATAGTAAAGGACAGATTGACCGTGTTTTAATTAGTGATTTGGAAATAGGAAATTACTTTATAAACAGCAATAAAACAAAACTGGTATACCAGAAAAATGATACAGAACAATCGGTTTTTGTTGTTGATTTACAAACATTTAAAAATCAAAAGATTGATTCTTTTGACTACAAAATAGAAATGCTGTATTGGAACAAACAGCAAGATGTATTTGCATTTAAAGATACAAAAAACACAGTACATCTTGTTAACACTACAACTAATAGTGCAAAGTCCATAAAACTGAACGAAAAACAAATTGAGCGTTTTGAAATCAATTTTTACAGTAACAACGATGTGTTTGTCAGGTATAATGTTAAATCTGATAAGGAGATTCCTGCCACTGAGTATCTTGATATTTGGAATGGGAATTCAAAATTCTTATTTCCTAGTAATTTTAGAAGAAAGTATGAGATTATTTATAAAGCTTTTGTCTATAATTATCAACGTGATACTCTTGTAGAACTACACAGAACAAGAGAAAACGACTATGAATTTATTGATTTACCCAATCATCTCCTCGCTTATAATCCTTTTGATTTCCAGGACTTTGATAGTTACTTTGCAAAAATAAAGTACACACTTGTTAGAACAGATAACTTTGACTCTTTATTCTCAACTATTAGTAGAAGTAAACAATATTTAATACCTTCTCAAGACAATAAGTATGTTTTGTATATAGATAATAACAATTCAAAACAGTGGAAAATAGTGGATGTCCAAAGTAAAAAAACAATATCAATAACATCTGATACAGAGTATCGATTCATTCCTATGTGGTCGGAAAATTCACAGTTTGTTTTTTATGTAAATAATGATTTTCTAATTAAACTTAATGTGAAAAAGGGCACCCATCAAAAACTATTTAAAGTAAACAATCAATCACAGTTTACTTTTTTAAATAGTTTGACTAATAACAGTATTAACAATACTTTAGATACCAATAAACCAATCTTATTATTAACAAGTGATGAACAAGTCTCTTCAATTTATAAAATCAATAAAAACAAAATTGATACAATAGTAGAAATTAAAGATGATAATATTTCACAAGCTCGTTCAAGTTTAAAAAGTCTTACCAGTAAAGACCTTAGTACATTTATTTTTACTCAAGAGAATTACAATAAAGCAACTGATATTATGCTATTGAGAAATAATACGGTTTCAACATTACTATCAAGTGATATTCCTAAAGAGCTTTATTCTTGGAAAAAGAAAAAGAGTATCTTTTTTAAAGATAAATATCAAAAAGAGCTACAAGGAACACTTTATTATCCCAAAGATTTTGATTCAAATAAACAATATCCGATGATTGTATACACTTATAATTTCAATAGAACAGATACCAACATCTTTGAAGTTCCAACGCTTTTAAGTCAAATAGGATTTAATATTCCTTTGCTAACAGAACTGGGTTATTTTGTTTTTTATACTCAAACCTATGTTTCTGAGCAAGGTCCTGGAATATCTGCATTAGAGTGTATAACTAAAGGGATTGAAGCCATAACGCAAACCGAATCTTCTATTGATTCCAATAAATTAGGACTTATTGGGCACTCATTTGGTGGGTATAAAAGTAGCTTTATTGCAACTCAAAGCAATCTATTTAAAGCGGTTGTTAGTGGTGCAGCTGCTCATGACTTAATAGGAGGGCTTACCTATAGATATAGTAATATGAGAAATATACCGGATTGGTTCATGACAGAAAGTGCTCAATATGCATTTAATCAAAGTTATGCAGAAAATCCAGAAAAGTATTTGGCTAATTCTCCAATCTTACATGCACATAAAACAACTACTCCTATACTACTTTGGACAGGTCTTTTAGATGAAAATGTATATTGGGAAAATACCCGTAAAATGTATATTGCCTTAAAACGGTATCAAGTACCTACTATTGCTCTTTTTTACAAAGATATAGATCATGCCTTAGGATTAGATCATCCTATAGAATCCGAAGATTTAACAAAAAGAACTATTGATTGGTTTGATTACTTTTTAAGAGATAAAAAAGAAATTAAGTGGATAGAAAAGGGAATTAATTACGACAATACTTCTTGGAGTCCTTTGGATAACTTTTAAAATAAGAGAGCACCTAAAACATAGGTGCTCTCCGTTTTTACTTAATATTTACAATTCTGTAATTTCAAAAAGTGGCCTGTAATCATTTAAATTAGAATCCCAACCATACATTCTTGTTTGCTGGTTATTTACTTCTTCATAATAAGCAACTGTAGTCTCATCCAAAGTACAGTCTTTTCTATCTACAATAGTAGCTATTGGATAAGTACTTCCTACCTTATAGTGTAATGTACCAATGTATGGTGTTTGTGATTCAGCAATTTTTGTAGCTTCAATTTTATTATCAGCTTTATTACTAGCATTCATTGTGAATGCACCTACGCTTAGCATTGCAACAACGGCAAATGGCATAAGTAGGTTTTTTATCAAATGTTTCATAATGTTATCGTTTTTAAATTATATAACAAATCTCGTGTCTGTTATAAAAATGGTCGTCTTTTAAAGTTAATCTATGTCTCTTATTCACCGTAGTCGATTTATGTAGCTACCCTAAATCGAACTTTTCTATCCCTACTATACGTGTACAAAGTATAGTATTACAGCTTCAACTAAAAAAAATATAATCATGAAAAAATTCTATGAGGTAAACTTACAACTCTTTGTAATTCAAAACAATACGTGTTTTCCGCATATTTTCATAGTATAATTAATTCTATCATTTAAGTAGTAGAGTATTATTTTTATTAATAATAGCACAAAGTTAGGCAATGCCTTGCGGTTCGCTAACAAGAAATTCCCCCATAAATGCTTGACTAAAGTCTGCGCTTTATTGCGTTGCTTGCGCTCGCTAAGCCATTACCAATTGTGGTTCCATAATTAATTTAAAAATTTAATAGTATGGAAACTAAAGTTTTAAACAAAGAATGGCTTATCGCCTCAGAAGTAGAATTAATTTACAAATCAAAAGTAAAGGCTTCACAGAGACCTCAGATTACATCTTCTTACAGTGCTTATCAAATAGCATTAAAAGCGTGGGATGGTAATAAGATTGAATTATTAGAACAGTTTAAAGTCCTTATGCTTTCAAACAACAATAAAGTACTTGGAGTATTAGAAGTTTCCTCAGGAGGAATAACAGGTACAATAGTAGATTTGAGAATCATTTTTTCCGCTCTTTTAAAAGCGAACGCTGTGGGATTTTTGCTTATACACAACCATCCGTCAGGGAAATTAGCTCCAAGTGATGCTGATAGACAAATTACAAGAAAGATTAAAGAAGCAAGTAAAATACTTGATATTAATCTTTTAGATCATTTAATTATAACAGTAGAGAGTTACTACTCTTTTGCAGATGAAGGCATCTTATAAGGTGCCTTTGTTTTTTTAAAGAAGTAAAACTGTAAAAGTACTTTTACAGTTTTACTTCTTTAGTATTTTATTGAAATACTTAAAAAATAGGTTTGTTCTTTTCATTAAAGCTTGTGGTTATCTGTTGTTCGAACTCATTGAAATGATGTTCTAATAGATTATATAAATAAGCATAGATAGTAAGTTTATCTTCTGCGATGACCTGAACAATACGAGAAAGTACCTTATGATGCCCAGTATCTATATACACCGATTTCCCATGACGTGCTGTGCTTTTGACATCTTTAAAAAAGACTTCTTCATAATTTGTTGAATCGCATTCTTTAGTAGAGTTCTGTTCTTTTTTTACACGTCTTTTTTTCTTTTGGTTCATCCACAGTATCTTCCTCTTCATCTCTTATACCAGGAGCATTGAGTTCAGCCTCTGTAAATCCATTAGGTCTTAGTCCATCAACCATTAGTGCCATCATAGCTTCTTCGTCAATAGCACGTTTCTTTTTAAATTCTTCTTTCATAATTACTCATTTTATATCTGTTTATTTATGTTATTAGTTAAATGTTATGCTACCTTTTGAGTTGCAATTCCAATGTTTAAGACATCAAACTGTATAAAGGTTTTATTAACAGTCAATTTGTGTGTTTGATCGTTGGGAGCTATGTAAAGTTATAGCTACGATATTGCGTTTGTCCAACAAAAATATTGCTTAGACAAATAACCAGAGATATGGACTCACTATTTAAAAACAGGTCTTTAAAGAGTTAATTTGGCGTTTACTTATAGGTGTATAAACAGTATTTATATTATAAAAAACATATTGTAAATATGTTGAAAAAGTTACCGAAAAGTAACAGCAAGTTATGTTTTGAGGCACTCCAAATAAGGTTCGAGCTTTCAAAACTACTTGCTCTTGCAGAGGGCTAGAAAACTACTCCGAAGTCGTGAGTTTTTGTTTGAATAGCAGATAGACTCAAAATAATGTGGGGTTTACGGATTTCCGTAATATAGTTAGAGAAAGTTTTAATATGTTTGCTACAATTTTAGTTAAATATATTTGACAATGACGCTATATGAAATTCATAAGAATAATGAGATAAGCGTTCGCTCATACAATGTTTGTAGAGCTAACGGTATTGATAATATTAATACTTTAAAAGAATACTATTTAGCTAATGGTTCATTTGAGAAACTTCAAAACTGTGGATATAAGTCTAATAAGGAATTAATTGACATTTGCAATAAATTTCATTTAATTATTGAGCAAAATATGATCAAAGAATCATATAACGAATCGATAAATAAAATACAGCTTAATTTAACAAGGATACAAAGAGAAGTAATTAATAGCTTTATCTATGCTAATACAAATAGTCTTTCTGCAAGAACTAAAAATGCTATTTCACTGTTTTTAAATAACAACTTTAGTATTAGAAATTTCTCAGAAAAAATTTTATCTAATAAACACTTCAATATTGGCACTCTTGAAAAATATAGGAAAAAAATCAATTCCTGAATTAGAAAATTATATTTCAATAATAAAAGATTTTATAGCTAACGTTAATGAATCTGCTGATGAGAGACAGCTAATAATATTAAAGAACAATTTTCTAATTCAACGAACGTTCTCCTTGCCACAAATTCCAAACGAAATTTTAGAATCAGAATATATATTTCTACTTACCAATTTCTTATTAGATAAAAATGTTTTATTTACTGAAAATCAAACAATTATATTAAAACAAGCACTAAAAATATATCAAGGTGAAAAAGAATTAAATCTTGAAGAAATTGCAGAAAGAAACAATTTAACAAGAGAACGAGTAAGACAAATAAGGAAAACTTGTATAGAAGAATTGTCTAATAAATTGTTATTTATCAAGAGTTTCAATGATAATTTGTTTCAAAACTATGGTTTAGACCTATCTGCTAATTTACTTGAAATTAAAGAAAATATAGTAAATAGAGTTAACACATTGAATAGAACAAACTTTTCTAAAGAATTTATTGGATATATACTTGCTGTTTATTTAAGTGATGATTTCTATTTATTAGGCAATATAGAAGATCTATTACTCCCTAAATTTTCCAACAGTAGAAGTCGACATAATTGAGCAATTTTTATCTTATAAACAAATACCTTTCAATAATTGATTACACTTCATTTGTTAATGATGTAAGCGAAAGAATAAATGAACGCATTGAAGAAACTTATACTTTCAATTTCAAAAGCTATTTATCACGTTCATTAAAGATTTCGATGTTGAGACTATAAATACAGCTCTACCGATAGCAGAAAAAATACTTATCGATGAATTTGGATTGTATCTAGATGTAAATGATAATCTTATATTTCAAAGAAATACAGTAAAACAGGTATTTGAATATGCTATTGAAGTATTAGAAAATATAGGAGAACCATCCAAATTAATAGAAATATATGATCTTCTTGAAAAAAACAATCCTGGAATTACTAAAAGCCATGATGCTTTAAGAGGTAGTCTGCAACGAACAACTGAAATTATTTATTTTGGACGAAGTAGTACTTATGGCTTAAAAAAATGGGAATCGGAAAGAAATAACATAAAAGGAGGCACAATCAAAGATATTGTGACAGAATACCTTAAAAAAAACAACGAGCCTATTCATATTTATGAAATTCTAGAAGAAATTCATAAATTTAGAGCAGACACTAATGCTAAAAATGTAATTACTAATTTAAAACTTGATCCTCAAAAACAATTTGTGATTTTTAATCAAAGTTTTATTGGGTTAAATAACAATAGTTACCATTCTAATTTAGTTGATTTGCCTAAATTTTTAGGTAAAGCGATAACAAAACATATAAGAAAAAATCACAGCATAGACATTGATACTTTAAATCACTACTATTGTGGATTATTGAATATCACTAATAAAAATATGAATTACATTATACAGCAGCTTATTGATAATAAATTCATTAATATAAACGAAAAAAAAAATTGACTGTATGAAAATACTAGAAAATAAAATACGCCAAACGTATCCACCCGAGCAACGACATATTTCATAACCTAATGTAAGATAGTAAGTTTGTCTCAAATAATAAAGAGATGAGCAAACAAGAAATGATGTACTCTCATGTAGAGGATTACAAAGCAAGTGGATTAACCCAATCAAGATACTGTGAAAGCGTAGGAATTAAATTAGCAACATTTAGTTATTGGGTAATAAAGTATAAGAATGAAAATATTCAAAATTCATCGGAGTAACTTTATCACTATAAATAAAGAGCATATTACTGAGAGCAAAGAATACGATATTATCTATCCTAATGGAGTGAAACTTCGTGTAGAAACGAAAGATTTAAATGAACTCTATTCATTAGTGAACCTTGTCTAATGTTTAGTCTGAGTAGTAGTCACCAATTCCATTTATATAAATCAGCTTGTGATATGCGTAAGAGTTTTGATAGTCTGTGTGGCATTGTTCAAAACGAGCTTAATCAAGTAGCTCACAATGGCAGTGTGTACGTCTTTATCAATCGTCGAGGTAATCAGATGAAACTTCTGCACTGGGAAACAGGAGGTTTTGTGTTATATCACAAGCGATTAGAACAAGGTACTTTTGCCTTTCCATCTCATAACAAGTCACAGATAAGTTGGAGTGATTTAGTACTTATGATAGAGGGAATTCAAGTGATAAAAAGTAGTCAAAAAAGACGATTTTCATGAAGTAAAACCGTCTTAAATTCTTGTATAAACAAGGCTTTTGACGTATATTTACTTCATGGAAATAGACTTAGAAAACTTATCGAAACAAGAACTTTTGGCACTTATAAAACAGCAGTCAAAACTATTTCCAAGCAAGAGAAATAAATACTAAGTTAGAAAAGAAAGCTACTGAGTTAGAAGAAAAGACCTCTAAACTAGAAGAAAAAAAATACGATACTGGAATATCGAGTAAAGCTACTTGAACGCATGAAGTTTGGTCAAAGCCGAGAACGTTTTGAGGATCCTAATCAAACTCAGTTACCTTTGGATGTTGAACAAGCAGTCTTAGAGGAACAAGAAGAAGTAATCAAACAAGAGATTACCTACACTCGTGAAAAGAAGAAACATCCAGGACGAGCGAAACTTCCTGATCATTACCTGTAGAAGAAATAGAAATTCACCCAGAAGGGGATCTATCTGATAAGGTCTGCATTGGTAAAGAAATTACAGATGTGTTAGATTATGTTCCTGGTTACTTTAAAATCAAGCGTTACATCCGATATAAATACGCGACCAAAGACAAAGAAGATACCCAAATTAGTATTGGATTACTCCCAGAGCGAATTATAGATAAAGGAATAGCTTCAGAAGGACTTCTATCAACTATATTGGTTGACAAATATGTAGACCATCTTCCTCTATATAGACAAAAGCAACGCTTTTCAAGAGAGAATATCGATATTGCTTCCTCTACAATAGATGGTTGGGCAGCTCAAAGTATGGATGCTTTGAAGCCACTATACCAAAAGCTGGTGATGGACATCAAAAACGAAGGTTATCTTCAAGTTGATGAAACCACCATCAAAGTCTTAGATGAGAAAAAGAAAGATAAATCTCATCTTGGTATTATTGGGTGTATCACGCACCTATATCCAAACTCGTGATGTTTAATTACAGTCCTACTCGTGCTAGTAGTGCTGCATTACCCATATTAGAAAACTTCAAAGGATACCTGCAAACTGATGGTTATAGCGGGTACAAAAGCCTATGGAAATAAGTCAGATGTTACACATCTTGGGCTGTTGGGCACACGCTCGTCGTGAATTTGAGAGAGCATTAGACAATGATAAAATAAGGGCTCAGCATGTACTCGTAGAAATACAGAAATTATATGCTGTAGAGAAAAAAGCAAAAGAACAAAACTTAGCTCCTGACCAAATCAAGAACTTCGTCTAAAAGAGAGTTTACCTATTATCAATGAACTGGGTAAATATATGTTCGCTCAGATGAAACTTACATTACCTAAAAGTCAAATAGGTAAAGCTTTTGCTTACTCACAAACAAGATGGGATAACCTTAGTGCGTATTTATACAATGGAAACTTACAGATAGACAACAACCTTGTAGAAAATGTAATTAGACCTGTAGCCCTTGGACGTAAAAACTATCTCTTTGCTGGTTCTCATGATGCTGCGCAAAGAGCAGCTATGGCCTATACATTTTTCGCTAACTGTAAAAACATGACGTTAATCCATACCAATGGTTAAAGTATGTTCTTGAAAATATTCAATCCATAAACCACAAGAATATCACAGATCTATATCCTCATAATTATAAGAAGTTAATTACAAACATTGTAGAATAATAGTTACTCCTCACAAGATGTACTTGCTCGGGTGCATACGTCTAAAGGAGTCATTATAACGTTACTCAATCCAAATTTTGAATTACTAGCTTGGTAGTGGATCAATTCCCACCGATGTAAATCGCGCATGCATTTGCTATATGTAGTGGTGCTACCAATTTTACTGCGATTCATTAGCTCGGATCGGTTAATACCAAAGCTAGAAGCAAAGTGGAGGTTGTTCCAGATTTGAAATAGAGAATAATATAGAGCAATATGCGAAGGAGTTGCCTCTGTATTTGTTCTGAAAAATTCTGATAAAGCATTTAAGTGCCTAATGTAATTTGCCATGGGCTACAAGGGTTTATGTTAATAATAATGTCAAAATTAGGATGTGTTTTTGTTATGTTAGTTTTAGTTAATGTTTGGTATATTCTTATTTTTTGTTTATTGTTTGTTAATTATATTTATTAATTAAGTGTTTGTTGATTATTTCATATTTTTAGCCGTTTTATCATTGTGATAAATAAGATGTAAATCCATAAATTGATTAATGAAAAATTTAAATGAAGCTTTAAGGAAAAAAGAAAGGATTATGAATCAATATGCTCCCCATTTTGTCATGAATGAGAGAAGTTTGATCATTAGCGCAGTGCAACTGAAAAATTTGCTAGTAGAAATGCAAGAAATTACGAGTAAGAATCAATTTCGATCTCGCAAAAAAGAAATTGTCTTCTACAGCAAAGACCTCATGGATAGCATAGCCCGTTATTTTTTTATCAATGAAATAGGCCTTTTGTGTAGCACGATGCCACTAGATCAGTCGCTAAAAACACTTTATCTCAATCAGAAATGGCAGTACTACTGTAGTTTTAAAAAGCAATATTACCAACAGTATAGCGCGTACTGCACTGAAAGTGAGGTGCTAGATTGGCAAGCAATCAAACATTATTTCCAAACCAATGATCTACAGTATGCATTTACCTTTTTTGATCCCGACCATGACTTTTTATTTTCTGCTTATTTTAAAGGGCTGCAACTTATTTTAGAACAATTAGAATACGCAATGTCTATTTCTTCAGTTTTAACCAATCACCAGCCTTTGCGGTGGACTAAATCTAAGGTAGACTTAAGCTTGTTGGTGTACGCCTTGTATGAGTTTAATAAAAATGATCAAGAAAAAGTATTGTTAATTGAATGGACAGATGCTTTTGAAAAACTATTTGATACCTCAATTAGCAAGAACTTCCATCAAACCTTAAGTGCTTTTCAGAAGCGAAAAAATATAGATCACACTATTATTTCTCAATTAGCCGACATTATTCAAACCAAATACATGGATATAGAAGTGTAAGGCAATGCATTTGTTTTCAGAAAAACCTGTTTAAAACTAAGGAGGTTCTAAACCTCCCTAGTTGTTTTGAATAATTCAGCTTGCTATTCTTCTTCTTCAGTAATTTGGCTTACCGCTGATAGGATACCTCCTGCAACTGCCATATAAGTTGCAATGGTGGTAGCAATAACGGGTAGGGCCACTGGAGCCGCGAGAATTCCTCCGCTAATAGCGACTAAACTTAAGCCAATGGTTCTTAGCGTTTTGAAGAACTTTGGTGTTGGTGCTTTGGCACGTCGAATGATTTGTTTCATAATTTCCCTCTTTTTATTAGATTAATAATTTCGTCTTCAGACGCTTCTTTAATAGTTAATTGTAGCAGTTGATCGGTGGGTATTGCTCCTGCGTGTTCTAATAACCGTTGCAGAGCTACCTTAGAACGATGTCCCCAAGTGGAGCTTATAATTCGACTAACGGGGGCAATGCATCCTTGTAATTCTAGTTGTACATTGTTGGCAGAATGAAAGAGAATGCCGTGGCGATTGGGCACCTTTTTAATTGCCATGTGATGCTTAAAATGTTCCGTATAACGCGGTTGTACAGGATAAGTTCCCTCAGGTATACAAGAGATATACGCCTTGTTTTGTAACCAGGGTAATTCTAGCGTAAAGCAGATGTTTTTATCATTAAACTGCAGTAGCCCATGGGTGGCATCAGAAAGGTAAACCCGGTGTAATGTTAATTTATTCATCGATTCATGTTTATTGATTATTGACTTCAAAGGTGAATGAATTGTAAAAAACAGAAAATAGGTAGGGGAATCGTTTGTCCTAATTTGTCCTAATTTGTCCTAATTTGGGATAAAAAAGGAGTAAATGTCCTCTTCTGGTTTACTATGCAAACAACTAGTGAACAACTAGAAAATAGGTCTGTCGTTTTCTTACCTTCAACCGCGTATTAACTTCGAGATATTAGCAAGGAATGGAACAGCGAAAACCAAAAAAAGCAAGAATGATTATTTATGCCGTTGATGTTGTAGAGATAACGGGTAAAAGCTATAAAACGGCCTTGAGACTTTTGATTGCCGTGCGGATTTTTTACGATAAACCACCTGGAACCTTTGTTTCATATCGAGAGTTTTGTGCTTTTATGGGGCTGGATGAACAAGAGGTATTGGAGATGCTAAATAAGTAAAATGAAAGCATAACGGAGAAAAAAATGCCTAAAAGAGCCTTAAATGAAAGTTTAAGGCTCTTTTATTTTGTCTAAACCCTTTGATATTCCTAGTGGTTGCTGAGCACTTTTTGTATGTACCATTAGATCTTCTTTATGGGTTTGTTTTGTCTTTCTTTTGGGTTTGTTTGGTAAAAGGCCCTCAAACCAAGCAAACACAAGCATACCCAAAACAAACCTAAAAGGAACTATAAACTTGTTGTTGTTAGTGTGTTGATTAATAGCGTTTTGTGGTTTTTTGTGCTGGACAAAAGTGGAAGTTTGTGCCCATTTTAGGACAAAAGAGGAGGTTTATGCCCATTTTAGGACAAAAGTGGAGGTTTATGCCTATTTTAGGTCAAAAGTGGAAGTTTATGCCCATTTTAGAACAAAAGTGGAAGTTTTCACCTTTTTTAGGACAAAAGTGGACAAATACGGAAGGGGGTATTGTACGTGTTTTTTTGTTTTTTTAGTATTGCAATGAGAACATTAGTGAAGGTAGCTACGACGCATAATCTCAAAAATTAGTAGTAATCAAGTAAACGGTACAATCATGGGAAAAATGGATAATGGATTAACAGGTGGTTTTAGAGGAAAACTCGGAACACTTGTAGGAGCAAAGATGAACGGACAGTATATTGTTCGCAATGCACCCAAAAAAGGAGGAAGACAACCAACACTGGCTCAGTTGAATCATCGACAGAAATTTAGATTGGTTTCTAAATTTTTGCGTCCGATAAACAAAGTAATCAAGCGCTTTTTTGATCCAGATACGGAAGCTAAGTCTAAACTAAATGTCGCTTTAGCGTATCACCTGAAAGAAGCGGTGAAACAGGTGGAGGGGGAGTATGTGATCGACCTTGAAAAGGTAGTCATAACCAAAGGGATTCTCCTCACTATTTTTGTGGATCAGGTACTCTTAGAAAACAAAGAATTTACCATCACTTGGAGTGCAAACCCGTTGTTTAATAGAATAGGGGCAACAGACGCACTGACGCTTATTCTCTATCAAAAATCAACCAAATCTCTGTTTGTTTTTGAAAATGTAGCCAAACGAGATGCAATGGAATTTAAATTTCAATTACCAGGTAGTTTCGAAGATACTGGGTATGCACTCTGGGGTTTATGTTAGATGAAGCAGGAGTTGAATGTAGTTCAAGTGTCTTTCTGGGAGAATATTAGATGGTTAACGGTTAACGGTGAACAGTTAACGGCTGATGAGTTAATTGGTTAGAAGGGTTAGTTGGTTAGAAGGGTTTCCGCTTAAACATTCTAACCCTTCTAATCGCTCTAACCCATCATTTAAAGTGAATAAAAAAATTGTTTAAAAATAAAAAGGCATGGCAAAATTAGAAAATGGAATTTTCGGGACGTTCAGTGGAAAAGTAGGGAATATAGTAGGGGTAAACATAGGAGGAAGGAACTATATAAGAGCTGCTCCTCGCAAATCTTCAAAAGAACCATCCGCTTCTCAGTTGAAATACCGCGAAAAGTTTAAGCTGATTTCGAGTTTTCTTCGTCCTTTTAATCCAATATTTACGCGTTATTTTGGAAATGATCAAGGCGTGAAGTCACGCGTAAATCAAGCTTTATCGTACCATATCAGAGAGGCAATGGTGGAACAAGATGAAAATTTTAGTATTGATATGGAAAAGGTGGTTTTGAGCAAAGGCACTCTTCCTCTGGTTAACGTGATTGATGTTCATACTGAAGACTGCTCAGTTACGTTAAATTGGACGCTTATTGAAGGTGCTAATTTCGGAAATGGGGATGATTTACTTACTGTGGTGGGGTACAATCTGCAAAATGGAAATCTTATGATACACGAAAAAGTGGCTACGAGAGACGCCTTAACAGCAAGCGTATTGTTGCCAATGATTTTTGAAATAAATGGGTTTGCAGTCTGGCTGTTTTTTACTAATAGGGAAGATACCGAATGTAGTACAAGTGTTGTGCTACTAGTAGATTAAAAGGGTTGATTGTTGTTTGTCGTTTGTCGTTTGTTGTTTGTTGTTCGTTGTTCGTTGTAGAGATTCTCAATCTTTAGAAAATTTACTCTTTTCTTCTTTATCTCATTAGGTTTAAATTTTATTTTGGTATTTGATGAATATATCTCACAGGGTTTATATTGGTTTTGGTGTTCGATGAATCTTCACTACGTTTCGATTTTCGTTACGCTACGATTTCTTCTTTCCTTTTTTGAAGTGATTGACGGATGCGATTTATCTCATTAGGTTTATATTTTATTTTTGTACTCGATGAATATATCTCACAGGGTTTATATTGGTTTTGGTGTTCGATGAATCTTCACTACGTTTCGATTTTCGCTGCGCTACGATGTATCCTTCGTCGAAATGACATGACAGGAATGATTGACGAGCGTTGATTGACGGATGCGATTTATCTCATTAGGTTTATATTTTATTTTTGTATTCGATGAATATATCTCACAGGGTTTATATTGGTTTTGGTGTTCGATGAATCTTCACTACGTTTCGATTTTCGCTGCGCTACGATGTATCCTTCGTCGAAATGACATGACGGGAGTGATTGACGAGCCTTAAAAAATTGTCTATAAAAGACAAACATACTTACCGCAGCAAGAACTAAACCGTTAACCGTTCACTGTTAACCGTTCACTGTTCACTGTTCACTGTTAACCGTTCACTGTTAACCGTTAACCGTTCACCGTTCACTGTTAACCACTTGCCCCCCAGCATGACGCCTCGACACAGAAGATACCCAACAAAAAAAGCTTAATCAACCGATTAAGCTTTTATATTTTCACTTTGAATACTATTTATTTTGAATCAGCTTTTCCAAGCGGTTCATCATGTCGTCTTTTTCTTTCAGCATACGCTCATACAACGCAATCTTTTCTTCGTGAAGCTGAACAATTTTATCAATAGGATTATTATTAAATACTGGACTATAATTTACCAATCCTTGTGTGTCATGAAATGTACTAGATATAATATTAATCGCTTGTTGTTCATCAAAATTCTCAATTGCTTCAACGGGTATTTTCAACACTTTTGAAATCTGTTGTAAGAGGGAATGATTAATTACTTCTTTCTGTTCCAGTAAAGAGATCTTCTTTTGATTCCAATCTTCTCCTAAATCAAAGGCAAGAACTTCTTGCTTGATTCCAAGCATTTCTCTAAAACGCTTTACATTTCTTCCTTGGTGTACTGCATGTTCCATACTTAATCGCTGAATTAAAAGGCTCAAAGATAAAGCCAATGATTTAAAAAGACTGAATGGTAAAGTTAGAAAATTATCTGGTAAAATATCCTACAACATGAATATTATAACGGATAAGCTCATCTTTTGCTTTTTTGTTTGTTGTAGAACAACCGTCAACAAACAACAATCAACCCTCAATTCTTTCGATTAGCGAACAAATGTCTACTCAGAAAACCCAAACCGTTAACAGTTAACCGTTCACTGTTAACCATTTTGAACACCCAGCACAAACCTCACAATAAAAAAAGCAACTTCCAAAGAAATTATTTGGCAGAAGAAGACCAAATAGTTCGCTTCCTACTACTAAAAATCACTGTGTTTAAGCAGACAAAGACACTCTATATTGCATATCGCAATATGAAATATATGCAACAATCAAAACGTAATTTAAAACCACAAGACATCCTAATACTCTTAAAAATCATTACTTTAGGAACACAAACTTGGTATCATCATACCATAGCACAAGAGTTAGGACTAAGCCAGTCAGAGGTTAGTCAATCGCTTAACCGTTCAAAGTATGCTGGTTTAATAGATCAAGCAAGGAAAAAAGTAAACAAAATAGCTTTTACAGCGTTTTTATTACATGGTGTGGCTTATGCTTTTCCACAACAGCCAGGTGCTATTGTGAGAGGCGTTTTGACCGCACACGCTGCTGAACCCTTGAACAAAATAATTTCTTCTACTGAAAAATACGTTTGGCCTTATGCCAAAGGTCTAGAAAGAGGACAAGCAATCGAACCATTATACCCTACTGTAGTAGAGGCAACATTAAGCGATAAAAAATTATATGAACTACTAACATTGGTAGACGCCATACGGGTAGGGAGAATTAGAGAAAAAGAAATTGCAAAAAAAGAATTAGAAAAAAGAATATTGAATGCATAATAAAGTTATTACCTAGCTTTAGTAGCACAAGTGGCTAAAGGCTTGAAAGAGTTAAATGAAAAAGTGGTATTCGTTGGTGGTGCTGTGATTAGTTTATATACCGATGACCCTGCTGCAGACTAAATTCTTCCAACGACAGATATTGACATGACGGTAGTGATTGACGGGAACAAGTACAAATTGATTCCACACACAGTACCCACGCACGGCATGTCTCCTCGACGAAGGAGAAATCGGAGATTCATCGAACTCCAAAACAAAATATAAACTCGGTGAGATAGGTCGCATCCGTTACTCAACGCCCGTTATTCAAATCTTTCGATTAGCGAACAAATGTCTACTCAGAAAATCCAAACCGTTAACAGTTAACCGTTCACTGTTAACCATTTGACCCCTAGCATGTCCTCGACACAGAAGATACCCAACAAAAAAAGCTTAATCGGTTGATTAAGCTTTTACATTTTCACTTTGAATACTATTTATTTTGAATACTATTTATTTTGAATCAGCTTTTCCAAGCGGTTCATCATGTCGTCTTTTTCTTTCAGCATACGCTCATACAACGCAATCTTTTCTTCGTGAAGCTGAACAATTTTATCTACTGGGTTAATTGTAGCATTATTAATATATAGAGCGTGCATTACTGCATTATCATTATTAGTAACTGTGTTGTTAATAATATTAATCGCTTGTTGCTCATCAAAATTCTCAATTGCTTCAACGGGTATTTTCAGCACTTTTGAAATCTGTTGTAAGAGGGAATGATCAATTACTTCTTTCTGTTCCAGTAAAGAGATCTTCTTTTGATTCCAATCTTCTCCTAAATCAAAGGCAAGAACTTCTTGCTTGATTCCAAGCATTTCTCTAAAACGCTTTACATTTCTTCCTTGGTGTACTGCATGTTCCATACTTAATCGCTGAATTAAAAGGCTCAAAGATAAAGCCAATGATTTAAAAAGACTGAATGGTAAAGTTAGAAAATTATCTGGTAAAATATCCTACAACATGAATATTATAACGGATAAGCTCATCTTTTGCTTTTTTGTTTTTTGTTTGTTGTTGGTTGATTGTTGTTGAGATTTTCTGAGTAGACATTTGTTCGCTAATCGAAAGATTTGAATAACGGGATCTATAAGACGATGGCTATTCGTTTTTAACCATATTGTATCGTATTCAAAACTAAAAGCTTTGCGACCTTTAGCTTGATGGGCAACTAATACCCCTAATAAGATAGGATGAAGTAATCCTACCCAATCTGCGTAAACATATATAGCTGTTTTTTGTGTGGCCATTTTATAATAAATCTAAATCTTGTAATTTTCTACCAAACACATCATCTGATGCAAGCTTTAAAAAATCATCTTGTAAGCCTAACACACGCAGTACATTGAAATAAGCCCCCATAGCCACGCTAGCTTCGCCTTTTTCTATTAAATACAAGGTAGAACGAGCAATACCCGCACGTTCAGCTACTTGAACTGCAGTTAACTTTCTACGTTTACGAGCAAGCTTTATGTTTTCACCCATTTGCTCTAGTAACGTTTTAAATTTTGGTAAGACGATTGTACTCTTCATGTGAAATGATTGATATTTCATACAAATATAGCTTAAGTGTATGAAATATCAATCATTTTTGGTTTTTAAAAGAGTGAGAGAGTGAGAGGGTGAGAGGATGAGAGGATGAGATTTTCTGAATAGCCAAATTGTTCTTTAATGGAAAGAGTTACACAAAAAAACGTAGAAGTATAACAAGTGTGAGTACTGTTCACCTCATAAGTTTTATGAAATTTGAATGAGTAGTGTACTACAGTCCTAATTGATTACAAACTATAATTCGAAGATTAACTAAAAAAAAAGGGGCGTTCACTAAATTATACTTGAAAAACTGTGGATTAAAGCAGTTTTTTGCTTGCAAATATAATAGTAGATGAAAAGGATATTTATTTTTCTTGTATTACTAGTAGGAGCTTGTACGGTGTATAGTTGTAAAAAAGGAGGAAAAGTAGTTGAAAAAGTTTCTTCTTCCAAAGGTGGGAAGAAGGTAATTGAAAATTTAAGCGGTCAGTCTACGGACTTGACTAAAAAATATTCTTTTTCGAAGCCAGCAAAGCAAGCGTTAACTTATTTATCTCCAGGTCAATTAACAGAATTAACCACAGATTTAGATCGATTGAAAGGCAAGGCATTTGAAAAATATATAGTAACAAGTCCTGAGGGAATAAAAGCGTATAACGCATTATATGCTTCCCAAAATTTGAGAGTTAGAGTTCCTAGCTTAAAAGCTTATGAAAAGCAAATTGCCAAAAATCCGAAACAAATACCGACGCTTCGAGTTGGGGATTTGGAGCATCGAACTCGAGATGTTTTCGACAAGCGATTAGCTGAAGTAAATGAAAAATTCAAATCATGGGAAGTTCCTTTCTCTAAACGAATTATTGATTTGGAGAAATTTAAGGTAGAAGGGCTCTTTCCTAATTTCTTTAATCATACACTTGCTAAAATTGATCTTCCTTCTAAGTACTATCAACAATCCAATAAGAATCAGTTTGCCTATGCAACATACCAACTGAAAGAACAGTATAAAAGAGATCCCAAAGTAATAGAAACAAAGTTGATTCAACTTAATAAAGGGAAAAGTTATAGCTATACTGCGGATGGAGTTACAAAGGAACTCAAAGATAAGGAGCTGTTAGCTAAACAAATAGAAGATCTTAAAAGTCCGCATGGAGATAAAATATTTGGTTTCACTTGGCATCATCATGAAGACGTAGGTAAGTTAGAATTGGTGTCGCAGCAGGTACATAATGCAGTGAGTCATACAGGGGGTAATCTTATTTGGGGAGGTCTTCGATAGATTAATTAATAGATATAGAACAATGAAAAGAATTCATTTCGTACTGATCAGTATGTTCGTTTTTTTTATTTCTTGTGGAGATAAGGACGCGGAGGCGACGTCAAGCGAATCAATTGATGTAAACGAAAATAGGGAGTTAAAAACGTATTATGAATCATTAATTAAACTCGATCCATATTATTCGAATATCAATATTTGGTTTCAGGAGATTGGAACCCGATTATTGAATGTAGAGAAAGGGGAGTTATATACGATTTTTGAAAGAAAGATTATCGAAGACAAAAACATTGCAAAAAGAGAGGCTTTAGTCCATTTACAATATTTATTGATTACCAAAGAAGCATATTATATATTAGTTTTTAAACAAGTGGGGCAGGATGTTGAGCTTACTGATATTCTGCGAATTAATCGAGGAGGTTTTTTTAGTAGTGATCAAATGGAAAAGGTTTTTTATGAGAATAATCTCATAGCTAATGTTGAAAGTTTAGGTAAAGTTAAAACTAAATTTTATGTAGAAAACAAAATACAATATTTCGTTTATACAAGTGAAAATTTAGACGAAACAGAGATAATTACTGTATTAGATTTAGGAAAAGAAAGAAAATTTTAATATGAGAAAAATAATAATTGCCTTAGCTTTTTTTTCTTTGATAGGATGTAAAAAAGAGAATTCCGCAGAAAATGAAAGGATTATAAATGAGATTTTAAATCATCAATCTTCAGAAGTTCAGGTAGACGAGAGTTATTCGCTTGATAATTATGAAAATAATTTTGATTTATTAATCAAAAAATATGATTCAAAAATGCGTGTTGTTTTAGCGAAGCAAATTGACAACCAATTGACAATGTACAATAGTTTATTGGTAGATTTATCCAAAGTTAAAAAAACATCAATCTCGGATGAAGAGTTCAAGTCTAATGTAGAAAAATTACAACAACAAGTTTTAAAGGATTTAGTTGAGAGTGAAATTGTTGTTAATGTGGATTATTTTGAGTTTTTGAACGAATTACATGAATTGACACAGCAGTATAAAAAACTTAATCCAGGTGCAAAGTTAAAGCGATATGATGCATTAGATCGAATCGAATTAAGTGAAGGAGTTAGACAAAAAATAGAAGAACTGGCTCAGGATGAAAAATTAAAAGCGGATACGAATGTAGGAGAAAAAGTTTTGGAGGGATTGAGCTTTTTAGCTTATGTACCCAAAATACCTGTCCTAGTAGTTGGTTCTGCTGCAGATTTAGCTTTGCAGTTTAGAGAAGAATTACATATAGCGAAGAAGAAAGAAGCGTCGGGATATCATGCACAGATAGATAAAGAAGAGTTGATTGATCGAATTAAACAAAATTTGCCAACAGATATTTATGATGTAAAGTCTAATTCTTTCTCGACTAAGGCTTCAACTAAAGATCGTAATAAAGCAATTGCAACTACTTTAAATCAAATTAATCGCGCTAATTTAGATTTAGAGCGAGATTTTAAACTTTACCACAATATTCGCAATAATCCAAAAGGAAGAATAGGAGATTATAGTGATGGAATATGGACTGTACATTATCAAAATATGCTTAAAATTAAAAATGAAAATTTAAAAGCATTGAGTGCTAAATAATACAATAAATGAGAAAAAGGATGTTCAAATGAGCATCCTTTTTTTTGTTTGGTTGTGGGTGAACAGTTATCATTGATTGGTAGATTTTCTGAATAGCCAAATTGTTCTTTAACCGAAAGAATTGCGCAAAAAAGCGAAAGCAAATCTAACTTATCGGTGGGGACTTCTAACGATTGAGAATTTCTACACCAAACACCAAACAATCATCAACCATCAAAAAAATAAACGGCACTTTGTTCATCGTAGTAGAAAGAGGGTGAGTTCTCTGGGTGAATTGTATTAATGGCAATTGGTCTAGGTTATTACCCATAGCGCTCGTAGGGGCTAAGCGAATTATAATCAGCCGTATGGCTAGGTGTAGCTATTTTATAACAAAAATATAAAAAATACCTTTGTTGTGATAGTTTTAACAAATAAAGGAGTGTACACAGGAACAATAAAAATAGGAGGTGTTTTCGGGGTGGTTTTCTTGTTATGTACTCAAAGTCTAAAAACACAAACGCATGGGGACTCTGTTAGTGCCACATAAAAATGGAACGTAGGGTATGATTATAGACTCAAGCTAGTCGGTTATTGTATCAACCATCATTAGTTGTACGGGAAACACAACTACCTATACGGCTAAGGATGATAAAATTACTTCGTATAAATCTAAAATTAAACTTTAAACTCACTATCTCATGAAACCGTATTACGTCTTATTAGCACTGTTTTGTGGTTCTGTTTTACATGCACAGGATATTCCACAAACAAAAACTGAAACCGATAGCATGGCTCATCCCGTAAAGGGAAATCTGATAAAATTCAACCCCGTTCCATTGGCATGGGGAACAGGTTCTCTAACCTATGAACGCAAAGTAAAAGGCAGATTGGTTGCTGGCGCAACCGTAAATTATCGTCCGCAAAGTGGAGCGCCGTTTAAAAGCACCCTGCAAAAAGTGTTTGAGCGTGACGACAGTGAAGGTGATGCTACTTTTGAAATTGAGAAACTAAAGTATTCAAACTTTTCCTTTGCGCCGGAAATCAAATTGTATTTGGGCAAAAAAGGAGCTTTTCAAGGATTTTATATCGCCGCTTTTGCCAAGATTGAAACCACTAAAATAAAGTATGAGTACCAGTTTGAGGAATTGATACTGTTAGGGGAGGATCCGAATCTTCCGTTGACTGGTAATATCAAGGCTTTTTCGGGTGGAATTTACTTTGGCGTTCAATGGCATTTGGGCAAAAATATTTATCTGGACTGGCAGATTATAGGTGGAAATTATGGCTCGGCAAATATCGATATCAAGGCCAATAAAAACTTATCGGCAGAAGAGCAGGCAGAGCTACAGGGGTTTGCAGAAGATTTGAAAGACAGCTTTGACAAGATTGATTATGAAATCAATGACAAGGGGATTAGGCTCAAAGGAAAAATGCCTTGGGCAGGTTTGCGTACTGGATTGAGTGTAGCCTATCGATTTTAAGGAGGCGTCTTAGCACAGCTAAACATAAGAGAAACAACCAAGTAGAAAATCTCATCAGGTATATGCTATTCATCAGGAATGACAATAGTTAAGCCTTTAAAAAAAAAATAGGGATTAATCCGTTTTTTAGGATGGATAATTACGGCTTGTAGCAGTAGTGATGATAGCACAAGGCTTGTATTACACAAGAAGACATCAGCAGGTTTTAAAGTAAAACAGAGGCTTTTTCTTCCAATCTCACATCACCCTCTCCTTGCGATACTGCAGCTTGTAATACACATCCAATTTCGAATTAGGTATGGTAGATGGGATCTATGGAATCAATTAAAACTAAAACAAACGGCGAAGCCGAAAACCGGACAGAGTAGGCAAAGTTAAATTTAGCGTAGTATGAAAACAGTTAAAATTTTAAAAAACATGGGGTTAGTTCTTTTTTTAGGACTACTAATTACGGCTTGTAGCAGTGATGATAACAAGGGCAGTGGTGAAAATGCGGAACATTTTAAAAATGTGCCTAAAGGAGAAATTGTACCAACAGCAAAACGCTTTGTTACCTTAACTGGATACGAAGAAAACACCGGAAGGGGAACCGCTGTAGCGACACTGAATACGAACACTCAAAAGTGGTGGAAGTACACGGATGGAAAAATAATATACCATTGCGACGGAATAGATGAGGTTGATGATGCGGGTGAATCAGGTGATTATTTTGCCTTTTCGCCAGATGGAATACTTTATTACAAATATGGAGCAAACGGAACTCCTGAAGGTGATAGCAATTGGAGATGGACGGATAGCTCAAAATCAAAAATTATAGTGAGTGCCGAGGGAGAGGACAGCATGGTGTATGAATTTACTGCGCTCAATCCCAATCTTGTGGTTTACGCAACGTATCTAACGGAAGGAAATTGTAGTTTATTGGCCTGGGTACGCCTAGGAAGCAATTAATATTCGGTATTGGAACGAAGCAATAGAAAGAAGAACATAGAGGAAGTCAAATTAAAATGGAATTTATTATGAATCAAATACTGAAATTTTCAAAAACAGTGGGGCTAATTCTTCTTTTAGGATTAACAATCGTTGCATGCAGCAGCAGTGATGACAATGGGGGAGCGAGGACGTTAAATTTTTAGAAAACGTGCCTAAAGGAGAAATTGTACCAACAGCACAACGCTTTATGACCTTAACGGGCTATGACGAAAATGCAACTACAAAAGCAATGGCTACAACGGCATTCAATGCAGGTGCGCAAAAATGGTGGTCTAAGGTAAAAATTGGAGCGGTATACGGAACGGAAAAAACGGAACATCAAGCCGATTATTTGTTTTGGGCATTTTATCCCAATGGGAAAATATATTTTAAATACCTACCCGGAGATACACCCATAGAATATGCTGATTGGAGATGGACAGATAGTTCGAAATCCAAAGTTACACTTAGCTTTTCTACCCATGATGAAGAATTAGAATATAAATTCACAGAACTGAATAGCTCTGGATTTATATATGCTCATATAGTTTCTAAAGACGGATTCACTTCAGTTTTATGGGAACAATACAAAGCAGGCAAGTAAAATAGAAGCATAACTAATGCAAAAGGCGAAGCCAAAAACCGAATAGTGTAGGTACAATTAAAATGATAAGAAAATGAAAATACGTAAACTAGTAAAGAGCATGGGATTAATTCTTTTTTTGGGATTAACAATAACAGCTTGTAGCAGCAGTGATGATAATAAAGACGACGATCCTGATAAAATCGGGTTTTTCAATCCGAAAGGAGATTGGAAATTAACGTTAGAATACGAAAACAAGACGAGAGTCTATACTTTTAGCACAAATGAAGAGGGTATTTCTACTGATGCTTATGGTCCATTTACCAAAACGACAGTATCGCATAGTAATAAAGCACTAAAAATGAATGCGGATTGGAAATGGGAGTACAACGGAGAGGATACCATGGATATCGATCTGAGGTCCAAGTTTACCATTTTATATTTTGATGCTGATAATCCAGAAGCCAATACGTTTAAAACCAAAGTTCATTATAATTATGTGAATGGTAACAGCTCAACTTGCTACATTACTTTAGAAAGAACGTCAAAATCAGATAACCCTAATCCTAACCCCAATCCTAAAAAATCCATTGAGGGAATTTGGGAACACAGCAATTCAAAATATCAACTAAAGATAGAAGCAAGCAAAGCGATTATCTATAATTTGGATCATGCGCCTGTTTATTTTCCCAAAAAATTAGTAGGGGATACCTTTTATGATAGAATTACAAAAACAGGAGAAAAAACATGGAGTGCAGATGCGTATCAGTGGAGATTTACCGATGATGATTACGAAAATGGAAGATGGGTAAACGAAGGAAATGTAACACTGGAATTAAGCACAGATGGGAATCAGCTTTATCAAGGAACAAGAATGTTTAAACGAATTAAATAAGAATTTGTAAATTTTAAATTATGAAAAAAGTAGTTTTAGTAGGTGCCGCTCTTTTTGCTTGTGTTTTAGGAGCAAAAGCTCAGGAGATTAAATGGGGAGCAAAAGCCGGAATTGATTTTGCAACTGTAAAAGTTAAAATGAATGGAGGCTTTTTTGGCGAAACAGTCGAAGCTTCTGAATCTGAAACCGGTTTTTTTGTAGGTGGTTTTGCCGAAATCGGATTTTCTGAGAAATGGTCTGTACAGCCCGAAGTGCTTTACGTAGCTATAAAAGATGCCAGTATGCTGAGCGTACCCGTTTTAGCTAAATACAAGGTAGCTGAAAAGTTTAATTTGTTAGCCGGACCAAGTTTAAATTACAATTTAGACTGGGAAGACGAAAAGTTTAAAGTAAATCTTGACTTTGGGGCAGCCTATACTATCACAGAGAATATTGGAGTAAGTGCTAAATATTCTATGGGATTTGGGGATATCAAGCTAAATGGTGTGTTTATGGCAGTTGAATACAAATTTTAAAATGGCGCTTTAATAAAATACCCTCAAAAGGGTATTTTATTTTAGTACAGATTAACGGGTATCGGTTAACTGTTAACTGTTAACTGTTAACTGTTAACTGTTAACTGTTAACGGCTGCGATCTTCTGAATAGCCAACTTGTTCTTTAATGGAAAGAATTACACAAACCTCAACGGGGGTGAAATCGTGAAGTTGTGAAATCGTGAAGTTGTGAAATCGTGAAGTTATAGATTCTCTACAAAGAGCAACCCTCACAAAGAGCAACCCTCAAAATAAATCACCATATTATGAAAAAACTACATCTTATTTACGCTGCCTTTATCCTAGGTAGTGCAATTTTTTGGAGCGGATGTTCCAAAAATGACAACGACAACCCTGATTCCGATCCTAAACAGGAAATTACAATGCCCAAAGAAGCTTTTCAGCTTCAAATTGTAGAAGCGCAATTTTCACAACCGCTTTTGCAGGAAGAATACGATGCCGATTTGGGTGGAGTTCCGCTTAAGCTGGTTCGTGCAGAAGACAATACCTTAGTGTTTTACGTTCCGGGAACAACTGCCCTAGGAACAACGACGTTACATATTCCAAATCTGGATGTCAATACCAAATTTGAGGTAAAAGAAAGCTTGCTAAATGGCAGTGAAGATGTGGTTTTAAAACCTTTGTTTGAAGATCTTAGCCTTATCAAAAGCGCAATAACCGATGAGGAATATTCCGCTTATTTAGCCAATACCCTAACGGCATTTGAGGAGTATTACAAATCCCTTTCTAACGACGACAAAAACCAAATGGCGTTGTTTTATCAAGTAAACGAAAGCTGGTTTAACGAGATTTTAAATGTCAATCAACCTCAGGGTTTTACTACATTGGGTGTCGCTTCTACATTGGTTAAAACAAAAAAACTTTTGGCTTCTGTAATAATTTTTGCCGGAAGTGGGTACATTTTAGCGCTGCCAGGCACTGGGATAGAGAAATCTCTAGTAACTGTTGCTGGGGTAACCGCCGGTGTATTAGCTTGGAAATATGCCACTGAACTCGTGAATGAAATCAATATTGTAGATCGTGTAGTCAATCAAATTCAAGGCAATCAAATAACCAAAACTACGTTTGAAACACAGGGAATTAGCTTTACACATAACAAAGCTCAAAATGTACATTTGTACACCGGAAACAGAAGTGTAACTGCTTCTGATCAGTCGAATACCGCTGAAGGAACGGGAATCTTTTTTGACGCTTACGGACGTTTGACAAAGGCAACCGAAAAAATAAACAACCTTATTCAATTTGTAAACGACCATGTATTCTTTGCTAATATTTCGAAAATACCCGTTCACGAAATACCTGATTCTGCCGAAATACAAAGCACTGCTTTAACCACCGAAGACTACAAAAACCTACAGTTTACTGTATCTGATGCCAATGTACAACTGTCTGACCTAGCATTTGAAAACGGAGCAATACGCATGAAAATGACTGTTAAAAATCCGGATACCGCAACGGGAAACAGTCTGAAAACTACTTTAAATTACACGTATCAAAACGAGTTTAGCAATACTACGGGAAATATGCCGATAGAAATAAAGCTAAACAAAGAGGGAACGTTTGACCTTGTTGGAAATTGGAAGTTAACCATACGCATTAATAATAATCCTCCAAAAATATACAATATGGAAATGGATGAAAGCGGCATCTGGGTTATAGATCAGGTACAAAACCCCTCTGCAGACTACCAAATCGAGATGAGATATAACGAAGGAGTGATATACCTCTCTTTTGATGGCGGAGAACCTTACGAACTAGAAGTAAACGATGTAAATGATACTGTTTTTGAAACTCAAGGAGAAGATAATGACCGAGGACAGATTTTTTATTATTACGTAAAATTAGAACGTTTGTAACTTGATGGAGAGAGGAGAGAGGAGTGAATTCTTCTGAGTATTGAGAATTAGTGGCACTGTCTCTTAAAGTGTGTAAGTTCAAAAATAAAGCTTGGGTTAGGTTTTTCTTGTAAAACCTAACCCTTTTGTGATATAGGATTAGAAATTGATCAATCATATTTCTTGAAATTTTACGTCTTGAAGCGATTGTGCTAATTTCTATTTGATTCCTCTTTTTATAGGTTATGCCTTAGTTTTTTAAAAACGTTTCAATCGATACATAGTTGCTATCTGCTTTGAATTCTTCTGGAATAGTCTGAAGTAGCAATTGTAATTTTTCTTTTGAAATTTTGTCTTTAATGTAGTTCAATGTTGATACTGCGCTAGCACATGTTGGATATCGTTCTATTAAAATTACATTTTTATCTACAAAGTAAAGTTTACCAATGCTGTCTATTCCTTCAAGTAATTTTTCAGCTGGTAGTTTATCTGAATTATCTTTGGTATATTGTTCAAAGGTGCGTTTCCACTCGTTTCCAAATTTTTTAGCATCAGAGTCAAATAACCGGCAATTAGACTGGTTACATGATGTAAGTGCTGCAAAAACAATAAGTATTAGATGGTGTTTTTTCACTTTGTGAGTTTTAGGTTGTACATGCTATTTGAGTGCTAGGCGATAGTGACTAAGAATGGAAACGGATGTCTTCGATTCAGGGGACATGAAGTTGATTCATCATGCCATTTCACCACTTTATTTTACTTTGATTACAGGAGATATTTTGAAATTCTCATTGTTTGGTTCGTTATACGCATCTTCCTTTTTTTCTAAATAAATAATATTAGCGGATTCACTTTGAGATACAACATTTTTTACCTTCATATCCAAGATAAAAAATTGCTCAATTTTTGTTTTTTTATTTATTGTGATTGTTCGTAAGTCATCGCATTCAAATAATTGAAGACTTTTTAGGTTCACAAGAGGTTCTATATTGAGTTTTTTTATTGGATTTCCTTGAATATACAACGAAGTTAAATAGGGAAATGGGGTTGTAAATCTCAGTTCTTTTAATTCATTTCTAAAGGCATAGAGTCCCTTTAAATTGGGCATATGCTCAAGTGTTAATCGAGGTCCTAGTTGATTGTCGCCAATGAAAATTTCCTCTATAACACTATTGCCATTTAAAACACTCATATCCGAAATGCGATTGGTATTGGCATATAGTATTCGCAGTTTTTTAAAGTGCTTTAGATCATCAAGGGATTCAATATTTTTATTCGAGATTTTTAATTCTTCTATAGATTCAATTTCACTTCTTTCAATTTGTCCGTTATGGTTAGTATCGAAGCCCAATTCAAGCAGCGCGTTTTTAAAATTAGGGTCTTTAAAATCAATGCTTTGTGCGTAAGTCGTTGATAAGGCAAGGAATAGAGCAAGTGCGCTTATTTTTTTCATAGGGTGTAAGGTGATTAATATAGGAGGTTAAATATAAGAGGAATTTGATGATGAACAAAAAAGGATGAATGAATAAGTGTTGATTGTTGTTGGTTATTGGTTGTTGAGGGGGTGAGATGATGAGGTGGTGAGAGGGTTGACTGTTGATGAACGATCGCTGCTCAACAAAATTAAAAATTATACCCTTGTACAAGTAGAATACAACTGATTGGCTAATGCTGCAATATCCTCTTTTCTTTTGAGGGGTTCAATCCAATGGGAAGGAATGCTGTCATACCCATATAAAAATCCCGCTAAAGCCCCGGTGATAGCGGCATTAGTATCCGTATCTTTACCTAGTGAAATTGCTTTTAAAATAGCCTCTTCATAACTTGTTGTCGTAAGCAAGGTATGCAAAGCAATTTCTAAACTTCCCACCACAAAACCTTGACTATTGAAAACAGTAGGAGAAAGGGATAAAAAATCCTCAGAAAAAAGACGTTCGAATGCAGGGTTTTGGGCGTACTTAGTTCCTAATTCTTCCTTCATTTTTACAAAAGCCAAAGCTACATCTTTCGCATAGTACAACTGTTTTGCATACATCAGGTAGATAAAACAACTATCTACGGATATGGGATGCGCGTGGGTTAAACTGCTAAAATCGCGTATATAGGGATAAGGATCTGTAATCGTTTGATCATATAAAAGAGGGAGGAGTAGAGGTGCTATGCGCATTAAGGAACCATTGCCATTGTCGCGCTCCGTGTTGAGTCCAGCCGTTCTCCAATTGTAATCCCTTGCAAAGTTTTCAATAGCCAATAAGGTCGTTCTCCCCACGTCAAAAGTATGTCCGTCTGTAGTCCAATACCCCTTTCTCAACCACTGTTTAAAGCGATCCATCAGATCGTTTAAGTCTGTTTCACCAGCTGCTAGATATTCAGCCGTACAAAAAGTTAGCGAAGAATCATCGCTAAAAGTGCCAACGGGTTTGTTCCAAGAACCAAAAGGAGAAAAGCGGTTGAATATATCCTGGTAATTTGATTGTACAGAAGCTAGATTAATTTCTGCAGGACTTTTAAATTCAACCGGTACTCCCAGTGCATCCGCTACGGCGAGACCAAATAAAAGATCTTTTGCGAGGTTTGACATGATTTAATTTTTGATTGGATTCTTTTCAAAAATAGAGAATTTAATCGGCAACCCAAACGGAAAAAGACATATGAAATTTTTCACGGTAACCCTGCTTGTGTGGTTCCATTAAAAGAGTGGTTGCCTGATGAGATCCTGTTACTGGCTCTGCTCACTGTTTCCTTATTCTATTTTGGTCGTTTAAATGGGGTAAAGAGCCCTTTTTTATGCGTCAAATATCAGAGAGAAGAGCTTTATTGTCAAAATAAAGGAGAAAGAGTAATTGTGGCTGGTAAAGCGAGAACCTTCGCTAAGGCACAAATCTAGATCGATTAAGCCTTTGGATTTCATCCTCCAACACGAATATGTATTGGAGGATGTATCTAAAATTGTCAGGTTTGTAGCTGTTTATAGCTTGTAGTGAAAATGCTTTTTTATTACTTGATCGTCAAGGGGGAAAGTTCCCAATTTTGAACGATAAAAACACGGGTATCGCGCTCTTTGAAGGTGTTGTTTTTCAGCGAATCTTCGTTAATAAGTATATGGGTTAACTTAGGATTGTCCTTCCATTTTTTTAAGGTATTTCTCAGTTTCGTTTTTAAAAATGAGGGAGCTACATTAAACGCTTCTCCTTCATAGTCTTCGCCCTGAAGTGAAATGGTGAAATCACCATGTCCTTTGTGATCTGTTATACCTAAACGCAAAGTAAATGTCGCTTTTTTGTATTGACTTACTAGGCAAAGTATTGGAACTGATACGATTTTAAACTTTAAGTGAACAAGAGGGAAAACGAAATACTATATTTTTGAAAACTTTAAGATAGTAATACGTTGAAATAATGTACTTCTAAGTGATATAAGTTGAATTCTAAATTTTTCAAGGTACTTATATTTGATTTTAACTTTGCTTAATTCATTGCGATTTAAATTATAGCCTATGATAAGAAAAGTATTGTCTATTGTACTAGTAGGTACAACGATTAGTTTAATTGGATGTAAATCTAACGGTAGTGAATCAGCAGATTTGATCTATTACAATGGTGATATTATTACCATGAGTGAAGACACGCCAAACTATGTAGAGGCGGTTGCTGTAAAAGACGGAAAAATTCTATCTGTAGGAACAGTAGAAGAGGTCAACAAATACAAAAGTAAGGAGACCAAGTTGGGCGTCAGTTGGTCAAACTGTTTATTCTATTTCCGGACTGATGCCGATAAACGATATAATTTACTGTGTTTAGTATATATTTTTTACCTTTGGGTAAAACGAATTTCTTATGAACTTACACCTGTTATATCGAATAAGCTTTTTTGCGATGCTATCATTCTTGTTTGTGTCTTGTAAGACCAACCCAATACCAGAAAAGGCAAAAGCAGTTGAAAATTTTGATGTTAATCGTTATTTGGGAACTTGGTATGAAATTGCGCGGTTTGATTTTTATTTTGAAAAAGATTTAAATAATACCACCGCTCAATACAGCTTGGATGAAAAGGGAAATCTCAAAGTTTTAAATCGAGGTTTTCACGTTAAGGATAAAGAATGGAAACAAGCTGAAGGCATAGCTAAGTTTAGGGGAGAGCCAAACGTAGGAGCATTAAAAGTTAGCTTTTTTGGTCCTTTTTATTCCGGTTATAATGTAATTGCATTAGATTCAGCGTATCAGTATGCCTTAGTAGCAGGAAAGAATTTAGATTATGTATGGATCTTGTCCAGAGAAAAAAGCATACCGGAAGATATTAAACAACAGTACTTGACCCTAGCGAAAGAGATTGGGTATGATGTATCTCGTTTCATTTGGGTTGAACATGACCAGAACGATAGTTCATCGGTCAAGCAGGAAGAGCAAGCGAAATAGTGATAATTAAAACAGGAAATACCCAAGCAATGCACCTGTTAAAACAATAAAAGCACTATTAACTTTTTTAAATGTAAAAACGAGGATACCACTAAGTAAAGCGACAACAAGTGATTGCCAATCTGTTATTACTTCTTTTGTCATTGTTAAACATACAGCTATAATTAGTGCAACTGAGGCAATGTTTACAGCATCAAAAAAAATAGATAACCCTTTAGAGTTGCGTAGTTTTTTCATCAGAGGATTTAGTAGGGCTACTAGAATAAAGGACGGTAAAAAAATTGCTAGGGTTGATAGGATAGCTCCTGTTACGTCATTAATTTGGAAACCAATAAAAGTGACGGAAGAAAAAACGGGGCCTGGTGTGAATTGTCCTACAGCAATAGCATCTATGAGTTGTTCTTTAGATAGTAAGCCTGTTTGTACTAGTTCTGTGTCTAAAAAAGCAAATAGCACATAACCACTTCCATAAAGTATAGCGCCTATTTTAAGAAAAATCCAAAATAGCTGCATATTGGTGGTATTGTAAAAAACATTTTGAATGATAAGTAACCAAGGTAAGGGAAGAAAACTTTGTAAGGTATTTCGTGTAGTATTGATATAAAACACGGCATAAGCTAAAATTCCAGCCCCAAACATCAAAATGATTTCACTAATGCCCATTAAAGAAGCAAGTAAGACTATAAGACCTAAACAGGCTAAGAATGAGGATTTAATAGATTTTTTTGCTAACGGAAAAACAGCTCCCAGAATAATAGCGATAATTGCAGGTTGGACTCCATAGATAAAGGGTTGAACTTGGGGTAGTTTTCCATAACTTTTATAAAAATAGGCCACTAAACCTGTAAGTATAACAGCAGGAAGAATAAAGCATAGTCCTGCGATTATAAGTCCTTTCCAACCCGCTTTATCATAACCAATGTGAATAGCCATTTCTGTACTGTTAGGACCAGGGATTAAATTCGTAGCTCCAAGGAGATCTAAGAAGTGTTGGTCATCCATCCATTCTCTTTTTACAACTATTTCTTCTCTCATCATTGCAATATGAGCTGCTGGCCCTCCAAAACCAATACTCCCTAGTTTAGTGAAAACTTTCGCTATTTCTTTGAGACTTACTTCACCTTGTTTGGTATTCATATCTTAAAACTTTTTAATGATACAAATGTGATATAATTAGAAGCTAAAATTGGGTGAATTTGAAAAAAGAGTGGCACTTTACATTTCTCGAAATGATTTAGGAGTAATACCCACGTAGCGCTTGAAGTATTTTGTGAAGTAAGAAGAATCATTAAAGTTTAGGTTGAAAGCAATTTCACTAATACTATTTTCAGTGTATAGCAGTTGTCTTTTTGCTTCACCAATAATATGTTCTGCCAATATTTCAGATGTGGGTTGTTGGAGTGTTTTACGACAGATAGCATTTAGATTTTGTGGTGACATTTTAAGTTTTTTAGCATAATAGGCAACACTGTTGTGTAAATTATTTGTTTGCTTTAAAAGATCTTGAAACAAGGTAATCGTATCGCTTTGACTGATGGAAGTAGAAAAAGAAGTAGCTGTTGCTATAATCTTAGCCAATAATGCTTTTAGAATACCTTCTGTTACAGTGAAATCTTTCTCTGATACAAGTAGTTGAAATAATGCATCGATATTTTGAGTTTCATTTATTTTTATGCAAGTAAAAGGATTTAATTGGAAAATGAGATCTCTTAATTTATAATCTAAGGAGGCTTGTAAGAATTCTTTTTTTAATAGAACTACAAAGCCTTTAGGTTCACTTGTAATATCCCAAAAATGTACTTGTTCCTTTCGTATAAAAAATAGTGTAGGAGGGGTTATCGAAAATACAGTTTGATCAATTGTATGGAAGCCTGTTCCCTTGCTTAAATAAATAATTTCGAAGTAATTATTGTGTTTGTGAGGAATTGTTTTACGAATTTCTTGCCTAAAAGGAGAAACTTTTATTAGCGCCGTTTTTTCAATTTTATTTTTTAAGGAAATGATTTTTTTCAATTAGTTATGTTTTTGAAATTAGAGTTTTTAGTGCGTGCTCTTAGAGCTAAATTAAGATTTATTGTGACAAGAAAAAGGGCTACTATCATTAGTAATGTTAAATTATGAAATCCTCATTTTTATTTGGTAAGCTTTCCTTGATCTTCTCATCGATATCATATAAGACTGTACATAATTGTCTACTACGCATCTTTAAAGCTTCTATAGCTGAAAATGGATGAGATCTATTAACACTGTGAGTAGCATCTACTATAATTGCTTTGGATTTTATAATCTCTTTGCTTATAGCTAAACGAACTGTTTCTCCTATAAGTAGTTTTAATAAATCAGTATCCGATAACCTTAGTTTTCTAAACTTAGTAAGATACTAGCATTGATTACATCTTCTTCAGGAGCCATCCCTAAAAAGTATTTTAATGACATATCAAATCGAGAACGTTCTACAACAGCAACATCCGAAATATCATAGTTTTTTTTAGTTGATACTTAAAAAGTTTTATAGGAGACTCAGCTGTACGACCATTGTCTAAGCAATACTTAGTAATAAGCTCATCATGTGCAAAAGAGAAATCTACTAAAACATTAATCTTGCGTAAGATCTTATCTTTTGGAACGATAAGATCATATAAACCTGAGTAAGAACTCAAGAATAAAAGTTACCAAGTTTACACTGTTGAGAAGCTAACAGTTGGTAAAACAATTACTAGTTTAAAAAATAAAGATAAATAGAAAGAGGTAAACTATAAAAGCAATTCGCTATATAGTTTACCTCTTATTGAGACCTTATTTTACCGAAAAGGAACTTTTTCAGTGCCCTCTTTTGTGGGTTGTCCCTTTTTTTCATAAGTCTATCAAAAAGATTGTTGAAAATACCCAAGGATAAATGCGAAAAAAAGGAGATAAAATAAGAAATTGATCCTTATACGGGGAAATTCAGGGAGTGAAAAAACACCAATCAGGTCAGATAAGGGGATAATATTGCCTTGTACGCTCTCTTTTCATGATTTATGAATACAGAATTAAACTGTATTTTGATTGAGTTATAAGTACAGTTAAAATATTAAAAAAGTTAAATATGATTGATAATTCATAGAAAGAGCTGTTCTATAGTAGCTAGCAAAATTAATTTTTTATTTTTGAAAATGTAAACTAGTTATAACATTAAAAAAGAAGGATTATTTTTATGAGGCAGTTAGATCAGACCCCAATTGAGAGGATGATATCACCCGTACAACGATTTATTAAACAAGAAAAGTCAGGTGGTATGGTATTAGGATTAAGTGTAATTATAGCGCTTATATTAGCCAATACCTCTTTAAAAGAATATTATCATCATATTTTAGCGTATAAATTTGGTTTTCAATGGGCTGGAAATAGTTTTTTCGAATATAGTTTACATCATTGGATTAACGATGGATTGATGGCTATTTTCTTTTTTGTGGTAGGCTTAGAGCTGAAAAGAGAAATTGTAGGAGGAGAGTTATCGAATCCAAGAAAGGCAATGTTACCTATTGGAGCAGCATTAGGAGGAATGGTTGTTCCTGCAGCTATTTACTTTGTTTTAAACCCAAGTGGAGAGATGTCTAATGGTTGGGGAATTCCTATGGCAACGGATATTGCATTTGCTTTAGGGGTACTTTATTTGTTGGGAAGTAGAATTCCGCTAACACTAAAAGTATTTTTAACGGCTTTAGCGATTGTTGATGATCTAGGAGCTGTACTTGTTATTGCATTCTTTTATACTTCTGAGATTTCAACTTTACATTTAGTACTAGGTGCTTCTATATTGGTTATCATGTATTTAGGTAATAAATTGGGCGTTAGATCTATACTTTTTTATGCTATTTTAGGCATAGGGGGCGTATGGACAGCGTTTTTACTATCTGGTGTTCACGCTACTATTGCAGCGGTATTAGCCGCTTTTACAATTCCGGCTAATGTTAGAATTAGTGAACAAGTATTTAGTGAAAAAATAGAGGGACTTTTAGGTAAATTCAAAGCAATCGATCCCGATAATACCAAACCGACCTTAACGAATGAGCAGTTGCATATTTTGGAAGAAATAGAAAAGAGCAGTGCTTCTGCGACACCACCTTTACAGCGATTAGAGCATATGATGCATCCTATGGTTACTTTTTTAATCATTCCTATTTTCGCTTTAGCCAATGCTGGTGTGTCTTTAGCTATTGATTTTGACCTTTTGTTTAGTACAAACGTAGCCCTTGGAGTAGCCCTTGGCTTATTGGTTGGAAAGGTAGTTGGAGTAGTGGGGTTTACAGTTGTTTTAGTCAAATTAAAAGTAGCTCCTTTTCCTGAAGGGATGAATATTAAAAATCTTTTTGGATTAAGTCTTCTTGCAGCGATTGGTTTTACCATGTCTTTATTTGTAACTTCATTAGCCTTTACAAGTGAGGAATATATGACTCAAGCCAAGATTGGTATTTTTGTTGCTTCTATAATTGGGGGAGTGATAGGCTACTGCGTTTTGAGCAAAGCAAGTAAAACGATAGCAGATGACAACTAGGTTTTTTGATTACATCAACCTTCATAAAGGAGAAGAGAAAGGGGAGAAAGTTCTAGAAAATATTAGAGCTAATATTACTTTTAAAGGAGCTAATTTATGGATTTTAGCTTGCGCCATTATTATTGCATCAGTAGGGCTAAATGTAAATTCAACAGCTGTAATTATTGGAGCGATGTTAATATCGCCTTTGATGGGACCAATTGTAGGGGCAGGATTTGCCTTGGGAACGTATAATTTTTTATTGCTTAAAATCGCAATAAAAAACTTAGTCATCGCTACCATTGTTAGTTTGTTAGTCTCTGCTATTTATTTCTATATCAGTCCTTTTAAGGATGTTCAGTCTGAATTGTTAGCTCGTACTTCTCCGACAATTTACGATGTTTTGATTGCGTTTTTTGGAGGTCTTGTAGGGGTTATTTCTATTACAAGAGTTGAGAAAGGAAATCCTATACCAGGAGTTGCTATCGCTACTGCCTTAATGCCTCCGTTATGTACAGCCGGCTATGGCTTAGCTACATTTAATATTAGTTACTTTTTCGGAGCTTTTTATTTGTATACTATTAACTGCTTTTTTATTTGCATTGCTACTTTTTTAGTGATTAAGTATTTAAAATACCCAATAGCATCTACTTTAGATACTCAGAAAGAAAGACGCATACGCTATGGCATAAGTTTGTTGATTGTAGTGATGATTATACCTAGTTTCTACTTGGCTTATACTTTGTTTCAAGAAAAGAAATTTACCAAAACGGTTGAGGCGTTTATTGATTCTGAGTTTATTGATCGAGGGTATACTGTGATTTATAAGAGAATTAATTACAACACTACACCTAAAAAAGTAGAGCTAGCGTTTTTAGATAAAAAATTAACGGAAGATAATGTCTTACTGTACAATAGGTTATTAAAAGAAAGAGGTCTAGACAATGTAGCGCTTACATTTAAACAAGATGAAAAGGATATTAAATCAGAAATTTTAAATGAACTCAGTAAACAAGATCGATCGTTTGCAGAGAAAGATATCATCATTAATGACTTAAAAAAAGAATTAGCTAAATATAAAGTGAATGAGCCTAATCTAATCAATGAAATTACTATACTTTTTCCCAGCTTAACAGAAGTATCAATAGGAAAAGTAGAACGATATAGCAATACTGATAGTATTAGACTGGATTGGTTGATTCTTTATAATCAAAAAGAAGAAGAAGTTCCAATAGATGGTAAACTGCTCAATGATTGGTTAAAAACACGCTTAAAAGCGGATAGTATACTACTTGTTCAGGGCAATAAACCCCTAATAGGCCAGGTGAATCGTCCAATAAAATAGAAGAGGTTAACCGTATAAAAAATAATCCCATGTGAAAGATTAACTTTACATGGGATTGTTTTTTTTATCGAAGTTTATGATTTGTATTACTACTTACAAACATTTCGTTTTTGTTTTCTGAGATAATTTCAATAAAGCGCTCATAGTGTTTTAGCACATCTGAAATAAGTTCATTTTTAGTGAAAATATGAACATCATACCCTTGACGTTGATCACCAAAGTAAGACATGGGATAAAATGTTTTATTGGAATCTACATCGGGTAAGTTATCTTCAGCTAATAGGTAGTCTGCAACAATTTTAGATTCTGTTTTCACTCCATAAATGAAGTTGTTGATAAGATCGTGTTTAATTTCTATTTCCAGTTTATAAGGATGATCATACCTGTTAATTTTGGCATCGATATTATTTTTTGCAAATTCTGCTTCGAGATCTTCAAACGCTTTTTTTACTGTGGTGTCAATAAATTCATGTACGGTTTGTTTATCATCAAATGAAACAATTTGTTTTAGTCTTTCTTTCCACGTGTCTCCAGACCAAGTAATTGTTGTACTAGAAAAATCAGTGTCATAATATTTTTGGTCAATGGTTAAAGCTTTAATTAAGCTGATAATAAACAAAAGCATAATTATTGAAAATGGAAGAGCCGTAATAAGTGTCATGCTTTGTAAAGCAGCGAGTCCTCCTGCATTTAAAAGCAACAACGATAGGGTAGCTAATAAGATACCCCAGCCAATGGTTTGCCATTTGGGTGATATTTTAGCATTTTTTGTAGCAATACTATTCATAACATACATCCCAGAATCAGCCGATGTGACAAAAAATATAATAATAATTAAAATGGTTAGAAAACTAGTAATTTGGCTTAGCGGTAAATAATCTAAGAATTTAAACATCAAAACATCAGGATTACTAGCAATAGCGCTTAAAGCTCCATTTGCGATGTGCATATCAAACCAAATGGCGCTATTTCCAAATACCGACATCCAAATAAAGTTAAATAAGGTGGGTAAGAGTAATACAGCTGCGATATATTCTTTTATGGTTCTCCCTTTTGAAATTTTGGCTATAAAGAGTCCTACATAAGGAGACCAAGAGATCCACCATGCCCAATATAAAATAGTCCAATCATAAAACCAGGGTTGGGTTTTTTCATCGAAAGCGTGTGTGTTAAATGTTAGATTGAAAAAATTGGTAATATAATGTCCTATTCCTTCTGTAAAGCTTCCAATCAAATAGACAGTTGGTCCTAAGATTAATACGAAAAGCAATAAAATCACAACGGCAATAATATTAATACTGCTTAGTAGTTTTACCCCTTTGTCTAAACCGCTTACAGCAGAAATAATGGACAAAGATACCAAGACAGCTACAATGAGTATTTGATAGATGAAATTATTTTCTGGAACGATTCCCAATTGCTGAAGACCAGAGTTTATTTGAACAACTCCAAAACCCAACGTAGTGGTAATACCAAAAAAAGTACTGCAAAGCGCAAAAACATCAATTGTATTTCCCCATTTTCCCTTTATCCTATCTTTTAACAAGGGATAGAAGCAACTTCTAAGGGATAGTGGAAGTTTATATCGGTAAGCAAAATAAGACAGTGCTAATCCCACTATGGCATAGATAGCCCAAGCGTGAATTCCCCAGTGAAAGAAGGTATACATTTGAGCATCTCTAGCGCGTTGTACGACCGTATGCTCACTAAAGGCCTCATTTGAAAAATGTTGGATGGGTTCTGCTACACTAAAATACATTAGACCGATTCCCATTCCTGCTGCAAATAGCATTGAAATCCAAGAGAAAAAAGAGTATTCAGGTTTGCTATTATTACTTCCGAGTTTAATCGTACCGTATTTACTAAACATCAAGTAAATGAGAAAGAGTATAAATGCTGTTACAGACCAAACGTATACCCCATTCAGATTGATAAAAATGAAATTTTTAATACTATTTAGCAGTTGGTTGGTTTGGCTCGGTAATACAGCAGCTAGCAGACTTATTCCAACAATGAATAATAAGCTAGGCAGAATAACTCCTTTGCTTAAGGTTGTTCTTATTTTTGGGAAAAAAGACATATTTCTTTGTTTTAGGTGTTATTTATTTTGTAAAAATAGCTAAAATGATAGCTTATATCAAGCTTTTTAAAATAGAAAAGAAAGGTAAGGTTCAGTTTTTGAAAAGAAGATGTCGTTTGGTATAAAATCTACTTGTGTTCCCTAGCACAAAAGATTGGTGCGCTTGCTTTATTCTACTCATTTTCCTAGGTATTAAAAAATAATATAGGCGTATTAATAGCACGAACAGTTTAGAAGTAGAAGTTAAACAACAGTCATTGGACTAGTACAATGTAATTGGTTCGGTTATACATCCTTTGCTGATGATGGTTAATTATCTTTTTTTGATTCTTTTTTGTTAGTTCATATGACTCTTATGTTTTTTTGTATTGTATTGGTAGTTAATAGGTTGTGATTTGTTTAAAGTGGTTGTTCTTGCGGGTTTCTCAATTTGAATAGAAAAAAAAGAATAAATCATGTTTACCTTTTTTAATTTTTGCTATTAACTAGGAGAAGAATAGTTCAACTGTTGTGATCCATAGTCTCAGTGTGTTGATATTTCTCAAGAAAAACGTAAAACTTAAAATGATCAATAAACATGATGAAACGCGTAAAAAAGAAAGCTACCCCTTTTTATACTATAGGGCTTTTAGCTTTAGGTCTTTTAGTAGTAGGTTGTAGTGTGGAAGAGCAAGCGACTGATGCTAAAGAGGCTAATCCGATAGAGGTAGAGCCTCCAATTGTATTGGACTGTAATTATTTTAGTAAAAATCCCGATGCTGTTTTAAGAGATAATCCAAATGCTCCAGTTGATTATGTGGTGACTTGTCATTTGAATATTGAAAATAATGTCTCTATTGAACCTGGTGTTGTAATCGCTTTTGAAACAGATACAGGGTTTTGGATAACCAGAGAGGGCTCTTTGCAAGCAATAGGAACAACAGATAAGCCAATTACGTTTACAGGTGTAGATAAAAAAAGAGGGTCTTGGGGAGGGATTTTCTTCGCTACCAATGATCCTAAAAATGAGATGACTCATACCATTATAGAATATGCTGGTGGAAAAGCTATTTCTAAAGCAACAAATGAAGTAGGTGGGATAGTAATAGGAGCACAATCGAGTTTACGGTTCACCAATAACCTAGTACAGCATTGTAAAGGATGGGGGGTAAGTCTTTATTATACAACGAATGAAGCTCAAACAATCATTGAAACAAATACATTTAAAGAAAATGAGAAGCCTTTGCAATTAACTATGGCTTATTTAGGGTTGTTAAAAGGAGATAATAGGTTTATCGATAATAGTTCGAATAAAGTAGAGGTTTCAAGTCAATTAGCCATTTCAGGTACACAGACAATGAGTAAACTATCTGTTCCGTATTTAGTTCGTGGCCTTTTTAATTTTGAGGTTGGTAAAGAAGGTAATTTAACAATAGAAAAAGGTACAGTTATCGAGATGGCTGCAGATAAGCGAATTGTGGTTAAGGGAAGCTTAAAAGCTGTTGGAACGGCGGATGAAAAAATTATAATAAGAGGAGAAACGGCAGCAGCAGGAAGTTGGGGTAATATTATTTATCATAATTCTAGCCCAAACAACCAACTTAAACATGTTGAAATCCTACATGCAGGAGGAAATCCTAAAGCATATCATTTGTATAGGGGAGCAGTAGCACTTGATAAAAATAGTAGACTATCACTTGAAGATACGCATTTTGAAGGTATATTTTCTTGTGTTCTCTATCAACAGCAACCTAGTGTATTAACAGGTGGAGAACGCATTACCTATAACAATGTCAATCAAGCAGGATTAGAGGATTGTAAAACGCTATAGCATTAGAATTTAACTTATTAAAATAAAAAAACGAAACATACAAATACGAAATAGAATGAAATATATATATACTTTAATGATTGCTGTATTGCTTTTTAATACGGTACAAGCGCAAGAAGGATTTCGAAAGTTGGGCATCGGTGCGGAGTTAGCCTTGCCTATGGGAACTTTTGGCGATGTCTACGCTACTGGTTTTGGTGCCTCAGCTAAGGTCTTTTATGGATTAAATGCGGATGCTGATCTAACAGCTACACTGGGATATATCCATTTTGGTGTAAAAAGCGATACGTTTGTTAGTGGACATGTAGGCATGATTCCTCTTCAATTTGGCTATCGCCATACATTTGGTGGCTTCTATGCTGAACCTCAGGTGGGGGTTGCTTTTTTGCAATCAAAAGTGAATGTAAAAGGAGTAGCAGGTCTATTTGACGGTGCATCTGGAACGAATTCGGCAACAAAGTTTTCAGTTGGCTTAGGTGGTGGTTATGAATTTGGAGATTGGGATTTAGGGCTACGCTATCAACTTGTTGATCAAACGAATTTCCTTGCTTTGCGTGTAGGGTATAATTTTTCTTTATAAAAAAATGAAGTATGAGAACAATTTTTACTACTAGCTTCGGAAGTCTAATTATTTTACTACTATTTGGGTGGACGATTACCTCCTGCTCAAAGAATGATTTGGCGGATTCAACGTCTCTAGGAGAAGGGAAAACCCAATTGTCTATGAAGGTAAATGGAGAAGATTGGCAGTCTAGTTTGACTACCCTCCTTACAGAGCAACAAGAAAATACACAAGGAGAAATTTATTTTTACCTTTACATTAGTGCACACAGCATTATAGATACCAACAGCGCTACTGAAGAGGATCTTGTTGAAACTATGGGATTATATGTAGCAATTCCAGCGCAGAAGTTTAAAGATCCTAAGGGGGTCTATCCGCTTGTCCTTAAAGAATTCGAAGTAGGGACTGCATGGGGCATTTTTAATTCGGATCGAGCCCTTCGCGCTACGACAACCTATGTTTCAGGTGATGCCAATCATCCGGATAAACAAGTAGGAACTTTAGAAATAACAAGTGCTGAGGTTGGGGAGCAAACCGTTTTTGGCTATCCAACAGGAGTGGAAGGTTATACAAAACTTTCAGGTACGTTCAGTTTTGATGTATATCCGCTTGATGGAATAGGAGCTAAGTTGAATATGACCGAAGGAAAATTTACTATCACTGAAGTATTTGAATTTAATTTATAGTCTCATGGGTACAATAAGAATGAAAAATGGGAGAAATACCTTGTTTCAACAAGGCAGGCGCTTGGTTGGAATAATGGTAGGAATAGCACTTTTTTTAAGCTGTTCAAAGAATGATGATGCAGCTTATGTTGAACTAGAACAAGCGGTATTGCTAACACCAGCAGATCAATTAATGGAGGTGGATTTTGAAGGACTTACCTTTGAATGGCAGGCAATTCGTCTATCGGATGACCGAGAAATATATTATACCTTGTATTTGGATACGATTGATTTACCACAAAGTAGGCCTGTAGAAAACTTAAGAACAACCACCTATCGTTTACAAAATATACTCAGCCCTGATACAACTTACTATTGGTATGTTGTTGCCAAAGACGCTAAAGGAAATACGAGTAATAGTAAAATAGGTGTGTTTAAAACACGTAAACTTACAACCGAAGAGTTTATCCGTGGTAAATGGATGAGAGATAAGGAGTTTAGAGGTGAAGTGGAGGTGTCTTTAACCGCTTGTGAAAGGGAATCGTTTTATCATTTTTTCGCTGATTATACCTTTTTAGGTCAATCCTATGAAGAGGAAGAGGAAGGTTGTGTAGATAGTGAGATACTGGCGAGTACCTATCGACTAGTGGGTAAGGACACTTTATTCATTACTACTAAAGCTGGTGAAGTACCTATGAGAATAACCCAGCTAACGAGTACAACACTCCAGTTATCCATAGGTAATTTGCGGAATGTTTTTAAAAGAACGGAAGAAGGTTCTCACTTGAATACACTAAAAGAAGAATACAAATGAAAAAAGAAAAGAAACAGTTTAGAATCTACCTAGGGCTAATGCTATGCTTTATGGCTATTTTTTGGTCTTGTTCAAAGGACGATGGTATCCATCAAGAGGTTGAAGTTGTAGAAGATAAGCAGTTGAATTTGTTCAGCTCCCTGTCTGAAGTAGAAGAAAATGAGGAAGTAACTTTCAAAGTTTACCTTGAAGATGCCGCAATAGAAGCTGCTATTTACATTGATGATCAACCCATAACAGGTAGTTCATATCTTTTTGAAAAAGAAGGAAACTACAAGGTTGTCGCAAAAAAAGAAGGGTACTTGGATAGTGAGGAACTTTGGATCAAGGTATCGACTAGTTTAACCGATCTTTATATTGTAGGAAATCAGTATGTCGATGGAAAAAACAGAGCGGTCTACTGGAAAAATAAAAAACTACATGTACTCACGGATGGTACAAGACACGCTTTTGCTACGGACATTTTTGTCAATCAAGGAAATGTATATATCGCAGGTTATGAAATGGATAGTTATAACCCCAATGATAATCCTACTGCTTTGTATTGGAAAAATGGCGTTCGTTATGAATTAACAGATGGAAGTCAATACAATATAGCGAGTGGAATATTTGTCGATGGTGAGGATGTATATGTAGCAGGAACGTCATATGACGGTGTGGAAGTTACAACCAAATACTGGAAAAACGGTACAGAGATAAGCTTAAACACTTCGGGTAATTACGGAGGTGCCGTGTCGATTACTGTTGAGCAGGGTGATGTTTATGTAGCTGGAGCTACTCAAAAGAACGATAACGGACCTGAAACAGCTAAGTATTGGAAAAATGGCGTTGCTGTTCATCTATCGGATGGAAAAAAGAGTGCTAATGCTCGTGCCATGTTCCTGGATGCTGGAAGCGTTTATGTGGCCGGACATTTTGATGGTAAGGCAGTCTATTGGAAGGATCACATCCTGCACTATCTTGATGGTGGTGAGTCATCTTCTTATGCGAATGCTGTGGTTATAGATAATGGAATTGCACATTTGGTTGGGCAGGTAAGTAATGGACGTCATTATGTAGCTACCTATTGGAAGAATGGAGTAAAGGAATTCTTGCCTTTAGGAGAAGGTAAACAAGAGTCTAGGGCCAATGATATTGTTTTACATCAAGATACCACGCATATTATAGGATATGAAAACGATGGAAAGGGATCAAACTATGTGGCTAAGTACTGGAAAAATAATCAAGCATTTAATTTGTCTTCGGGAGAATATAGTACTTATGCTAATGCTTTGTTTGTTGTTGAAAAACAGTAAACAGTCTTGGAGCTTATTCTCATTTAACCCTTAATTTTTCTCATAAATGTTACCTCCTTGTAGTTTAATTCAACTGCAGGGAGGTTTTGCGCAGTATGGGGTAGATGGGCGGAGTACATTTGCAAGGCATAATACCAAATCAAACTAATGGATAAGTAAAAAAAGAAAGACTTATGCAAGGAAATCAGAGGAACTTCCCTTTTTTACATCCTTCTTTCTTAGTAAAAGAAGTTATTTAGATTTATTTATTTTAACATAAAAAATACATTTTATTTACTATAAGACGTCTTAAGTTGGTGTAAAAGTCTATGTTTGTTTGAAGGATAGAGGGGGGGGGTGTTCTGAAAGGAGAAATAAATTGGGTCGTGTAAATACTTACAGGAGTAAGGAGCATAGTAATGAGTAGAGAAAAAAGAGTAATCAAGCAAATACAAGCTGGCGAACAAAAAGCAATAGAAGAAGTGTATATGCTGTACAAAAAGGAATTTACGCTATTCGCTGGGCGTTTTGCTATAAGTGAACAAGATACGGCTGATATCTATCAAGACAGTATTATCGCAATGTATGAAAATATCCTTGCGGGAGACCTGAAAGTCTTTAGTAGTTCTATTAAGACGTATTTGTTTGCTATTGGAAAATATAAAATATACAATCGTTTAAACGTAAAAATAGTTACGGAAGATTTTGTTGATTATGAGTTTTTATTAAAACAAGAAAAAGAAGAAGAATGGGCAATAGAAGAAGAACAGCTAGCACAAGTGCTAAGTAGTTATCAATTACTAGGGCATAGGTGTCAAGAAGTACTTACGTTGTTTTATTATGAAAATTTATCTATGGAACAAATCAAACAAAAATTGAATTATGCATCTAGCGATGTAGTAAAAAGTCAAAAATCACGTTGTATCAAGCAACTTAAAGCATTAGTATTTAAAACAAAATGAATATAGGAGATTTAATCGACAAGTTCGTTCAAAACAAAGTAACTGCCGAAGAAAAGGCCTTGTTAAAAAGACAAGTGGAGGAAGATCAAAAGATAAAAGAAGAGGTTGTTTTTCAATTGTCGCTTGCTCAAGCTATCAAGAAAGATCAACGTAATAAGTTAAAAGAACGCTTGAAACAGTTGGATCAACAGAAAAGTATTCACAATAAAAAGGGAGTATGGTTTCGAATTGCAGCTGTTTTAGTTGTCGGATTAGGCATAGCTTACTGGATTAATACCCCAGAAAATTATGATAAAACGTATAAAACATATTTTGAAGTGTATCCTAATGTTGTGGCTCCTACTGTACGCTATACAGAAACTACAGTAAGGAAAATCGATCAAGCATTTAATGCTTATGACAGTCGAGATTATCATGTAGCTACTGAACTGTTTTACTCTCTATGTCAGGAAGATAACACAGAAGTTAGTTGTTTTTACTATGCGATGAGTTTATTGGCAGATAATCAAATTGAGAAAGCCATTGAGGTACTTGAAACAACAAGTTGGCAGAATAAGGGCAATTATGAAGGACAAATAAATTGGTATCTGGCCTTAGCTCATCTTAAGTTACAAAATATAGCGCGCGCACAATATTATTTAACTAAAACTATTGAATTGCAATCAAGTAAAGCGAAAGAAGCTCAAGTATTACTAAAGCAAATAAAAAAATAAAGTAAAAAGTGTAAGGGTAAAACCTACGATTATTAAACCTTTTTTAGAGTAGATTATACTTCACTTCTAGAATTGTTAAATAAACAAGTATGAAAAAAATAATTGTTTTTTGTGTAATCTTTTATTCCATTTTTGTTCCAGCTCAGACATCCTGGCAAGGACATACAAAAAAAGCTGATTCACTCGATTTGAATCAGCATTTTAAAAGGGCTATAGATTATAGAGAAAAAGCGATTGAACTAGCTGAGAAGGAAAATAAATACATTCGTAAAAGTTTAAGTGCACAGTTAAGATTTACGCAAGCGGAATACCTAATAGCTACATCAAAAGCATATAAAGAAGGGTATGATGAGATGTTGGAAAGTGTGGAGGTACTCATGGAGTTAAGGGGGCATTTAGGTGATAAATCTGAGATTAACCCTGAAAAAATATCCCATATGCATAGGCGATTAGGAATGATTTCTTATAATTTTTTGAGAAGTAAACAACAAGCCTATGAGCACATAAAACAACAAGTGATATATAATAAAATGAGTAAGGAAGTAGATTCAATACTTTTGCTTAAATCGTATCACTCTTTGGCCCTAGTAACCACAAATCTTGGAGCGTTTCAGGAATCTCTAACCTATTTTAATGAATTGATTGACCTCGCTCAAAAACGAAAAGATAACACCATGCTAGCCATAGCATATCGAGATTTATCTGTACTTTATAGTGATCGTTTTCTGTACATGCGATCGAAAAGTTTGAAATATTTAGAATTAGCTCGGACCGTATCAGAATCAACAACAGAATCTTCTATTTATTATCTAATTAATATTTATATGGATTTAGGAATTGCTGAAACTAATATTGGAAACTATAAAAAAGCAGAGGGTTATCTTACAAAAGGCATTGAGCTGTACCGAAATAATAAAGACTCAATTCAACGTTTAAGACAAAGCCCTATCGGTGTTTCCCAAGAATTAGCGTATTATACTAACATGATTTGGCTTTATTCTGCTGAGAATAACGAATCGATGTTGGTGAAGGTATTGTCAGAGATCGAATCGCTTGTTCAAACAGAAAAGTTACGTTCCTATGAGTATGATACCTATACCTATGCTTTGCAATTAGCAGGGGAATTCTATGCTAGAAAGGAATCAGAAAAAGCCTTGGAATACTTTAAGAAAGCGCTAAAAATTAATAAGCAATATGGAGAGGTTGATCAACACAGTGAACTAAATGGTAAAATAGCTGTTTTTTTTCTACAAAAGAAAGCTTATTCAAAAGTACTACAATTAGTAACTGTTTTAGAAAAGAACCCAACCAATACAAGTTTGGTCAAACAAAATTTGTCTTTCAGTAAGGCAAAAGCTCTACTTGAATTGAAGCGTACAACAGAAGCTATGCAGGAAATAAATAAGTTAATCAATGAAAACACGCCAGTGGCCTTTCATCTTCTTTCAGACGAAGTGATCAACTATCAACCAGGGTATAACATACAAAATGCATCCCGTTATTGCAGTTTAGCAGAATCTCTGCCCTCGACAAATGAGGATTTACTTTTCTTGAAAGAAAAGTTATATTGGCTTGCATTAGTGGAGTTTCAAAGTAATCTAGGAACTACTCCTTTGAATGACAAGCTTCAACAAACTTTTGATCAAATTGTCAGTGGATTATTGACGTTTGCTTCAAATGGAACATTTTCAAATCAAAAAAACAACCAACTCCTTACCTTTATGGAGGTTGTAACATCGCAAGATCTGATCAATACGTTTCTTCTAAAAAGGAGAATGACTGGTAATCAACAGTTGTATGATTTAGTGGAACAAGAACAAGAAACACGAGCTTATCTAACATATTTGAAAAAAGAATACTTAAAATCAAAGAGTCAACATATAGCCCAAAATATTTTTGAAAAAGAGAAAGAACTCCGTGATCAAACGAGCCATTTACTTGCTTCATATAAACAAGGAATAGCTTTTAGTATTCCCGAAATTCAGGTAGAAGAATTAGTCAATAAAAAAATTGTAAAATTTAAAGTTAGTGGAGATAAGTTAGTCAAGATTGAATTAGATAAAGGGAAGGTGACCTATCAGCCTATTGAAAATTATGCAGATTTGAAGCTCGATATAGAGACATACTTATATTCACTTACTAATGTAAGTACGCCTATTGACGTGATTAAAAAACAAGGTAATCATCTGTTTAATAGGCTGTTTCCTGCTGGTTTTGAGAATTCTCCTTTAACCGTTATTATTGCTGATGATATTTTGCACTATTTACCTTTTGAAGTTTTAGTGCACAACAATAAATACCTTATTGAAGAGCATACGATTTCGTATGCTCCCAATTTCTTTTTTTTAAACAAACAAAAGGAATTTAAAACATCTACTTCAACTAAACAAGTTGTCTTATTCGCTCCAGAATATGAAGGAAAAGTTAGAGCTAATATTCAAGCAGTTCGAGGAAGTAACTATTCATTAAAAGGAGCTGAAGAAGAAATAATGGAAATAGCTAAACTTATTCCAAATAAAATATTTAAGGGACCTTCAGCATCTAAGTCCAACTTTAAATCTCTACGGGAGGAGATCTCTATTTTACACTTGGCCATGCACTCAGATTTAAATTACGAAGATGTTGAATTGAGTAATCTCGTTTTTTCTAATACGGAACAAGATCATAAAATGTATATTTCGGAATTGTATGGGCTTAATTTGCAGGCTGATTTGGCTGTTTTAAGCGCTTGTAATACAGGTATAGGAGGGTTTAAAGATGGAGGTAATTTGGTTTCTATACGACAAGCATTTAATACTGCTGGAATTCCAACAACTATTGCTAGTTTGTGGAATGCTCCGGATCTATCGACAAAACAGATTATGATTTCGTTTTACAAACAATTACTTGAGCAAGATGATAAAGCAACTGCTTTGCGAATAGCTAAGTTAAAGTATTTAGAAATGACAGAAGAAGAGCAACTAAAACATCCTTTTTATTGGGCTGGGTTCATTCTGTCTGGTGATGAATCATCTCTAGTTTTAGCAAAAGAACCGAATAAGAAAAATGGAATATCTTATGTATTTGCAATCTTATGTGTGGTTACTTTCTTATTTTTTATCTTAAAGAGAAAAAAAATATAATTACTTTTCCTAAGTAATAGATCAAAAAATGAGCTAAAAAGTATAAGGTTTTATTGCAACTAATTTAGAAGTTGATCATCGTATTTTATATAGTATTACGTCATTCTTTCAAAGTTAGAAAGTCGTTAGATTATTCCTTTTAAGGGTTAAACAACTATTCAAAGTTTACCCCTATTTTATCTCGAATTTTACCTAATCGATATCGTGTTTTAATCTTGAAAAAGAGGGTTATTTACGATTTTAGTATAGATGTGTAAAGCTGCACTTTTATTTAGTTCTTCAGTAATAAATTCAGCTAAGTTGCTAATGTTTTTTTCCGATAATTTAAAATGTTGATAAGCAAAATGTCCCCATTTCCCCTTGTTCTTTGTAAATTCTTTTACAAGGCATTTCTTTTCGGTTTCATCAAAGTTAAAATTATCAAGTTGGAATTTGCTTCTAAAAGTCTGCAATAAATCATGCTGTAGTTCCACAAAGAAACGGAGTTCCGGTTTTCCTTGAACTAAATTATCATATACCAGGGTAATCATTAGGTTATTGTTCTTTTTATTTTTTAGATATAAGATATGTCGTTGATCGAAATGGATCACCTCAAAATTTTCTTCATAACTGTCCTTTACATCATTCAATTGTTTAGCTATATGTTGTTCATATTGTTTTTTTATTTCAACAATATCATTGATTTTCTCCGTATTTTTTAGGTAAAAATTCACTTGTTCCATGTTAATTGTTTTAGATTCATTTATTACATTTTTGTAGAATTCCTCAAAGAGAATGTTGTATTTCAGTTCGCCTTGTTCTTTGTTTGTTTCATAGGCTACATACATCGCTAGAATTAATTCTTCGTGGGTAATATTGATAAAATGTTCCGTTAATTCTGCTTGAGAATATTTTTTTATACTTAGAACAATCCCGACTTTATTTTGATTTGTGATACTGTTATAATAGTCTTTTAGATCATTAGCTAAATGATGACCTACTTTATTTTCAATAATTATAGACGTTTGTTTGTCTTCGATTACTAAATCGATTCTACCACCTTTTAGTGTTGGTTCTTCTGGTTTCAAAATGTAAGAGCTTTGTAAGTCGATTTTAGTTTTCGATACGCTCTTTTTGTTTATTACTTCAAGAAATGTGTCAATATAAAGTGTACCTAGATTATGTCGTGCATTACAATCGAAGAAAAAAGCATATAAATTAGTCCACAGTTCTTCCCTTCGAGTCATCTTAGTAGCAGAAAAGAAAGTATCTTGGATATGAGTGGTGTCGGGTAATTGACAGTTGTCTAAAAAATCTTGTAATTCATTCATATTATTTGATTTATATTTTAAATTGTGTTACGCTATCTGATATATTTGCGCTAATTTTTTAACGCGTTCTTTTACTAGATCTCTGAGCATAACAGGTTCAATCACCTCACAAATAGGGCCATGACGCATAATCTCTAATAGAAAATCATGCGTAGGATGGAGAAAAAGCTCTAAGGTAAAATGGTTTTGATCTTCGGCAATAATGCGCTGGGAGTGATGAAAAGGCAGTGATTTTACATACTCCTTTTGTTGAATGTCAAATTGCAAGACTACCTTTTGAGCGGCTTCGTAGCGCTCGATTCCAAAAGCGTGTTGATAGGACTTTTCAATGTTTATTTTGGGGCTATTTCCTCTTTCGTTTGTGAGCACTAAATTGGCCACTCGTTCTAGTCCAAAATTCCTAAAATCTTTGACATCAAGGTCATAAGCGATTAGGTAAAATCGGTTTTGAGATTCTTTAATGGCTATGGGTACGCAACGTCTGGCACTAGGTTCTTTAGAAAAACTCAAGTGATCAAAGGCGATGATCAGGTGGTTGTCTATGGCGTGGATGAGGCCATTAAAATGCTCACTTCCAGAGGATTTTCTCTTTTCTAAAAAAATGCTTTTTCCCACTTTTCTATTTTGCTTTAAAGCGGAAATTAAATCAAAAGATTCCAGCGTTCGTTGAATGGTTTCATCCTCTGCATATTCCTCACGTTCAATTTCATACGCCTGCTTACTTCGATTGTAAGCAATCTCAATACCCCAAATGGAATCAATTTCTTTTAGATCTCGTTGCAGGGTTCGTTGACTAATTTCCAATTGATAGCCAATTTGATCTTGGTTGTTATTTAGGTAATGGAGGATATCCTCATAGGTACTCGGTCTTTTTCGCAGTAGTTCGATGATGAGTAAGTGACGTTTTATAAAATCGCGCTTGGCCATAAGTTTAGGTGTTCTTTCATTACAATATCGGGTTAATACCACATCTTTTTCATTAAATTATTTGAATATATCATTTTTTTTAGGGAAACCTATTTTTGGGTTGATCCAAATGCAAGTACACGTCTCCTAGGTGATAGGTTTGACGAGTATGGAGGACTAACTCATGTCCCATGGGAGTCATTTCGATTTGGAGGGAACTACCAGAGAAGGTTTCGTTTTCTAAATCCGATCGTCCGTTGTCTGATAGGGTTTTCTTAACCTGTTTCAATTGTTTGTCATCGAGTTCAATAAATAAAAAGGCCATGTGTTTTGTTTTATGGTTCTTTGGCAAATCTAGGGAGGTACTCCGTCAAAATATGTCGTTGATTCTTATTTTTTAACGGACACGGTTTGTCTTTGTCGGCTAGTACTTTTGGAACAAATAAAAAAGAAGTTTTATGAAATTAGCCATTATTGGAAGTCGCAGTTTTGAGGATTATCCACTTGCTGCGATTCACATTCAAGAAGTTATTGAAAAGGAAAATTTAAAACTCACCCATATTGTATCAGGGGGTGCAAAGGGGGCGGATCAATTGGGTGCTCGTTTTGCTCTGGCGTATCATTTAGAACTGATTGTATTCAAACCCGATTGGAAGCGATACGGCAAACGCGCGGGGTTTATTCGAAATACCGAGATTGTAGCCCATGCAGATTGTATTCTTGCTTTTTGGGATGGACAATCTAAAGGAACGAAAGATTCAATTGATAAGGCGACTGGAGCGGGAAAAAAGGTGATTGTCGTTTATGTTTAAGCTCAAAAAAGGGATGTTTTTAGTAAGAAAAGAGCATGTTTACTCAAATAAAGTTGGGCTTCCCTCTTTATTTATAGGAGGAATGAAAGCGCAGTTCTACTTTAGAACCAAATTTGATGCGTATGCCTAGATATGTAGCAACGGTTATCCGAACTTTTACCAACGAACAAGTTTACCTGGAAAAGGGGATGCGCGTGGAGTTTGTTTCCTTTTCTCCGCCTTGGATGGACAATGGAAAAGTAGTGCAACAAGCTTTTATGCGAGTATATGGTATTGACTTCTCAAAAGGGGGCGGATGCAGTCCTGCTTTTATTGAGGTGGTGGAGATAAAGTATCCTTAAAATAATTTAGTGCATAAAATGGGAACTTCAATTAACGTTGACTTTACCATCTCGGATAATAACTAAATAGAAGTAAAAATGAACAAAGAAAATATTTATAAAAAAATATATCACATTGCAACAGAACTTTCAAAAAAGGATCTAACGTTTACAAGGGCTGATTTAGCTTTTGAACTTAAAGAATTTGGTATAGATGGAGATTCTTTTGAAATAAGTAAACTTGTGTGGCAAACCTATGAAAGATACAATGCAGATCAAAAAATCAACTTATCTTTTTTAAATAATGAAGAGAGTAAGCATTTGATAGATGAGTATAAGGTGTATCACAATATAGAACTTGGAAATCAAGATAAAGTGGTTCAAGTCATAATGGATGTAAGTAAAAAAGTAAAGGATGAATATGTAAAATTAACCCATTCATTAGGAGAGCAGACAGCAGATTTAAGTGGCAATCGAGAAAGTTTGAGTTGGATGTTGTTAAAAGGCACAAATGAATTAGGCCATGTGAGTGATAAGGCGAGAGTTTTGTATGGTCAGTATTCAAGGATGATTTTCGATTATGAACAGTTTAGAAATTCTGTAAAAGATGTTATTAGTCAATATGTTTCGCTTCGTGATGATGTAGCTGTTCTGTATCGTGATTATTCGATGAATTTAATTGATATTTTCGGAGACTCTATTAAACAAATTGCACCAAACGTGTTTGATTTTGAAAAGATTCAATTCTTAAATACACACCAAATGTTGAGTGAAATTAATACAGAGTACGCTAGGATTGCTACCTCATGTGGTGTGCTTATGGGAGAAATTGGAGATAGTTTTAAGCATACATTAACAAAGGTAGCTTCGCATTTAGGAAAAGCAAAAGGTAATAAAGCAATGTTACTTTTATCTGTAGTTGATATGGTAGGGCATTATACTGATGCGCAAGAAAAAACGCTAATATTAAAAAACGAATTTGAAGTTTTTAAGAATAAAATTCAATATGATGTAGCTTTAGTAGGTGGTGATATGCGCAGATTGATTGCGATTTATCGCGTGATAGAAGAGTTATATGTACCTAAAGCTTACACTTTCTATCAGTATGCTAAACAAGTAATGGATAAAGAATTGATAGGAATCATTTCCTCCGTTTATTCAACCCCAGAACTAAAAGAGCTAAAAGCAGAACGCGATGTATTGCTAGAAGAATTTAATTATCTAGGTATACGAATCAAGGATACACAGATGAATAGTTTCAATTACAAAGAAGAAATAACTCGAAATAACTCGTTAATCGAAGATGGTAAATCAGAATATGAACTTGCGATTGCTTCAAAACCTTCGAAACCTATTCTATTTTTTTTAGGAATTGGAAAAAACTCATATAATAGAGCTGTTTATGAATGGAAAAATACATGTTCGGCTGTAATTGATAGTTATGAATTATCAAAGTTGAAGTTAAAACTTGATAGTGATGAACTAATCCACAATTTGGAGCTGTTGAAAAAAGACACTCTAAGATACAATGAATTGACGTTACAGCTTAAATTAAATCAAAAAGAAGTAGCAAAAAATATGCAGGTTGATCGTGCATTAAAATTACAACTGTTAGCACATTTAGAATCTTACGTCAAATTATTGCGAATAGCAAAAGATATAGTGGATAGTAAGTTAGATTATCAACTGGTAACACCAACACAAATTGAGAAATATAAATCAGAAGTTTTACCAACGGAGATTCAAGAACGTTTAAATGAATTTACAACTCGTTTAAAAGAAGAATTATTAATTGACGAAGAAGAAGCTCAGTTTGATATGATGTCAATGAATAAAGATGAATTTGCTGATGATACGATGACTAGAATTATAAATAAACAAGAGCAAGATGTAACAGTTAAATACGAAAAGGAAACTGTAGTTACAATGATGCATGCACAGAATAGATTGGTAAATAGTGGAATTGATATCTTCAATCAATGGGTTAGATTACAAACCAATAAGAAAATAGGGGAAAACCAAAAAGAGTCTTACGAAGAACAATTGAATCTTATTCAGAATAAATTTAAAGAGGATATGAAAGGTATTGATAATAAAGGAGTTGTGTTGAGGGGTGTTATTCAAAAAATCAATGCTTCAGATAATCCAAAGGAATGGAAAGAAGGTTTATTGATGTTGGGAGAATTGAGCGATGAAAAGTTTACAATAAAAGATATTGAGGATATTTTAAAAGGAAATAAAATAATAGAGATTTAAAATGGAAAGTAGAAGAGTAAGTGTTGCAAAAGAAGGATTAAGCAATACAAATTATAAAGAAGATATAGCAATTAGTAAATCTATTGAACAGGAAATAAGAAGACAGAAGATGAAAACTGATGCAAGATTAAGAATAGAAGAGTCTCAATCTTATCGTTCCTTAAGAACAATTGCAACGGTGATGGATAAATATTTTATTGATCCAATATTAGGTTTATTTCCGGGTATTGGAGATGCGTTAAGTTCCTGTTTATCTTTTCCATTTATATATGTTAGTTTGTTTAAAATAGGATCTATACCACTTACTTTAGCTGTGATATATAATATCTTAAAAGATACTCTTTTGGGGATGATTCCCTTTTGGATTGGAGATATAATAGATGTTTTTAATCGAAGCTATTTGCAAAATTTACGTCTCATCGTAGGTTTTGTGGAGGATGATCAAGAAATTATTAAAGAAGTAAATAGAAAAGCCATTAAGTCTTTCATAGGTATTGCTATCCTATGTTTTTTAATTTATTTAATGATCAAAATTGTAGCTTCAATTATTAGCTGGTTTTCGGAATTGTTTTCATAAGGAATTATATAGCTGATATAGAAAGGAGTTTACTCATAAAACTAAGAGTTTTACTTCATCTTTGGATTAAGGGGGAGGGTAAATGCTTTTATTCTGTTAAGATTTTGAAAGAAGCTCTCCCATTTTATTTATAGGCGAAGGGAAAGAAAAAAAAGAGAAGAACCTCACACTTAAACAAACTACCCCTAACACCTTCTATCACTGACAAATAGCTTAATTAGCTATTGCTAAATTGTTAATAATAAGTGAATATTATTTGAAAGTTAGTGGTATCTGCTTTAATTTGATGTGTACTTCTTAGTAATAAGGAGTAACTAGTGAAGATTGTTTTTTATCAATGATTGTTTTGCCTTACTAACAAAATAAAAAATTGAAAATAAAACAAGTAGTATATGAAAAAGAACTTGATTGTTGGAGCATTTGCATTAATGACTTCTTTAGTGAGTGCACAGACGAAGATTAGCAGTACGAGTATTGGGGTTAATTTGGGAGGGTTGGTTTCCCTAGTTTACGATGATGCTTCCGTTTTAGGACTGAAAGACAGTCAATGGAAACAAATTAGAGCGTATCAACGCGATTGTGAAAGTCAATATAGCAGTTGGGCGAGTTCTAGTCGGTACAGTGAAGATGAACTCAACCGAAAGCGAGATCAGCTGTACAGAGAGGTGCGAATCAAAATTGGGGATATTCTGACCATTGAACAGCAAGAAAGATGGAATGATAACGCGTATGCATACACCCATTATCACCCTTATGATCACAAAAAGGAGCACCATTACCACAAGAGTAATAAGTACAAGAATAAACACAAAAAGAAAAATAAACACAAGCACGAGCATTGTGATTAATAGAAGAGAACGCCTATACGCGTTCTCTTTTTTTGTATTTTTCTTTTTTGCCCTTTCTGTATAGGACTGCCAAAAATAGAGCAATCAGCCCACAGCGTACATCCGTTTATTTTCAGTTGGACGCCACACCAACTCAATGCGACGAGTGGATTAACTAAGCTTATGAAGGTTCAAGGTGCTGTAAATTAGTTATTTATTGCCATTTATACTAATTTTTATTTACTGAATTCACTCAATAGAGGGAAGTATTTCCTACTTTTATCAAAAGGATAATCATGAAAACACACACCTTAGAAACAGTCAGGTTAACACTTAATCAGCCTCATCTAGACGATATACCACGTCTTGTAGAGATTATGAAAAACCCGGTATACAACAAGAATACAACCAATATTCCTTTTCCATATACCAAAGAGAATGGAGCGTTTTGGGTTAACTTGGCGTTAGACGGATTAGTACAAGGAGACAAATACATCTTTGCCATTCGACTAAAGGGTAGTCCTAGTATTATAGGAGGTATAGGCTTGGGAATAGATAAAACCAACAATAAAGCAGAAATGGGCTATTGGCTGGATGAACACTATTGGAATAAAGGAATGGGAAGTGAGGCGGCTAAAGCTTTAGTAGCATTTGGTTTTGATACCTTGCAATTACACAAAATAGTAGCCACTCACTTTACCTATAACAAAGCCTCAGGGCGCATCATGCAAAAGATAGGAATGCAACAAGAGGAAGTGTTAAAAGCACAGGTACTCAAGAACGGTACCTATTTGGATCTTGTAGTATACGCCATTGTAAAGGAATAAGTGCTGGAGAACAACAGTCAATTAAAACAACGACAATCGGTATTTTAAAACCTAGAATTCATCCGGCTTTATTTGGCATGTCGAAAAACACCTATTTTTCATGGTTAATTCAATTCAATTGCTGAACTTTGACTAAATACCGTTACGCATGATAGACAATCAAATTAATGCAGATGAGTTTGTTTCCAAGTTCATGGACATGGGTAGGAATCATTTGATCTATATTCGTACTCCAATTAAAATTTTTTCCCTTAAGGATATCGCACCTTACCTCAAAATTCCAATTCCGCCTATTTTCTTTGGGTACAATTTATTGATTCACCTGACGAAAGGCTATTTTACCCAACGAATTGATTCAACCGTTTTTACGGTAGAAGCACCTGCGGTATTGCTGTGTAACTATGGTTATATTTCCGCCATTGAGTCTGTGGATAAATCGGCAGAAGGGTATTGTGTGCTGATTAAAGAACACGCCATGACCTCCATGTTTCGCGAAACGCAGATTTTGAATATTTTCACCATCTCTCCTTTACTCAACCTCAATGCGGAAAACAGTGCGGCACTTAGTAGTCTGCTTGATTTACTGTATAGTGAAATTCACAGCGATAAACCCTATAAAGAGCTGTATGAAAGCTTGTTCAAAACCATTGCATTGAAGGTGATTAAGCTGTCAGACTCGACAACATCCATCGAACGCAAGCAAGAGATTGCCATTGCGTTCAAACAACTCGTGCATTTGCACTTTAGCAAGCACAAGACCGTCGATTTTTATGCCGATCAGCTCAAAGTGTCAATTAATTACTTGAATCGCTGTGTTTCTGCTGTATATCAAAAATCATCCAAGCAACTGATCTTGGAAATCGCCATTATTCACAGCCAACTTTTACTGCTGGAAACTAATAAGAGTGTTGCAACCATTGCCTATGAACTCGATTTTGTCGATCCGTCTTATTTTGCTCGACTTTTTAAAAAACACGTGGGCATTACGCCTTCAGCATACCGAAAGATATAGTTTCAGTTGTCTAGTAAAGATGCACGATTTGTCCTAGTTTTAATCTGAACTATCATATTTGTTTCGCAATCAGATTCTTAAATTTGTTCAACGTAGTGTTTGATCGTTTTTGTCCTTATAGCTGACTCCATCGTTAATCGATTTTTTGGCACATAGGGGAAGAAACGGTCAATCAGCGGTAGATTTTTAATTGAAAAAAAGGAGATAGTTATGCATGCAGTAATAGAACACATCGAATTTAATACCTATATCGCAGAATTCAAGAAGCGATTGAAGTATTTGTTTCGCGAAAAATACAATTATAATGATATGGGGTTAACCCGTGATTTTCCGGCTGAATTAATGGAGGAAATCATGGAGGAAAAACCATTAGCAGTAGCTATTCCGACCATGTACGGCGGGCGAGGAGTACAAGTAAAAGAGTGCTTGCAAATACTTGCGGCTGCTTCGTATGAGTCGTTGCCCTTGTCGTTGATGTTTGGGATTAACATTGCGCTTTTTTTGGAACCTCTAGCAAAGTACGGGCAACCAGCGGTACAGCAACGCGTATTTCACCAGTTTATGGAAAATAAAGCTATGGGCGGCTTGATGATTACGGAAAAAGCCCATGGGAGTGATGCCTTGAATATGAAAACAGCCTTTGAGCACAAAGAGGGAATGTTTCACATTAAAGGACAAAAACACTGGCAAGGGTTGAGTGGTGCGGCTGACTTTTGGTTAGTAACTGCAAGAGAGAGCAAACCCAATGGCGAATTATCTCGAGATATTGACTTTTTTGTTTCTGAAAACAACAGAGTGGAACAACATATTCCCATGACTCACCGCTACAATAACCTAGGGCTGTATGCGATTCCGTATGGTATTAACGAAATTGATATTGCCGTTCCTTCAGAACAAAAATTAGTAACGGAAAGCACGGGAATTAAATTAATGCTCGATACGCTACACCGCAGTAGATTGCAATTCCCAGGAATGGGGTTGGGCTTTATTCAAAGGCTGTTAGACGAATCATTGGCGCATTGTCAAGAAAGACAAGTAGGAGGAGTTCCACTATTGAGTATTGATTCAGTGAAAAATCAAATTGCCAAGATTCAAGCGGCTTATACGCTGTGTTCAGGGATGTGTATTTTCAGTGTAGCAACCAGTGGCATTGAGAACGACTTGGCTTCGATGAGTATTGAGGCTAATATACTCAAAGCGGTTGTGACGGATTTAATGCAAGAATCGGCTCAAATTAGCTTGCAATTAGCAGGTGCGAATGGGTATCGCTTGGACCATATTGCAGGGCGATCTCTAGTTGATTGTAGACCCTTCCAAATTTTTGAGGGATCCAATGAGATGTTGTATACGCAAATTGCGGAAGGAATTGTAAAGCTGATGCGAAAGGCGAAGGAAACCAATCTATATCGCTTTTTACAAGGATATGAACGCACGAATCTAAGTGTGGATTTATTTCAAACCTATTTCGATTTTACGGTGGATAGTACCGTAAAACAACGCAATATGTTGCTTATTGGCAAGATGCTTTCTCGTGTTATTAGCTTTCAATTTGTGTTGCAAATGGACGACTTTAATCCCCAACTGGTAGAAATTACCCGTCAACAGGTTGAGGTGGATTTAGCCGCTTTTTACGGACAATTTAAAACCCAAAATGACGTAGATCCTATCTTGGATTATCAAGTAAATTCAGATTGGACGCGTTTTTAAACGAAGGCGTTTACGTGCTAAATTATAAAAAAGAGTCAAGTAGTTTGCTGCTTGACTTTTTTTGTGGTTCTATTGTTCTGCAAGTGTTAGGTATTTTACGTCCAAGAATAAAATCGTCTTTTAAGGCGTAAGGTAACTTCTATTTTTACCTTTATATATGTTGCTTTTTGATAGAAATTAGCGGTATCTTATCCGTATCTTTAAAACCTCATTAAACGAAAAAACATGAAAATTGGAGCAGATGCTTTGGGAGTAAGCAAAAAAGACGCAATCAAGATTGTAAGCTTAGTTATTGTAACTTATATTCTTTTGGGGGTACTACTGGATTGGCTATTTGATCGTAGCTTAGTTGCATGGTATTACTATTTGGTGAAAGGCGTGCTCTTTGGTGTATTTTTCTCCTTGGTGTTTTACTTCTTTATCAAGAAGATGACCAAGGGAATTTTACTTAAATTAGATTTACCCTTAGAAGAAGGTGAAGTTTTGGAAGCTTATGGCGTGGCCAATTTGTTTTTAAAAGGACAGGCCATTGGTGGAAAACTTGGGATAACCCAAGACTATTTACTCTTTCATTCACACAAGTTTAATTTTACAAAAAAAACGGTACGCATTGCCTTTGCCGATATACAAACCATCCAACCGTGTAGAACCATGGGGGTGATCGATAACGGGGTAAAGGTAAAATTAGCGGATCAAACCTGTCGTTTTGTGGTGAACGATCGAGCAAAATGGATGGAATTGTTGCAGATGAAACTGAAGTAAAAAGCCTTCTTTAACTCTGTCCATCGCCTTATTAGAGGGATTTGTTTGGTATATCCGTCCATACAATGTTTTAAAACCTAGCATTCATAGGGGGTAAATCCTGTTTTTTGTATTTTTGTACAACACTTTTTTAAAGTATTTCAAACGAAAATCAACGGATGAGTTTTAACAGATGAATGTGAGGAGGTAGTGAATTTTAATGAATATGTTCTCTTTTTTATGTCATTTTTCGCTGATAGAATCAAGATAAAATTCTTTTCTACTTGATCTCAAAGTAGGAAAAATAGTATCATAAATACGTTTGTACGGGTCTGGTCGAAATACCATTTCTTTTATAAAAAATACAAACAATTCTACTTGTGATTTGGTGAATTTATATGAACTCATTCAAGTTATATTTTTCTGTTTTTTATAACATGAAAAAATAACGTGTTACATTTTTGCTGTTTTTATAACATGAGGAACTTTAATCTGCATTCAACTTATGTAATTGTGTAGCTTCATTTAAAAAGCGAAAGGAGCTACTTAGAAATGAATGGGAACTGTTTTGTCTTTTCTACGCTAATTTCTTTGTTGTGCATTTAGATTTCTATAAAAATAGGGTAAAGGAATGAGATAGTAATTTTTTAATTGATTAAAAATTAAGTAGCTCGAATAGGAAACAGCTCCTCTTTCTATAGTTCAATAATCAGTTCTTTATCAAATCCATTATCTCTTTCATCTAAATAGCCATGTGGGTTACAAATAATTGTAGTTTCGCCAATTTTATAGTTACACGGTGTGTGAATATGACCGTGAATCCAATACGTTGGTTGATGTTCCCTTGTAATACTCGTGATTGCCCAATAGATAAAGTACTTTTTTATTGGGTATGTACTTTTTAATCCATTCGATTCCCTTACTACCCAAATGGGTATCTCCAGCGAATATAACCAGATCAGTCTTGTCAAAAGACAAAGGAGTACCACTGCCAAATTCTAAGTGTAAGTCGCTAATTAGTTGTATTTTCATGCTAGTAAAAGAGGGAACTGACAAATGTTTTTAAAGTATTAAAGATAGAAGTTTTTGGATAACTTTGAATATTGGTAAAAAACAAAGTTAGTTTTCATCGTTTATTTAAATACCATGTTAGAATCAACTGAAAAAGTACTGTACGTTGACAATTTAGATGAAATTCCATCGGATTCCTTTATTGCAAACTTATCGCGTAATATAAACCTCATTATAGCGTTTTCTGCCAATGTCGAACCTGAAAGACAAAGAGTAGGAGAAGACCTCAAATTAAAGTTTCCACATCATGCTGTGGGGATATATAGGAATGAACCAAAAATTGGTATTCAAAAATTGATAACGGATGAGGAGATCGACTCGAATCAAACTGTATTAGAACAATATGCTTTAGATTATCGAGAACTGGCAACAAACTTGATTTATGGATTAGCGGAACAGTTGAACATCGATTTAAAAAATGAGATACCCTACGTTGCTTTTCTTAACTATTGGCAAGCAAAGGGGCAAAGTGGAAGGTATAAGGAATGGACGTTTTTTTTTCATGGCTTGCACTGTCATTTTTACAACACTAAAACCAAGCAAGAGATTGAAGTTCCAATCGCCTTCGGATTGGAATTTGGAGCTTTAGATCCCTATTTCTTCTCTACCTACATAAAATCCACACCACAATATCAACCGTTACCCGTTGATATTTATGATGATTATTCAGATGGACGGAGAATAATTGAACGGTTAACCACAAAGGGTGTTTTTGAAAAAATCAATGCTACTTTACCTAGCTATTTTGGCACGGTTCCCACGAATAGAACAAACAAAGTAGCGGTTGAAACCGTTGAACATATGATAGACCTACTTAAACCCAAACCAAAATTTAGCTTGCTTAAGTTTCTAAAGTTCAAAAGGTAAGAATAGGAGGTTACAATGTATTGGTGACAAGGTCTGACCGAAATACTCACTAAAGCCTTTGTTATCAATAAAATACAATTATTAGTCAGTAAAAACGCCTCGAAAGGCGTTTTTATTTACCAATCTAAGATCTACTACTGTTCCAGCAATACCACCTGATGATATTTCAAGTATGCCAAGTACTCTATTATTGTTTGAAAGCATAAGTACTTTAAATTGTTCTAAAAGTTCAATCTTATTTTCATCCCAAGCTTTTAAAGCTATTTCAAAAGCGGAGTAAGAAGATTCAATTCTTGGTCTTTCAGATGCTTTAACTTTTGACTTGTAGATTAGTTCTATCTCTGATGCCACTAACCAATTGCTGTTTAAAAGTATCCGCCCGAACAAGTACATCTTGTGCAGTCTAAAAATTATTCTGCTGAGTCTGTAATTAACTTCTTATAACCATGCGGATATAGCGCTGTAATATTCTTGTGGTTGATGGATTGTATATTTTCAAGGACGTATTTTAACCACTGATAAGGATTAACGTTTGTTCATCTCTTTAGTATTTGAGACAAACTTACTATCTTACATTAGCTCATGAAATATGCAGTTGGTCGGGCAGATACGAGTATTTAAGATTAGTGAAAACGAGTTGATTTATTGATTCTCTTTCCTCTATGAGTTTTCTTGATAACTAACTAATTTGGAAGGGTTTTTATTAACTAGTTGATATTTATACAAAGGATTTATAAATAGTAAAGCCTCCGTGTAGGGAGGCTTTATTTTTAATAGGCTTGAATTAAAACTTCTGAAGGAATATGCAATTTTTTGGTTAAGGTGCGTATCATATCTAATGATAATTTTCGCTTTCTATTTAAAATTTCACTTGCTCGACTTTTTAATCCGATCATTTCCGCTAAATCATTTTGTGTGTAGCCCATTTGCTCCATTCTAAATTTAATTGCTTCAATAGGATCTGGTAGATCCATAGGAAAATGTTCTTTTTCATATTTTTCAATCAACATTCCCAAAATCTCCAATTCATCACTATCCTCTGTTCCTGGAAGTGCATCAAAAATCAACTCTAGTCTTTCTAAAGCTGCTTCGTAATCTTGTTCTGATTTTATAGGTTTCAATTTCATAATTTAAATGGTATTAGCATTAATTTTATCATATTCTGCGTGGGTCCCTATAAAGCGAATCCACATCATTTGATGCCCAAAGTTTATCTTGACAATTAATCGGTAATGATTTCCTTTAATATTAAAACATATTCTATTATCGTCTAATATACTTGCGCTTGGATATTCGGCCTTTATTTCATTACTATTTTTCCAAGTTGCTTTTTCTGCCTCTTGATACCAAGCCTTTAATTGTTGCTCACTGTCTGCATGTTTTGTCCAAAACACACGTAACGTTTTCATCGCTATTACTCTCAATTAAAATAATTTATACAAAGTTATAATATATTTCCCAATTCGGGAACTTTTTTTAAATGTTTTATTGAGTTATTCTCTAAGATGTAATCAACCCCTCAGTTTAAAACCCAAACTTAAGCTCAGGAATAAGCTCAGAGGCCTCTTTCATTTTACTATCAATGATCTTGGCATAGACTTGAGTCGTTCTAATCTCACGATGTCCTAAACGCTTGGAAACCGTGTAAATATCCGCTCCATTCTCTAAGAGCAGTACTGCATTAGTATGTCTCGCACTATGGAAGGTAATATGCTTGTGAATACCTGCCCGGTTACACCAACGGACAATTTCATTATTGTAAATAGCAGAGTATTTAAGATTAGTAAAAACGAGTTGATTTAGTGATGAGGTTAGGGAAACTCATTTAGTAACCCATTTGTACCACATAATTTTAAAGTGGGGTACAAATGGGTTACTAAATATAGAAAATAAGGACATTTTATAAAGATATTTAACACTTAATTATTTGGTTTTTAAAGTATTTCAAACCAAATAAAAGTATTAAAAAGACAGGTTATTTCCCGATACAATATCTTATATCGCTTGATTTATAATTAGTTATAGTAATTATGTGATGCAGATGTGGTGAGTTAAAATTATAATTTAAACGTTTATCAATTCTATCTCTTGCAAATACATTTGTCTATAGGTACTCGATTTCCTTGGTGTATGAAAGAAAGGAAAAACATCACTATCAATGCTGTTATCAAAATTTATTTCAGCCGATTCGTCTCCAACCTTTTCAATTAGCATATCCTTTGGGTATATAAAATACGCCGGTATTATATTATCATCATTAATTCCTAATTCTTTATAGATTGTATTTAATCTGGTATATCCAGCTAGTTGTCTTGCGTCTTCCATTGATGGATTTCCTTTTTTGTATCTAGGTTTGTACTTTGCATCTACAACTGCTTTAAGACCGCAATTCGTATTTAAAATAAAATCTGGTTCTTGTCGATTGACTTTAAAATGGTATTTTACTTCTCCTTCATTTGGAAATTGTTCACGTAGTTTCTTAAATGTATACAACTCAAAGAGCTTACTCATGTCAATCCAAAATGGAGGATATTTTACTTTATTTATTTGAGTAGGTTTTGAAATATTATTGTCTATCAATTTTAATATCTGATTACCTAATTCAATGGCCTTGTTATAATTTCTATAGAACGGATTGTTTTCTTTATATTTTAATTCTCTAAATGATTGATTGCTAATTTGTTGAAAAGCTCCTTGGTTGAAGACTAACAATTCGTGTAAGTTGTTTGAAAACTCTTTATTAGAGCGATAGTCATTCAGTAAGGATGATATTTTTTGAAGTACAAATTTTAGAAATTGGTTTACCTCTGTATCATAACCAAATTCTTGATATTGACAAACTGTTTTGGTAAGTCTATTTTTAAGAATATTTTGTTTGATCTGCTGTCCAACCAAAACTTTACCTTTTACACGATTAGTCAAATTAGCTGTAACAGTATAATAGGACTTTTTGAGTCCTTTTTTCACCATGCTTTTTACTATAGCTAAGTATTGAGCTAAGAGAAAAGGGGTTAATAATAGCTGCTGTGTCGTTTCGATTTCAATCCACGGCTCTTCCCATTTAGTTTGAGTTAACCCTTCTAAATGATCAAAGTTTTCTGAATCTGTTAAGGCTTCTATCAGCATTTGAATATAATCAACTTTTAGGACATCATTAATTTTAGGTTCTATATAAACATTCAACTCTAGTTTAGGAAACCGATCTAACCCTATATAATAGGTAGATTTTATGGCACAAGAATTTACACTCATGCTTTCTACGTCCCTAAAAAAGGAAATAGAGGCGCATAATGAATCTTTGTTGGATTGAAAGTGAATAGAATCTTCTAGAATTTCACCAGAACAATACTGTTCCTTTTGTGAAACAGCATTAAAACGTTCCCAATGTACTTTTTTTTCGTGATAATATTCGAAATGTTCAGATATCTTGAGCATACTTATAAAGAATTAATGATCTCTCTTGCCGTTTCTTTTAATATACCATCTTTGATATATTCTTCTAGAATTGGTTTAATTTCATATTTTATTCTTAGGTTAAAATCAATCGAATTTTCTTCTATTTCATCTCTGTTAACATCTTTATTATATTGTTTCATGAAGTAAGAATGACCAAGCCACACATCCTTAGGATCAAAATCATGAGTTAAATGTTCCGATCTTTCAATTACAGTAGCATCATTATTATAATCTATTTCAGAGTTATAATCCTTAACAAATAACGAAGCAACTTTCGCAAACTTCGCTAGTTCAAAACGATTTCCTAATTCCGAAGTTAAGTTTTTTGGCAGTACATCCACAAAAGCAAACCTTCTGCGAATGGCATAATCGATATGACCAACCGAACGATCGGCTGTATTCATGGTACCAATAATGTAAAGGTTTGGAGGTAATACTAATTTGTTATCATTATCAACTGCATACATACTCTCAACCGCTTCTCCACGATATTCTAAAGCATAAATTAATTCACCTAAGACAGAGGAAAGGTTAGCTCGATTGATTTCATCAATAATTAACACATAGTTCTTTAATTCAGTACGATGTTGAAATGGAATGGAGTCTTTAAATGTTTGTTTGAAAGTATAATATTTTTCAACAATCTTAATAAAATAAGTTGCATGCTGACGAGTTAATTCTTCAACATCTGTCATTTTCTTAATATCTTGACGTTCGGTTGCTCCTGAATCAATAATTTTCTTTAATTCAGAAAATTTCATATTTAATCCCTTACTATGTGCAACCCAATTATCCCCTTTATATTTAAAACGTGTTTCGTCTGCTGAAAAAAGATAAACAGCTTCAGTTATATCATATTTATGATGTTCGTTTTGCGCTAGCTCATCTTTAATATTTTCAATAAAGGCCTCAAAGATTGAACTGTCTTCATGAATAACTACATTTATTTTATTAGATTCAAAATAATTATCTAATGCTTTTTGAGCAAAGTCAGCTAATAATTTATTTTCAGCTTCATAAATAATTCCATCTCCATCTTCGTTAGGTTTGGAGACAATTCCCCTTACAAAATCTTCGTAGGTGTAACTAGGGTGAAACTGTATTAATTTAAATTGATCGTTCCCTTCTAAGTCTTTTACATCTTGCAAGTTCAGCATTTCTATAGCTATCAATTTGGCTTCTCTTGTTTTCCCAGTGCCTGGAGGACCTTGGAGAATGATTTGTTTCTTATAGTTTATGAGGTTTATTCGCTCAGAATTCACTCTGTTTATATTGCCATTCATGATTGATAGTAGGTATTGATAGTATTTTTGTCCTTTTAAAACATCAGAGTCATAATCTGTTATTATCGTTAGTGTTTTTAAAACTAAATCGAAATCTATATCCCATTCACCTTTTTTGATCCATTTTACATTTCTGATACTCGCATATTCTTCACGTTCAGCATCGAAAATATAATCAGATATAACTTCACCATATCCTAAAAGTTTTCGCTTGCCTTTCTTTATTAGTACAATATCGCCAATTTGCATGTTTTGGCAAAAATCCCAATTGGCTGTTGCATCATTCTTTTTAGAAGATTCTGTTTGGTATATCGCTTGGAGTTCTTTAACAATATCGTCTTTTGATATATATAATGATAAATCTCCTAAATCATCCCAGCCTAGTCCAATAATAGATTTCTCATAAAATTCATTCCAAAGACGTGCATTTTCACCAGGTTGATAGAGCCAATAATTCACATTAGAGTCCATCGCTTGATTTAGAGTTATTGCATTAGCTCCTTTGCTTTCCAAGTAAGTATTCATCTTTTTTCCAACACCAGGATTATTTTTGTTTTCATTGTCATAAATGGTTTGATAATTAGTTGAAAGAAAATCTAAAGCATAATTATAGATAATTTTATTCGGATATAATTTACCTGCATGCTCTATCGCATAATCTCTATAATTTTGACTCTTGTCCCAAGGATTTTTATCAGCTTGTTCAAAGGCATATTCCAATGCTTCTTTCCATGCTTTTTTCTCTAATTCTTCCATTATCGATTCTTATTAAAATTTCATTTATGTTGATAGATTCACACAATTGATTCTTATAAAAAGTTGAAAAGTTTACTTCAACACTTCTGCAATATGCCATACCAAACGCTCTCTTGTGCCTAAATCTAAGGCTCTCTGTCCACTAAGCATACTTGTAAAGAAAATCTTAGTTCCCTTTAATTCTATAGGCTCAGATATAACATGTGTTCCGATAGTTTTATCAAACTCAAATTTGATCCAGTCTCCTAACCAAACACCAACTTCATTACCATTTTTATCATGGTGTCTATTCATACCTAAAAAGGTTCTTATCAAAGCATTACTTGCCACAATTACTTTTGGTTTTGTACGTAATAGCCTTTCTTTTAGAACCTCAAGCTGTTGAAAAAGAAAAACACGCCCTTCTTCATTGCTCATAAAAATATTTTCGATTCGAGCTTGCTTCGTTTCCCTGAAAACAAAAAGATCAAAATGAGTCCACTTTAAGTCTATTTGATACTCATTCTTTAACTGTTCTTCAATACTGAAAAAGGGTTTGAAATAATTTAAATCTTTAGAAAACTCTTTTGTCCAAGGAAATATTCCATCAATTACATCTCCTCCAAATGAAGGATTCATTCCAAGAAAAAGAAGATTTGCGTCTGTTTCGTTTTCATCATACTGAAAAGTTATTCCTCTCTGTATGATTTCTTGAATATTATTAGTTAAATGAGAGTTATTACTGGTAATTGATTTGTATTTTTCAATTAATTCGTCTAAATTTTTATACATGTTTTTGTTAAGTAAAGTGATATATTTTAACGTAAAAATATCAAAACAAAACATAAGAAACTAAAAGAAAAATGTGAAGCGTATATAATTCTGAGTATAAAAAGAAAAAAGCCTTCAATTCGAAGGCTGTAAATTATGATAAGTTATATTTGAATAATGGTAAAAAGTGATTTTTTCGATCACTTAAAGTCTCATTTTATTAATGATTTTCCTTTAACTTATATTAAAAAAACGATCGAAATAAGCTTTCAATTTCTCCAATACCGTTTCCTTTTTCTTAGCTAAATCACCTGTCGGGGAGAATCTAGAAACAGGAGGGAGGATGCCTGCAAATGAAGTTCCTGCAGATTGTATTTCACCATTCTTGAAAGAATTATCAACGAAGGTTTTGGTTTCTTCTTCTTTTAAGCCTTCTTCTGCAATGATCTTATTTAGTTCAGCTTCTTTTTGTTCTTTTACATAGTTCTGCCAGTCTTCATCTACATTAGATGATGGTGTTAGCGAATCGACAAACTTTTCAATTAACTCTTTTTTGTTTCTCAAATCAATACTAGAGTCGATAGCCTTTTGAATATTGACGATAATCTCTTTGTCCTTCATATTACTTTCGTAGTATTTACGGATAAGCATCAGGATATAGTCGATATTGATTTCTACCTGTTTAATCAACTCCATTTCGAATTCAATATCGTCTACTACATTTTCACGATCGCCACCGCTTTGACCTCTAAATTGATTGTACAATTCGATGTACATACTGTGGTAATCTTGAAAATCTCGGTCTGATAGAATTTCTTTTCCAGCAAAATCATCAAAAGAATTCAGAATGTTTTTCAGTTTTAAAAGAGCTCCATATAGCCGAATAAACTCTTTTTGAGCTTCCTCTCCAAGAATATGTACACCTATTGGAAATCTTTCCAATAGTTCTTGAGCTAATTCTTCATAACCTTTAATATCTTTTTTGCCATCATTATAACCGTAATAATATTCATCAAAGGTTTTCAGCAATACAATTCCACCAGCATCTCTATTTCCAAAAAGTGCTAAAGCTTCGTTGGTATTCTCTTCCAAGTTTCGGAAACAAACGATATTTCCAAAAGTCTTAATAGAATTTAGAATTCGATTGGTTCTTGAAAAAGCTTGTAATAAACCGTGCATACGCAAGTTCTTATCCACCCAAAGTGTATTCAAAGTAGTCGCATCAAAACCAGTTAAAAACATATTTACTACAATTAGCAAATCGATTTCTCGATTCTTCATGCGTAGCGAAACATCTTTGTAATAGTTTTGAAATTTATCTGATGATGTATCATAATTGGTTTTAAATTCCAAATTATAATCGATGATAGCATGATCTAAGAAATCACGATGCGATGCACTCAACCCTTCTGTTGATTCTGAATTTTCATCTTCAACACCATCTTCTTCCGCATCATTTTGTCCAAAGCTGAATATCGTAGCGATTTTTAATTTGCGTAATTCTGGGACTTCTTTTTGCTGACGTTTAAACTCTTCATAATACAACTTAGCAGCATCAATAGAAGAAACCGCAAAGATGGAATTAAATCCGCTCAGCCTTATTTTTTCCTTGATTTCTTCGATCTTGTTGCGATCTTTTGCCGACGACACTTCATGCACGTTGGCAAGTGTAGTCATGTAATACGGCTTAGAGTTGCGCATTGTTTTTTGATCGAAATGTTCTAGAATATAGCCTACATTATTAGCGATGTATTGAGGTGATAATAGAATTTTTTCGCGATCAATATCTCTAACTTTTTGGTCTGTTATGTCTTCTTTTTCTTTTATTGTACGGATATAATCTACTCGGAAAGGCAATACATTTTTATCGGATATTGCATCAACAATCGTATAGGTATGAATAGCCGATTGATGACTGGTTTCAGGACAATTTATTGGATTGCCGTGTCCATAACAACCAAACGCCTGAACGGTCGTTTTTAAATGTGGTTTTCCTCCGCTGTTCGAATTTTTTGCAAAAATAGGTGTTCCTGTAAAACCAAAGAGAAAGTATTTCTTAAATGCATTGGTAATCGATTCGTGCATATCACCAAATTGTGATCGGTGGCACTCATCAAATATAAAGACGACAGGTTTGCCATAAATACGATGATTTTTCTGTTTCTTAATTAAAATCGACAGCTTTTGAATTGTTGTAATAATAATCCTTGCATTCGGATCATCTAATTGTTTCTTTAGGACTGCTGTATTGGTGTTACTATTAGCCGCACCTCTTTCAAACTTATCATATTCTTTCATTGTCTGGTAATCCAAATCTTTGCGATCAACTACAAAGATTACTTTTTCAATAAAAGGCAATTTACTTGCTAACTGTGCCGTTTTGAAGGAAGTTAAGGTTTTTCCTGAACCTGTTGTGTGCCATATGTATCCGCCTGCATCAATGGTTCCATATTTTTTATAGTTATTAGAAACATTGATTTTCAGTAAAATGCGTTCGGTTGCTACAATTTGATAAGGTCGCATGACTAGCAACAACTTATCCGAAGTAAACACACAATATTTGGTAATGATATTTAAAATAGAATGTTTGGCAAAAAAGGTTTTTCCAAAATCCATTAAATCTAAAATAGGGTTATTACTACCATCTGCCCACCAGGAAGTAAACTCGTAGCTATTACTAGTTTTTGATTTCTTTGAACCTTGTCTCTCCTTTTCTTTTAAATGCGTATAACGTGTAGTATTGCTATAATACTTGGTTAATGTGCCATTTGAAATAACAAACAACTGTACAAATTGAAACAAACCACTATCTGCCCAAAACGATTCCCTTTCATAACGATTGATCTGGTTAAAGGCTTCTTGTAGCGAAACACCACGTTTTTTTAGTTCGATATGCACCATAGGCAAACCATTGACCAAAACGGTAACATCATAGCGATTGGCACGTTTCCCTTCAGCTGTTTCGTACTGATTGATGACTTGAAGCAGATTGTTGTGAATATTCTTTTTATCAATGAGATAAATATTGCGCAACGAACCATCTTCGCATTCTAAAGCCTGAATATAATCTTCTTGAATTAATCGGGTTTTATCTTCGATATTGCTGTTGGGGTTAGACAGTTTACCTTCAAAAAATTGTTTCCATTCTTTTTCTGTAAACTGATACTCATTGAGTTTTTCTAACTGTGCGCGCAGGTTATCTACCAATTGCTGATTGCTTGTAATAGGCAAAAACTCATAGGCTTGCTTTTGAAGCAATTCAATAAAAGCTTTTTCTAATTCGGCTTCGGATTGATATTTTACATCTCTTTTATATTCGGTAGTGTATTCTGAAACGACAGTAGATTCTGAGTTTTCCGAAATAAGGTTATAATTGGTTGCCATATGCTTACATTCGATTTACTGAGCCACAGCTATTGGCTCAAACGTTAATAATTTTTCTCTATAATACTCATATTGTTGTCTGCGTGCTTGTATCTCTGCTGGCAATCCTGTAGAAATATCATTGACTAATGCATCAAATTTGTCTAAAATAGATACGATGCGTTCTTGTTCTTCTATTGGTGGGATGGGAATTAATATTTTAGCCATATCTTTTGCTGAAACATCAATAACTTTTGTACCTTTTGCATAAACTCTTTTTTGTTTTGAAAAATGAGCTGTTTGAGTAAAATAGGCGAAGAATTTCCCTATGATATCTTTTGAAGGTTTAAAAATCGTAGCATGACCGCCAGTAACAGCTTGTTTATCTCCAAGATATACAACGGCTTTTCCTACATCTTCTAAATTTTCACTGGTATTAGTTATTACAACATCTCCACAATTAACTTTTCGTAGTTTTTTTGCAGTTTCTGTAGAAACAAAAGAAATTGTTTTTGAAGTAAAGATGCCATAATAAGTATATATTTGACCGTAATGAATAGCAGGTACGCCACTTTCAGTGAAATCCGTTTTGGGTAGTCCGTTACCTCTTACCAACTCACCAATATTCCCTAATGCTTTCCACTCCACATTTTTTCCTTCAAACGAAAGCATTTGATTACGATAGTAATCATATTGGTGCGTACGCGCCTCCAGCTCAGCCTCCAGCTCAGCCTCCAGCTCAGTAAACTTGTCGAGAATGCGTACTATTTCTTTTTGTAAAGGAAGTGGTGGAATCGGGATTCGAAAGTTCTTCAACATTGGAAGAGTAATATAAGGTATTGATCCTTTTTTAGAATGTATAAATATATATTCTCTTAGATATTGTTTAAAATAAAAATAGATATACCAAATATTTACTTCTAGAAATTCACTTAAAACGTATGTTCTTTGATATGCATTAAATCTTCCTTTATAATAGTTGACATGCCCCACTTGACTGCCATTTCCAGAAACTAAAATAGCTTCGGTATCAAATTTATATTCATCTATTTTATAAGGTTTAGAATCACAAGTGAAAAATGGATATCTACCATTTTCGACCATAGCATTTGCATTTAACTTGCCTGTAGAAATGTTTTGACAAATTTCACCAAGCTTTTTATATTCCACCCCATCAGGACAATACTGCGCAATCAAATTTTCTATCTTACTCATTATTTTTTCCTTTTTGGGTTAGTTTTTTAATTTCTTTGTCAAAGTCCGAGACTATTTTTTGGGTTTTGTTAAACCAGTCGTATTCTTTTTCTGCCTTAGCAATAGCTTGTTTATGCGATTTTGTTTCTTTACCTTCCAATACTTTAAATTCATTAAAATTTAAAAACTTATCTACACTGTTTGCTAAACTTTCCATGGTAAAGGTGTTTTCGCGCTCAATTAAATTTTCGATATAATCAAAGTAAGAGGTTACGGTACGTTCAAGCTGTTTAATTTCTTTTTCTTCCAGATAATTTTTAGCTACCGAAGTGTCTAATTTTAAAATACGCCCATCCGGTGCATTTTTCCATGTAATTAAGCCCATATTTTCCTTCTGTGCATCAGCTTTTTTATAAATAATTTCGGCTGCTGTATGGCCTGTTATAGCAAAATGAAATTTATTTTGTACCATAGCATAGAAGTTCTTGGTAATTTCTGATTGCGGATTATAATCGATACTGCACTCAGCAAAAATATCGGTAATTTGCTGGTACACTCTTCGTTCACTCGCACGAATCGAGCGAACTCTATCTAGTAGTTCACGAAAATAATCTTTTCCAAAAGCCGTTTTACCTTGTTTTAAACGTTCATCATCTATGACAAAACCTTTGGTTATAAACTCTTTTAAAGTATTGGTTGCCCAAATACGGAATTGAGTTGCTTTTGAAGAATTTACGCGATAACCAACAGAAATAATCGCATCAAGATTATAGAAATTGGTTTCTTTTGTTTGTGTTTTTTCTGCAATAGCGCCATGTGGAGTGGTTGTTTCCATTTTGGAAATAACCAGTTCTTCGTCAAGTTCGCCTTCTTCAAAAATGTTTTTTAAATGCTTACTGATTGCAGGTACCTTAACATCAAAAAGCTCTGCCATCGCCTTTTGTGTAAGCCAAATGGTTTCGTCCTTTACCACCACATTAATCTTGGTATTGAACTGTGGTGTATTGTATATTAAAAACTGTAATTCTTTATTCATAACTTCAGCTTTTATTTATTTTCTAAATCATTCACAATAGCATCAATAGCCATGCGTAACTCTTGTTGCTTTATTACAATATCTTTAATGCGCTGATTTAATTCTACAATGTTTATTTTCTCTGTAGTATCTTCTTGTTCTACATAGCTACTTACAGCAATATTGTAATCGTTCTCTGCAATCTCACTGTTTTGTACTAAACGTGCAAAATGATCGACACTTTCTCGAGAAATAAATGTATTTAAAATCTTTTTGCGGTTGTCGTCCGATAATTTATTCTTATTTCCTCCACGCACAAATTCGGCAGAAGCATCAATAAACAAGGTTGCATTATCTTTTTTACTTTTCTTTAAAACGATAATACAAGTAGCTATGGTTGTACCAAAGAATAAGTCGGGCGGTAATTGAATTACTGTATCAACATAATTGTTATCAATTAAGTATTTACGAATTTTTTGTTCTGCACCACCACGGTACAATACCCCAGGAAATTCAACAATAGCCGCCGTTCCAGAAGTTGCTAACCACGAAAGCATGTGCATGGTAAACGCTAAATCAGCTTTAGATTTAGGAGCTAAAACGCCAGCAGGTGCAAAACGAGGATCGTTAATCAATAGTGGATTGGCATCACCGTCCCATTTAATAGAATACGGTGGATTAGAAACAATGGCGTCAAACGGTTCGTCGTCCCAATGCATTGGATCCATCAAGGTATCGCCATGTGCGATATTAAATTTCTCGAAATTAATATCGTGCAAAAACATATTGATACGACAAAGGTTATAGGTTGTAATATTGGTTTCTTGACCATAAAAGCCTTGGCGCACATTGTCTTTACCCAATACTTTGGCAAACTTTAATAACAAAGAACCTGAACCACATGCAGGATCATACACTTTATTTACTTCTGTTTTACCGACAACTGTAATTTCAGCTAATAACTCAGAAACCTCCTGAGGTGTAAAAAACTCACCACCTGATTTACCTGCATTACTAGCATACATGGTCATCAGGTACTCATAAGCATCACCGAAAGCATCAATATTATTATCTTGGTAATCACCTAGTTTGAGTCCAGCAATTGCGTTTAGTATTTTAGCTAAACGTGTATTACGTTGTTCAACTGTTCCTCCTAATTTGTTGCTGTTCACATCCACATCGTCAAACAGTCCTTTTAAATCATCTTCACTTTCGGTGCCGTTAGCTGAGGATTCGATATCTTTAAAAATGCGATGTAAATCCACATTTAAATTTGGATTGTTCTCAGCATTTTTTTGTACGTTTTGGAATAATTCGGAAGGGAGAATAAAAAAACCTTTTTCAGAAACGGTATCTGTTCTACCAAATTCGGCATTTTCATCTGAAAGTTTCGCGAAATCGAAATCAGTATTCCCTGTTTCCCATTCTGCTTTATTGATATGTGTTGTTAAATTTTCTGAGATAAAACGATAAAATAAAATCCCTAAAACATAGGATTTAAAATCCCATCCATCAACACTTCCTCTTAAATCATTAGCAATCTGCCATATGGCACGGTGTAATTCGTCACGCTCTTGTTCTCTTGTCATTTGTAATAAAAATCTGATTTGCTTTATTTATGGGTTTGCCATGGGCTACCTTTATTAAGTGAGTTTTATTTTGAAAAAATAAATAAAATTCAAAGGCTAAATATACAGCTAATAATATAGGGAACCATTAGAAAACAAAGGAAAGTTATTCAACTAATAAGATCAATTTACAGCCAGAGCATATTATATTTTGATCTAGTATGTTTTTCATTTAGTTGTTCTATTTTAAATTTAATAAAAAACAAATCTGATGATTTTGGGGTCATCCTTTACTTGAATTGGAGACTACAAATTAATCAAAGGCTTCATGTTCTAATCTTAGATTTTGTACTTGAATTCACATTCCGAGCCCTCAATATCTTGTGTTAGTATTACTTCAGTAAAAATTATTGTCTTGGGTAAATTTAAACTTTCCAAAGTATCAATCAACCCCTGTCTGTCATCAACATCATATAAACTTTCACCATTCGGTTTTTCACCGCCTATCCAACAATTTGCTCCATCTCCAATTGCAGCACTGAAGTAAATAGGAATATTACTATAAAGAATGCAATGTAAATGAAAATCTTCATGACCTTCAAGTATATATGATTCACTTATTATATCTAGAATTTCAAAAGGTTTCTTCAACAATTTATCTATAAACTCACTGTTATTTTGAACTTTAATTGGTCTGAATAATTTCTTTAATTTGGGAATTAATGTGAATACTCGGGATGGGTCTAGTCCTTCATCTATTTTTAATTTCATGTTATTTATTTTAAGTTACTATTGCAGTTGTTTCATGTACTCAATTAGATTATAGTGTATCTAATTTGACATTGCTTTATAAAAAAGGTCAAATTATTCTATTCTTTAGGGTTACTATGTTGTTTTTGTTAGAAAAAGTATTATTCTTGGTGATGATGTTATTCAGTTATCTCCCAAGTCAATTTAGCCCCCAAAGCATTCAATACTTTAAATACAGTAATAATCTTTACATTCGCGGTGCTCTTTTCTATTTTAGATATTTGAGCTTTTTGAACCCCAACCAATTCACCCAGTTGAGCTTGGGTTAACCCTTTTTGTTTTCGGAGGATTCTAATTTTGGCACCTATTAATTCAAATTGAATTTTAGATTCAAACAAGTCGCGTTTAGGTGTTCCAATAGGACCTATTTGTTCATCGATGAGTTGATCTAAAGGATATGTTTTCATAGTCAGCTGATTTAAAGACCTAAAAATACAAAAGTTTCTTAACAAAGAAACTTTTAATAATTTCATCAGGATAAACACTGAATAATGAACGGATAATAAAATCAATAAAATACACTAATCCGAATATAATCCCCACCATCAATCCCCATATACCCACATCCACATCGAACAAAATCATGATTATGAGTAGAAGTTAATATCTCTAAACATTTAGGACACATCCGTTGATTCTTAGCCAGTCCTTTATCTCGATACAAGCGATCAATTTCTGCAAATTTAGCCTCCTCTTCAGGGCTGAGCTTTCTATCCGCTTGAAGTTGTTTCATAAAATCATCCATAAGCTAGTTGTTTAATTGTCTGTACAATAAGTTGAAATATAATGTTCTATTAGATTGATATCTAAAGCGTAGTTGTCTTTTTCAATGTTTAAAACCAGTGTCGTAACTTCCGAAGTAAAGATACCGAGGTTTTTCCATTCTTGAGAAAGAGAAGGATGATTGTCTAAGAGTATTTCTTCCACCTGGTTGTAAAGCGAATTGCTATAGTGAGAGCTCAGGAATTCAGATAACATAATTCTTTGAGCTTTGGAACCTAAATGAGATAATTGTTCTTTTATTTCACTTAAAACCGCATTTGTGTGTATTGTCGCATTTGGATTATTTTCCAGAAACCAATTGTTGATGTATTGTTTTGCTTGCATAGTATTTGATTTTTTTCTTTTCTAAGATAAGGATTGTCTGTTTGAATTAAGTAGATATTCTCTACATTTGTATTTGAAAATATTATAAACAAGCGTGAGCTGTCGTTTTGGTAACGGAAAACTAGGAATCTTCTCAATACACCAAAAAGCGACAGACTTACGCCCGTGCCTTTTACTGGCGTGGGCTGAGTCGTCGTGGTGTAAGGTATCCTAGTACCTCCGTTTCCGATTGATCTTAGTTCCGCGCCTTTTTATTTGGCTATGAACACCATTCCTTTATTACCTATACTCAATCAACTTTTATTTAATCGCTCAACGGTTGCTTTTGATCATAATGATCATTTGGCCTTGTCAGCAGATTTTATTCAAAGCATACCCTTGCTGTTGAAGTATCAAGTTTCTCCCTATTGGCTCTTGCAAATTCATCAAGCACTTCAAAATTTAGATTCTAATGCAAAGACCCAAGTACTCCAATACACTTTAAATAGAGAGCTGCACCAAGTTGTTATGGCCAAAGCTGTATTTGGCGTATATCCCGAGTCTATAGGAATTGTTGATTTTGATTTAGCAAAAGATGGATATGCATTTGTTTATAAAAATGAAGTATCAGATGCGTTGTTGTACTTGGTGTATGAGATTGTTTTTAAGTGTGTGTACGATTCTGTTTCTTTAGAGGATAAATTCGTATCAAAAGAAAAATACACTGCATTTTGTTTTCGTTTGTCTGAATCCTATCACCTTTAGTTGATTCGCTTTGACATCACTGCATTATAACTTGTAATAAAGAATTCATATTCATCTCTACTAACAAGTGTACGTAGTTTTTCAACAAAAGCATCCTGATTCAACTGGCACGACTGTAAAAGTAAAATCAAGTTCCTGATGACGAAATCATAGTGAAACTCTAGAGGGTGAGAAAGGGTATCATCGTCTGGATCTACTTTGAATATAATATCACGTCGGGTTCCTTCTACTTTTTTATCGAGTGTTTTTATAAATCCAATAATCATATTGGTTCGCTCTTTCATTAAATCTGCTATTTCCTTTTTTTGTTCCTGTAAGGAGTTCGTTAGCAGCTCCCGATAATTGATGGGTTTTGTTTTGGCTTCTAAATCCAAATCTTGGATAAAATCATTGGCTATAAATGTATTGACAATCGTGCTCACGATATGTAAAATAGGCTTGCCCGTTTCTTTGGATAGCTGTTCTAAGTGTTTATAAGTTTCACTGTATATTTTGACTGTTTTTCGGGTGTGGTTACTCATAAGTGCTTGTATTTTATGTTGTTACTGTGTTTAGACTACTGTGTGTAAGTTCTTAATTTATGATCTTAAGTTACAATTAATTGATTTTTAATCGATTACCTCCCGAATGGGCAAGTTGGGTCGAACTTTTGTACGACGCCGTCTTGCTCTATTTCATAGAAGTGTTTTCTGCCTAGAAAAGGAATTCGGAGGAAAAGAAAAAATAGCAAGAAATTGGTAAGCTAAGAGGAAAGAATAAGGAGTGCTGTTTTCCTTTAATTTATCCTGTTGTTTTGTTCCCAAAGAACTTATCTACTAAATTTCAAGATGACTCTCTTTTGACTTTTTTGCTTCGCTACAATTTATCATCTGCTCTAAAATCAGTTTTTTACTTACCTAATTACCTAAGGCTCTTAATTAATTGATTATTAGTTAGGTATAGTTAAAGGTAAGTTGTTTTTTGAGCTACCTTCTTACCTAAATAACAGTAAATAGGTAAGTAGAAAATTATCTTACCTACCTAAGTAAATGATTGTAAATCAAATCAATATAAGTCTTTAGGTAAGTAGGTAAGATAAATTAGAGTATGGAGCAATTACTCTTTAAAACCCCAAGGAGAGTCTTTAAATTTGGCCTTAGCCAAATAACCATACACCTGTCTTTTTGCATGTTTAATTCGATTAAATCCATGTTTTCTTAATGCCGTTCCAATTTGTTTGTGGTTTAGTTTATGTCCCATAACTGAAAGCTCTGTTATAATCTCAGTGGCTGTTCTAAAATCTTCTATATCTTGACTAGATTCATAGAATCGCAGAACAAATTCACTCTCAACCGTTTGAATTGTAAACCGTTCATTTCTCTTTTCATTAGCCATCACTTCTTCAACAGAGAGATCTGATTTAAATGAAGGCTGGTGTTTATAGATATGATAGGCTTGTGCCCAAAAGTGATCTATATTACACTCTTGACTATAGGCAAAATTGATTCTACCCAGCACATCAAATACAATCCAGCGTACGCTGCCAGTTTCGTCATTTAGAAATTCAAGTTTATTTGTACTGCCAACAAAACTGCAAATGCGATAGAGTAGGGAGGACTTCTCAGCATACGGTAGGCGTTCATTGACCGTAGTTTGAGAGATAATTGATTTGATGGAATTGATATCGTATTTACCCAGGATATCCAACTCTTCAATGTTGATGATAAACGCTTTGCATAACTTGATGCGATCATCTTTGCTAACTCCTATATTTTCATAGTAGTAACGCTTTAGTGGTTTAGGACAAAGGTTCTCTAAGTAGGTAGATTTACCCGCATTTTGTTCTCCATTTCCCAAGATTAAACAATGCTTGTTGATCTGTTCCGGGTGAATGACTGTTTTTACAGCACGAACGGCCCATTTCGTTAAGTGATGAGCAAAGAGTGCATTGTCATCTGTATTGACATAAGAAGCGTATTGTTTAATATAATCTTTGCCATCCCAAGTAGGTAATTCTTCAAAGTAATCGATAATCGGATTATATCGCTCGATGAAATGGCTTTTTAAATATGTTTTTAGAGCCTGTGGACTGACATTTAGCTTTTCTCTGTGCAAGTGGATCAATAGAGAAGATTCGTTGAATTCAAGTGAGCTGCTTGAGTTTCGACTAAAAATTTCAAACTCCAAGGATATTTCGTTAAACTTAATTGTAAAGTACTTGCTGAGTTCTTCGTGAATTTTATCATACACCGAATCCTTGCGTGATGATACGTCATATACGCTTGCTTCTTCCATTAAATAAATAGTTGATTGATAAGAGTATAATGCGTATATTTGCAGCATACTCTTAGGAGTGAGACAATAGTAATCTGAAGCGTTCAAAGGGCAATTTTGAACGCTTTATTTTTTTCTGTTTTTAAAGGTGTATTCCAAGGCTTGTTGCTCTATTTGAGAAACAGATTGACTTTTATTCTGAAGTAGCCATTCATCAATTTCGGACTTCAAAAAGAATAGAAATTTACCGTTTGGTTTTGAATAGGGGATGACATTTTTATGCACAAGTTTGTATATGTGCGAGCGTGTAAAGCCTGTGTAGTTGATTAGATCCTCCACATTAAGTATTTCTTTTGTTGAATCAACAATTAATCGCTCTAATCGATTTAACTTTTCTAGAATAATTTGATTTTCCATTGCTTTCTGTTTTTAGGATTATGAAAGCAAAGGTGTAGTATTAGAAAGAAAAATAAAATAAGGAAAAAGGTAATTTACTGTTTTATAGTCGATTACTTTATCCGTTTTTTGTTCTCCATTTCGAAAAAGCTGTTTTTAAGTTGTTTTGATCAATAGATTTCCCATTTCTTTTGAATTTACGTACAATAAAATGACACATTTTACTTCGTTCTTCTTCAAATAGATCTAATATATCTTCCGCACAAATTGTATTTAGTAGTTCGAAAATTTTTATATAAGAAACTTGTCTATTTCTGCTTGTATATATGCAATTTAATGCTAAGTCAGCACCTAATGGGTTACTAACAAACAAACTTAGAGTAGAAATGTCATTATTAAAATATGGGAGATATTCTTCAGCGATTTTTTTTGACTTTTCATCGTCTATATTTTTAAAAGTAAATGAATTGCTAGTAAAATTGTTCTCTTGTGTTTTGTGTGAAGTTAAATTAGAATAGAGATTAATTGACTTATTGCCTTCTCCTTTGATAAAATCAATAGTTGCTTTAATTTTCTTCTGGTATTCTTTTACTTTTTGTTCAAAGCGAATATCTTCTTGTTCCTGGGCGATTTGCTCTTTAATTTGCTCTTCTATCTTTTTCTTTTCATCCGAATCAGTTGTCAAAGAGGGTGTATTGAATAATATTTTATTTTGGATGTAGATAACGTAAAATAGAATGTTACTAACTAATAGAATAGCGTATAGTACAAGGTTTAGTTCTTCAAAAACAGTTCCAGCCACCCAAATACTTTGAAAAGAGAAATAAGCGAAAAAGAGTGTAGTTAACCCAAGTATAAGTTTTAGGCGGTCGTTTTGTTTGTCCCAAATCACTGTTTGTCCTAGTAAATAAGGATAGATCTTTTTGAAATAATACTGTCCGAAGTTTAGTAGTAAACAGGTAAATAATATAGTTGCCGTTGTGATTAAAAATATTGTCATAATCTTAAAAGTTTAGTTCTGGAATTAAATTAGAAGCTTCTTTCATTTTCTCATCTACAATCTTAGCATAGATTGCAGTAGTGCGTATTTCACGATGTCCTAAGCGTTTGGAAACCGTATAAATATCCGCTCCATTCTCAAGTAAAAGTACCGCGTTTGTATGTCTGGCACTATGAAAAGTAATATGCTTGGATATCCCAGCCTTATTGCACCACAGCACAATAGCGTTGTTATAAACAGCTGAGTACCGCAAGCCAATAAACACTCGATCTCGATTGCCTTTGCGTTCTCCTAATAGCTCTCGAGCTTGAGTAGAAATGTATAGATACTCAACGCCATCGGTTTTCTCTTGTCTGAAGTTTACCCGACTTGAATCATCTTCATCGCGAACTTCAGACCAGGTCATGTTGTGGATATCTGACCATCGCAAACCAGTAAGGCAAGAGAATAAGAACGCGCGTTTTAAAACTTCATATTTACATTCCGTATTGGCTAATTGTTGTACTTCATTAAACGTGAGGTATTCTCGTTGGCTCTCAGCCTGTTCAAATGACTTGATTTTAGCTGCATAATTTAGAGCTAAGTAGCCCTCATCAAAGGCTGCGCGCAAACAGGCCTTAAACTTGTTGAAGTAGGAATATTTAGAGTTAAGTGATAAAGGAAGATCACTCTTAGTACGGGCTTCTTTATCAAAATAAGTACGCACACGTTTTATAAACTTTTCATCAACATCATCAAAGATAGTGTTAGGGGAGATGCATCGCTTTAGATGAATTAGGGTAGCTGTCCAATTGCCGTAGTTTTTGGGACTATCGGATTTCTCCTCCGTTTTCTCCTGAAAGTAGTCTAAAAAGGGGATTTTACCTTTAGTCGTATTCTTTAGTTCAAAGCGACCTTGGTAAAACTCCGCTTCTCGAATAGCTAAGATTTGTTTGGCAAGTGCCAGGGTTTCTTTATTCTCTTTTCTTTCACTAGGATTTTTAGGTTCGCTGTGTAAGAATAGCTTTAAGTTTTCATAATCTCTAACCGTTTTGCGTTTGCCGTTCGGTTGGAGTATGGTACCTTTATAGTATTCGATAGATAGGTTAATCTTACCACTGGGTAATAGACGTTCTCTTAGTGTGATTTTCATTATGTGATGACATTTGCTACATATCTAAAATATGTGATGAATTTGTAGCAACGAATATACTAAGAAAAGAACGTAAAAGAAAAGACTATCAGTTTTAATTTGCTGATAGTCAATTAAAAGAAAGTATATCTTAACAACGGAAACGTAACTTATTTACCGATACAAAAATTAGCAAAAATATTCCCCAACAGTTCATCATTCGTTACTTGACCCGTAATTTCTCCGAAGAAGTAGAGTGCTTGACGAATATCGATAGCCATCAGATCGGCGGAGAGATTCGTTTGTAAGCCCCATTTCACCTTTTCGATTTCCTCTAAAGCTTTGAGCAGCGAATCGTAGTGACGAGTATTCGTTACGATTGTTTCATTATTGCGTAGAGCACCCGTATTTACAAAACCTAATAGCGTTTGTTTCAGCTCGTCAATGCCGAGATTTGCTTTGGCGGACATCAACATTAAATTTTCAATTTTCGATTGAAAAACGTCGATTTGTTCAGGAGTGAGAAGATCCTGTTTGTTACACACGACGAGGAGTGGTTTCAGCGGGTATTTATTCTTTAATTTCTCCAGTTCTACGTTGATTTGATCGATGGATTGAGTCGTCAATTTTCCGCCGTCAATCAAGTAGATGACTACCTGAGCAGCTTCAATTTTTTCGAAAGTCTTTTGAATACCGATACTTTCTACGACGTCTTTTGTTTCGCGAATTCCAGCCGTATCAATAAAGCGGAATCCAATTCCGTCGATCACCAATTCATCCTCAATCGTATCACGTGTAGTTCCTGCAATATCAGAAACAATGGCGCGTTCCTCGTTGAGTAAAGCATTTAACAAGGTCGATTTTCCCACGTTGGGTTCCCCAACAATAGCCACGGGAATTCCGTTTTTGATTACATTTCCAACGGCAAAAGAATCGATTAAGCGTTTGAGGACGAACTCAATACGGTCAATAAGTGCTTTAAATTGCGTGCGATCAGCAAATTCCACATCCTCTTCCGAGAAATCCAGTTCTAGCTCAATAAGAGAAGCAAAGTTGAGGAGTTGTTCACGCAAAAGTGCAATTTCGTTAGAGAAGCCACCGCGCATTTGCTGCATGGCAATTTGGTGACTCGCCTCATTATCCGAAGCAATTAAATCCGCTACGGCCTCCGCTTGAGACAAATCCAATTTTCCATTTAAAAAAGCGCGCATGGTAAATTCACCCGGTTGGGCCATTTTAGCCCCTTTGCGCAAGCACAGTTGAATAATCTGCTGCTGAATGAAGGTCGATCCGTGACACGAAATCTCAATCGTATCTTCCCCCGTATACGAGTGTGGGTTTTTGAATACAGAAACCAAGACCTGATCCAATACGCGTTCCCCATCGACAATATGGCCTAAGTGAAGCGTATGCGTCTTTTGTTTCGTCAAATCTTTGTTCTTAATCGATTGAAAGATGCCATTAACCAAGCTAATCGCATCCTTTCCCGATACACGTATAATCGCAACTGCCCCAGCACCCGAAGGAGTAGCCAAAGCAACAATAGTATCTTGTAATATCATTGGTCTATCTAAATATGTACAAAGATACTATTTATTCATTTATGTTGTGAGATGATGAGGTGGTGAGGTGGTGAGATGATGAGGTGGTGAGGGGTGATTGTTGAGGGTTGACTGTTGATGAACGATCGCTGATAAACGAAAATCTAAACCCAACGCAAGCCAAATCAGGAGCGTCAAATGGTTGAAAAGACTGCAAAAATAAAAGGTGTTTGAGCGTAGCGAGTTCTTTTATTTTCAGTCTTGAAAGCAAATTTGACCCTTATTTGGGTTAGTTGAAGGGGTTTTTGCTTCTTTTTTACCCCTTAAAAAAGAAAGAGAAGTGGGGAATTGGTTAGTAGGTTGATTGTTGGTTGGTGGTGAGATGGTGAGGTGGTGAGGGTTGACTGTTGATTGTTGAGGGTTGACTGTTGATGAACGATCGCTGATAAACGAAGATCTAAACCCAACGCAAGCCAAATCAGGAGCGTCAAATGGTTGAAAAGACTGCAAAAATAAAAGGTGTTTGAGCGTAGCGAGTTCTTTTATTTTCAGTCTTGAAAGCAAATTTGACCCTTATTTGGGTTAGTTGAAGGGTTTTTTGCTTCTTTTTTACCCCTTAAAAAAGAAAGAAAAGTGGGGAATTGGTTAGTAGGTTGATTGTTGGTTGGTGGTTGACAGGGTGAGATGATGAGATGGTGAGTTGGTGATTGTTGACTGTTGATAAACGATCGCTGATAAACGAAAATCTAAACCCAACGCAAGCCAAATCAGGAGCGTCAAATGGTTGAAAAGACTGCAAAAATAAAAGGTGTTTGAGCGCAGCGAGTTCTTTTATTTTCAGTCTTGAAAGCTAATTTGACCCTTATTTGGGTTAGTTGAAGGGGTTTTTGCTTCTTTTTTACCCTTTAAAAAAGAAAGAGAATTGGGGAATTGGTTAGTAGGTTGATTGTTGGTTGGTGGTTGGTGGTTGACAGGGTGAGGTGATGAGGTGATGAGGTGATGAGGTGGTGAGATGATGAGGTGGTGAGGTGATGATTGTTGACTGTTGATGAACAATCACCTGATAAACTAAGATCTAAACCCAACGTAAGCCAAATCAGGAGCGTCAAATGGTTGAAAAGACTGCAAAAATAAAAGGTGTTTGAGCGCAGCGAGTTCTTTTATTTTCAGTCTTGAAAGCAAATTTGACCCTTATTTGGGTTAGTTGAAGGGGTTTTTGCTTCTTTTTTACCCCTTAAAAAAGAAAGAGAAGTGGGGAATTGGTTAGTAGGTTGATTGTTGGTTGGTGGTTGACAGGGTGAGGTGGTGAGGGTTGACTGTTGATTGTTGATGAACGATCGCTGATAAACGAAGATCTAAACCCAACGCAAGCCAAATCAGGAGCGTCAAATGGTTGAAAAGACTGCAAAAATAAAAGGTGTTTGAGCGCAGCGAGTTCTTTTATTTTCAGTCTTGAAAGCTAATTTGACCCTTATTTGGGTTAGTTGAAGGGGTTTTTGCTTCTTTTTTACCCTTTAAAAAAGAAAGGGGGTGGAACTTTGTGAGGTTTATCTCATTGGTTAATATTTATCTCATTAGGTTTATATTTTGTATTGGTATTCGATGAATCTACGCTTCGATTTTATTTTCGTATTCGATGAATCTACGCTTCGATTTTATTTTCGTATTCGATGAATATATCTCACCTATTTTATATTTGTTTTAGTGTTCGATGAATCTTCACTACGTTTCGATTTTCACTACGTTTCGATTTTCGCTACGCTACGATTTGTGCTTTGTAGAAGATTCAAAACTTCACAAAAAAACAAAAAAGCAACTTTACCTTTCTTGTGAGGGTTGTTCTTTGTAGAAAAATCAGACGTTCACAAAAAAGCAACTAACAAAAAACTTGTACAATTTTCACATTTTTAAGTGCTATTTTTTCATTTAAAAGCCTGATAAATACTGCGTTTTTTTACGTATTGGAAACTAAAAAGTTAATCTTAATTCCTTATCTTTATAGAAATCAAAATTATCACTACCATGAAGAAAATACTTTTCCCAACAGATTTCTCAGAAACAGCAAATAATGCTTTAATATACGCACTAAAAATGGCGGATAGTCAAAAAGCAACCCTTTTTGTTTTACACGCTTATGAAATGCCAGTAATCTCTGCGACAGCTAACCCTGTAATGGTGCAAGACGTATATAAATCAATAGAATTAAGCAATTTTGAAAACTTTAAAGATCAAGTGCCTTTCATTCGCGATATCGCCAAAGAAAACAACTTAGATCACGTTCCTATGAACTTTATCCTCGAAGAAGGTTTCTTAAACTCCATCTTGAAGAAAAGAGTAGAAGAAGAAGAAATTGATTTAGTGGTAATGGGAACGAATGGAAACTCAGGATGGGATAGAAAATTGTTGGGGTCTAATACAATTAACGCCATCAATTCCCTAAAAGCCCCTGTGTTAAGTGTACCACATGATGCTGTTTTTAATGGAATCAATTCCATCGCGTTTTCAACGTTATTTAATACAAGCGATAAAATCGTATTAGATAAATTAGTGAAAATCGCCAAAGGCTATGACGCTACAATTAAGTGTATTCACGTAGTAGAAGATGTGGATAGCATCAAACAAGAAGTAGTGGATAGTTGGTTAGAACACTACAAGGGAAATCCAATAACGTTTGCTATTGTAGAAGGAAAAGAGGTAGAAAAAGAAATATTCACTTTCTTGGACAAAGAAAATATTGACTTACTTGTTTCTGTCAAGCGAAACAGAAGTTTCTTGGATAAGTTGTTTACTTCGAGCATGACTAAAAAATTAAGCTATCATACGCATGTGCCAATCATCGCTTTTCACGAAGAGTAAAAAATAAAAAAAAGTCGTAAAGTTGTTGCTTTACGACTTTTTTTGTTGATTCATTTCCATATTTGTAATTAGTCAACCTTGTTTTTATTGATTTCATCCTGAAGTTGTCTTCTGATCTTCTGCTCTCGTTCCAATGACAATTTGCGGAATTCTTCAAACTCTTCATCCGTGTCTTTTAATTTTTTGAGCGCATCCTTAGTATCTACATGTGATTTTTTAAAGCGGTAGTAGAAAAGAGCAACAAGAACAAATAGAAAAGCAAAAATTGCTAAAATTACAGTTTGTATCGTGTTCTTATCAGCAGTAATACCCAAAAAATCGAAGTGTTCTTCCTTTGCTAAAGAAGTTTTCAACTCCTGTTCTGCAGTATTTAGTTTTTGTGTGGCAGTTTCTAGCTCTTTTTTATGCTGTTCAATCAGCGATTGATTCGCCGCTGTATTATTTTTATATTGGCGAAGAGAATCTTCTACATTCTGTTGTAAATCCAAAAGACTTTGCTTATCGACAATTTTAAAATTCTGATAATTAGAGGACTTGTTGAATAATGTAGAAAATTGATTTGTTATAGTTTTGATGTTACCCTGGGCAAAAACAGTACTCGTTAGCGCTAGGGTGGCAACCAGAAAAATACGTTTTGTTCTTTTCATTTACTAACTTTTATGTATTAAAATTTTATAGAGCTCTAATATAAGTCATTTATTATTATAAAAAAGCATTGTGAAATAGATTTTTTAAGAAATTTTTATTTTTATTTTTAGAACTATTGGCAAAAAAGATGTGATTAATATAAGAATGAGACCCGGTTGCATAATTAAATCGCGGATTGTCAAAAATCAGTATGCATCTTGTACTATTTTTGAATATATAGCGTTAGTTTTGATATTAAAAAAGAGAAGAAATGATGAAAAAGCTTTTTTCTACCCTGCAGCAATGGGTGTGGTGTATCTGTTTTTTTCTATTGGGATCTGCGGTTCACTATGGACAAGCCCTAAATCAAGATGAAGTGACAGCTGTGAAAATGTGGTTAGATGAAGACGGAGAAACGAGTTTGTACATGAAAGTAAGTGCCGCTTGTAATAATTACGACAGCAAACGTGCGTTTGATTATATCGGATTACCCTCAACGATAACGTTAAAGCTAAACAGCGATGTGGGAGAGACTTCTTTCGTATATGAACACCCGCGTTATGAATCTTCCATGTTGATGTTTTACAGTGAAGCGGTTTGGTTTAAAACCTACAATTGGAAGCATGCCGTTTTTATTCCCCTTTTTTACTGTAGTCAAAAACATGGTGCAACTATGCCTTTGTCTTACATCATCTTGTTCAACCAAAAGATGCATATCGTTCACCTCTCTTTTCAATGTAAACCCGAGGTGTGGGGCAGTTGTGTTCCTGTATTTAAAAAGCGAAATATTAAAAATCAGTTGGCACAATTACCTGAGGCATTACAAGTTGATTTTATACAGTATGTCGAGAAAACCTATACGACACGAGAGGATTTGTATCCCAATCATATGACTTTTAAGCAGAAGAAATACAACGATTGGAATCTAGAATCTGTCGTCTCTATTGTAGAAGCAAGCTATCCTCATGAATTGCTCCGTCGATTGCATACCTTTATTGAAGATCAAAAATGGCAATTAGCGGAAGCCTATAAAAAAGAGTTTGAATACCTCTATGTGGAAGCGGACTATGTGCATATTGCAGGATTTCGCACGAGTAAACGAACCTATGAGGAAGAGATACAACGCTTGATCAACAGCGGTTCATCCACCGAAGAAAAACTTTTAGAGCAAGCCAATCACCATGCAGAGGCAGGAGATTTTCAGCGCGCTTATCAATGGTATAAAGCTATATTGGAAGAATTTAAGCTGCAATAGTTTTATCAAGTAGTTAAAAATACTTACCTTCTTGGCTCAACTAAAAAATACAAGATGAAAAAGGCAATACAAGACTTATATCCAGAAAATTTAGCACATTGTTACGGATGTGGAAAGTTAAATCCAACGGGACATCAATTAAAAACGTATCTCGATGGAGCAGGAGGGACGATTGCACATTTTACTCCAAAAGCAGAACACACAGCTTTACCAGGTAGTGTATATGGGGGATTAATAGCTTCTTTACTAGATTGTCATGGCACGGGATCTGCCGCTGCTTTTGCCTGTTTAGAAGAGGAAATCCCCTTAGTAGAACCTCTCGCTGTTCGTTGTGTGACCGCCTCTTTAAAAGTAGATTTTAAAGCGATGACCCCGATGGGAGTACCTTTACTACTCAAGGGGACACTAAGAAGTATTGAGGGAAGGAAAATATGGGTAGATATGACTTTGTCTGCAGGAGATATACTTTGTGCAACGGGTGAAATATTAGCCATTCGATTAAAAGAAGAATAAGTAATTCAAAGGAATAAAAAAGCGAGTGATCTCAAAAGGAGGACTCGCTTTTTTTTAAAAAACTATGGAATTTACTATTTCGTGGGAAGGGTTCGCGTTAACCAACCGCTTCGATTTGCTGTAGCAATGGCATAAGGGGTAATCCAAAATAAGGTAAACGTGTAAAAAATACTATAGGTATACGCCCAAAAGGAATCTTTAAGGTTGTATTTCTTTGCATAAAATAAAACCTGAATAGAAGAAAATACCAATATGCCGGCTAAGGCACTACTAATAAACATGATGGGGTAACTAAGTATCAAGTACAACATCAAGAGCATCATCGGATACGCCAATATGACCTTTAACCATTGGTTTAAAAGTAAAATACGCGGCCCAAGGGTTGAACCAGTTCTAAATTTGCGAAAGGCAAATTTACTCATCATGATATTTTCTCGCACATTACTGCGTTCCCAACGGATAAACATTTTGTATAATCCCTTGAAATTTTCGGGTGTGTTGGTCAGCACATAAGCGTTTTTTTGAAATAACACATGATAGCCTTGTTTTAAAATCATATTGGTCATGGCGCGATCTTCACCAATATCAGAAGGGGTACCCATAAAAGTTTGATTAATCCACTGTTCCAAACAGTTCATAACAGCTTCTCTTCGGTACGCAGCTAATGCTCCTGGGGTACACAATACACTGTTTAACGCGCTTTGGGCAGATCGAATAAATTCAAAGCTAAAGACAAAACTAACATTGAGCATTTTGGGAATAATACCATCTTCGGTGTTTAGCACTAATACATTACCACCTACAGCACCACACAAAGCATTGTGCGCAAATGGACTCACTAATTGTCTCAACGTATCTGTTCTTACAATAGAATCACTGTCAACCGTTACAAATACCTCGCCTTGACCTAATTTAAATCCGCGATATAGCGCATGTCTTTTTCCCCTATTGCGGGGTTGCTGAAAAATTTCAACACGGGATCCTAAAACTGCTTTTGCTTTTTGCATCCAAGCCCAGGTATCGTCCTTACTGCCATCGTCAAAAGAAATAATCTCCAACTTGTCCGCAGGGTAGTCACTCTGTGCTAAACTCAATAGCGTATCGTAAACCAAACGCCCCTCATTATAGGCGGGAACAATGACAGTACAAGTAGGCAATTCACTGTCTCCAACAGGAGCAACGGGCTTGTATTTGAAGTATTGATAAAAAATGTAAAGCAAAAACAAGAGCTGAACCGCTAAAAGAACCATGCTTAACCCAAAGAATAGTTGCCCACCCCAGCCTTCTAAGCGCTTCAATTGCATTCGCTCAAAGTAAGGATGGAAGCGATAAAGTATCGCTACACTACTGAATAGTAAGACAAAGGTTAGGACCAACACCAAATAATCGGTGAGACTAAATCGAGATTGTTTATTCGAGTTTTGCGAAGTGTCTAGGGATGAATACGCAAGCTTGGGGACTTTGTTAGTTTTCATAAGTATGTCGTTTAGTATAAAAAGGCGTTTCTGTTTTTGACTCATCGCTAGGAGTACAATGTAGAAACACATAGAAAAATAGATTCTCTCCTTAGTATTGCACAAGATGTGTGCCATTTGATTTTACTGGGGTTTTACGGTGTTTTTGGCAAAAGGACTTCCCCATATTGTTGAATTGGACAACACATTGTTTAGATTAAGTCCAAGAGTAAGTAATGAAAAGACTGCAAATGAAAAAATTGTTGAAATAGAACAGAAGGAACATCAAGAAAAGATAAAAAATACGCAAAACGCGAATGCTCGAATGCTTTTCTCCAGCAGGTCAAGCAACATAGAGCGAGTTATTTCTGTTATTTACCCCTTTTTTTTTTGTTAAATAGCTATTGAAATTTTACGACTTAAACGTGTAAAAATCTTTTATCTTTGAAAATGAAACTTTTTTAGAATGAATAAAATGAATAGAATGAAAGTACTAGTAACAGGTGGACTAGGATTTATAGGGTCTCATACCGTAGTAGCTTTGCAAGAGAAAGGTTATGAGGTAGTTGTTGTTGACGACTTGTCTAATGCGTCCATCACTGTTCTTGAGGGAATTAAAAGCATCACAGGACAAGTGCCAACATTTGAACAGTTAGATTTACGCGATAAACAAGCCGTTCATCAATTCTTTCATGCGCATCAAGACATTGCGGGAGTGATTCACTTCGCAGCCTCAAAAGCTGTAGGGGAGAGTATGAAACTACCGTTGGAATATTATGAAAACAACTTCTTTTCTTTAATTAATGTGTTAGCTGCCATGAAACACATCGGCTTGAACAAGATGATTTTTAGTTCTTCTTGTACGGTGTATGGGCAAGGAGAGGTTATGCCCCTCACAGAAGAAGAGTCAATTAAAACGGCCTTATCGCCTTATGGCAATACCAAGCAAGTAGGCGAGGAAATAATCGTAGATTTAGCTAAGGTTTATCCGCTACAAGCTGTTTTACTGCGCTATTTTAATCCCATTGGAGCACATGAGTCTGGATTTATCGGTGAATCTCCACAAGGAGTACCTTACAATCTGATTCCATATATCACCCAAACAGCCGTTGGAGTTCGCCCGTTTTTATCTATTTATGGGAAGGATTACGATACTGCAGATGGTACTTGCGTCCGCGATTATATTCACGTGGTGGATTTGGCTGATGCACACGTAAGAGCCCTGGAATATCTGTTTAAAAATGAGAATACAGAGCAAATAGAAGTGTTTAACGTCGGCAATGGTCAAGGTTACTCGGTCTTAGAACTAGTACATTCTTTTGAACGCGTTAGCGGAATAAAAATTAACTATGAAATAGTGGAACGACGCCCTGGTGATGTAGATAAAGCTTGGGCAAATACAGCTAAAATTGAACGTGTATTAGGTTGGAAACCAACAAAAACACTGGATGATATGTTAGCTAGTGCGTGGAACTGGGAAAAAAAATCGAGAAAATACTAAAATATTATTTGATGTAAACGGATGAAAAAGATTAGCATTGAAATAAAGTGGGGCATTATTTTTTCAATTGTAGGCCTATTGTGGATGGTACTAGAAAAAGTAGCTGGACTACATGGCCCTTATATTGATTATCATTTGTATCTAACGAATTTATTCGCCATTCCAGCTGTTGTCCTAATGGTTTTAGCGCTGAAAGACAAGAAAAAAAACTTTTATGACGGTGATATGAACTATGGAGAAGGCATGTTGTCAGGGGTTGTACTTTCGTTAGTTATCGCTATTTTAAGCCCATTAACACAGTGGATTACAAGTTATGTCATTACGCCAGAATTCTTTCCTACTGTCATCAAACGAGCTGTAGAATTGGGCTTCTATGCTAATGAAGCAGATGCGACCAGCTACTTTAACTATGGTAACTACGCTAGACAGGGCTTCTTAATGGCGCTCATGATGGGTGTGATTACTACTGCTATTATTATGATTTTTTTGCGATCAAAAGCAAATAAAAAATAGGCTGTGAAAGACGAAGACGAGGAGCAAGATTAATCCCAGTGTTTTTTGGTGAAATTAATGCGAATTATGGTGCTTTATTGTTGTTCTAATGAATGTTTAAAAAAATTTTTGCAAAAGACAATAAAGTTGTACCTTTAAAAGAAAAGGAAAACATTATGAGTAGTATTATTTTAAATCGAATTAAACAAAATGTAAAACACTGGTATCTTCCCGTAATTTTAGGAGTTGTATTTATAATCGCAGGTGTATTTATCATGATGACCCCTGTGGCCTCTTATGTATCTCTAGCCTTGTTGTTTAGTTGGTTGTTCTTTTTTTCTGGTATTGCAGAAGTAGCTTTTGCATTGAGTAATAGAAAGCAATTGGACGGTTGGGGATGGATTTTGTTCTCGGGAATAGTTGATATCGTATTAGGTTTAATCTTGTTGAGTAAACCGGCAATTACCTTACAAGTATTGCCCATTTACGTTGGGTGTATCTTGTTGTTCCGCTCGGTGCGAAGTTTGAGTATGGCTGTTGAATTAAGCAATTATGGCGTAAAGGGAATCTCTCCAATGGTTCTCTTTGGAATTTTAGGCTTGTTGTTTGCTGTTTTTATGATGACTAATCTAGAAGCGGGAGCTTTTACAATCGTCTATTGGACAGCGTTCTCAATTATGACTTTAGGGTTGTTTAGTATTTTGTACGGAATGAAACTCAAAAAGCTGAAAAATAAAGGCGCTAAAATCAGTGATGAATTAACCAAGAAATGGGAAGCCGTTCAAGAGGAAATTCGAAAAGCAATGGATAAAGAATAAGTAAATTATAGCTAAATAAAAAGAGGATCATATGATCCTCTTTTTATTTTATTTTGTCATAGGCATCGGAAATCAATTCTTGAATGGCATCCGATATGCGCTGTTTACCCTCTGTTGTATTGATGTCAATACCACAAAACTTACTGCCATTGTTCTTGGCGTGTAGAGTTAAGTAATATATTCCACTGATGACTAAAGCAAGACGCGCTCTAATATCAACGTTAGAATGCTCAAAAGATGGAATCGTCTTGGAGAATAGCTCTTCCCCAATTTCTTCGCGTTTATCGGCTATTTTGCGCAATATGTCGTTGCTTTCTCCTACTTCCCAATGAATAATGCGCTGAAGCGCTCGATTGGTCAAAAGGGTGTCAAATTGATTTTGAAGAAGCTGATTGATGTGATATTGAGTTAATTTATCTGGATCTTGTAACAACAAGTCGATATCAGACTTCGCTGTACTCTTAAAAAAATCCTTCTGACTGATATATTCTTCTACTAAATTATCAATACCGCCGAAATACGTCCAAACAAGTTTTTTATCAACGCCTGCTGCCTTCGCAATATTTGGAGCAGTTAGTCCAGTATAACCTTTTTTTTGCAATACTTTACCTACTGCAGCAATCATTTTATTCATGGTGCGCGCTTTGTCTCGTATTGGCCCAGAAGAAACCTTTCTCTTTTTTGCTGGAGCATCTGCTGGAATCGGATCGGGTATTGTTTCTTTTTTACTTTTCATATTCAATAAATTAAGGGGAGAATGGTCTACGACCAATTTTTTATGCTATACAAATCGATAAATAAGAAAATCTATAGCTTACTTTGTCAAATGTAGAAAAAAATAATTCAAACGCATTTTCTGATTTACTTTTAATCCTAAATTCGCAAATACAAGGGATAACACTTGTAAAGCGGTTTCTTATTTCCTTTTCTTGATCCATTTTATTTTGAGGCAAAGCGAAAAATAAAAATGTTAAATTACATATAAAAAATCAACTTTAGTACACTATTTGATTCTAAGTAAAAGAATGAAATAAACAAAGTGATTGACCATGAAAAATGATACAAAAAGAATTTGCATCGCAATTGTTACGGTCTTCATTTTATGGTGTTTTACAGGACCTATAAATAGAGATGTGACAAAAACTAAATTCTTTATCCGCCATTATTCAGGCGCTGTGCTTTTTGAACAGGACAAGACCATGATCCAATGTCAATTTAGCACAGTTAGAGTGGTGAAAATAGGGGATAAGGTTAACTTTTACTTCGCGCATGAAATCCCCTCATTGTCTGAAATTGTACTCGAGGAGCATCAAGACAACGCGTTAATGAATTCCGATGCAGTAGAAACAAATTACATCCAGTTGACAAATAATAAATTAGAAATACTATACGCAGTAGGAAATCTAAAATATACAGTTTATGCAACCAGAGAGTGATCCTCAATGCTTATCGATGCACAGAAGGGTATTTATAATGAATCACTAGTACATGCAGATAATCTACGCAATAAAAGTATGGTTGCCGATTGAAACCGCTTTTACTTTTGGGGTTAGATCGAATACATTGCGCTGTTTTATTGGAGGAGAAGTGGAAATTAATTGCTGTTGACGCCCTGCTATAAGTTGTTTTTGCGTTACTTTTTTGAGCAATTGTACTTTCTTATCCTCTTTCCTTAGTTCTATCAACAAGTACTTGACAGTAGGTAACTTTGTATTGCTTAAAGGTTGGTCTAACTGTGTAAAATCTTGACCTCCAAAGAATAGATCGGAAATAGTTCCTATAGAAGCTTCTAAATGATGTTCGTTTTTTTTGAGCAACTTGGAAAGTTGTTTGCTGTAGATGACACTTAAGTGAGTTGCTTCATCCCTAGTGAGAAAAAGGGGAATAAGCTCTGCTTGCTGGTCAATAATAGCATGTACTTGGAGCACTAAAGGCTCATTGTAATCCAAGAAAAGTTGGATTTCCGTGGTTAATTCGATTGGTTTCATAGCGTAAATAATTTCTTTTTCACTTAAATATACGCTTTTTTTAAATGCATCCGTTCCTTTTTGGTGGGAATGCATTCTTTTTTTAAGTGGGAAAAGAGGAAAAAAAATACTAAAGCCTTGTGAAATCCATATTTTAGTTGCAATTTTAAAGAGGTGAAAAAAACGCTTTTTTTCTTACTATTTTAATTCTCCCTTGTTTTAATCCTCCCTTTTGTCAAGTTTTAAATTAAAAGATTAGCACGTGTCGTAAAATTTTTAATAGGTATAAGGTGCTGAATTTTAATTTACTAACTCTTTTGTTACTTGTTGTATTACGCAATTCGTAAAGTCATTTTCTTTAATTTGTAGAATGTTAGTTAAATATTTGTAAAAGAAATGTGAATGATTATTTTATTTTATATAAAATAATAAATTTAATATCAAATTGCGAGCACTAAATTCGATATGCAATAAATCTACATTGAAATAAATTCAAGTCCCCATTTTGATTATTGTGTTATTATATTTGTGTTTCATAGTAAGCCTATGTTTAGTACATAGGCTTTTTTGAGTTGCTTTAACTTAGTTCCCCTAAATAAGAGTAGGTAATAGGCCTGCTAGCAACGAATAATTATCCTGTAAACGACTAATAGTTATCATAAATAGAAGCAATTACGCATGTTGTATTCGCTTAAAAATTACAATTTTAATGAACATTAGAATCATATTTTGTATTCTGGTTACCACAGCTAGCCATGCTCAAAATAACACCTTTGATAGTTTGTATCAGCAAACTACTAAGGTGGTTTCAACATCGACTCCACAGAATGCTCTATCTTATCTAACAAAGCTTGAACAAGCGTCTACAACGAGTAAAGAACAGATTGAAGTATATATGTTACGCGCCGCTTTATTACGGCAATATGGCAACAGAGAACGCGCCATTGTTACGCTGAAAAGAGCAGATAGTTTGGCCGAAAAAAGCAAATACCCCAACTTACAAGCCAGGATACAAGGTGCATTGTCGACGTTATATCGCGAAAATGGCATAGAAACCCTAGGTAAGTTATCTTTAATCAAAGCAATATACTGGAGTAATTTGGTTCAAAATCCTTTAGAATTGAGTATTTTAAAGGGAAATTTATTGCAGGAACAAGCGTATTATCACATGAATGCTGCTTTGTATACAGAGGCCATTACGTGCTTAAAAGAAGGGCGTATAGAGTTTAGCAAAATAACTGATCCTAAATTGCGCTTCTTCCATTTAGCAAGTACGGATCAACTGTTAGGGGAGAATTATATCCGCTTAAAAAAGACGACAAAAGCAATTCAAACTTTAACCAGGGCCCTCGAAGAACTTCAACATTCTTCTTCTCCCCAAAGTCCTCTAAAAGGCTTTATTTACAATAGTTTAGGGATGGCTCATTTAATTGGACAAGATTATGAAACGTCTTTTTCTTTCCTAAATAAGGCACAAGAAGTAGGGGAACAGGCTGATTTCTTAGCGCTCAAAAAACAAGTGCTCGCATCTTTTATCGAATATGCAAAGCAAATCGGAGATAATGAAAAATACGTGTTCTACAATGAAAATTATATGAAATTGATTGAACAAGAGCTGAGCGTACAAACTAAGATTGCAGATTTTCTCGTAGGATCCTATTATGAAAAGGAAGGAGAAACGAAAAATGCATATAGAAATTACGTCTTGTATACGTTGTCTATCGGAGGTGGAATTCTTGTTTTTATCTCGTTGTTTTACTATCGAAAAGGCAAGTACAACAAAATCAGTGTAAAAAAGAAGAAAATCACACCCGAAACTGCAGTGCCAGTTGTTGTTACGCAAAATGAAAAAGTAACTAAGCAAGAGGAATTAGTTGTTGATCACAATTACATTTCAAGAGAAACGGAAGAATTGATTTTAAAGGGAATTCAATTGTTTGAACAAAGAAGAGAATTCCTCAGACACGAAATATCGCTGAGTAAACTAGCAAGTCAGATCGGTGTTAATCACCGTTATGTTTCTTATGTGATTAAACACCATAAACAGCAAGATTTTTCTAGTTATATCAATACGCTTCGCATCGATTATATTGTGCGATTATTACAAGAAAAACCCGAAACGCTAAAGTACAAAATCAGCTACTTAGCAGATCTGTGTGGTTTTGCTTCTCACAGCCGTTTTACCATTACTTTTAAACGTATTAAAGGTATTTCTCCTTCTACTTTTATTGAACAAATAAAAGATAAAAATTAGCTTTAGGAAAAACACTTCCATGTTTTAGGTAGGTTATTAAATGGTTATCTCATTGGTTTCTTACTTGTAAATTGATTTTTTTTGATGAAATTTAGGTAGTCAAAAAAAAAACTATGGATCATTATCACAAACACGTCTTCTTTGTCGATTCTGGAGTAACAGTGGCTGTAGGAAGTGAAATCAATGCACTACAACGTCGATTTAGCTTCTCAGAAGAAATGCGCAAATTACTGTTAATTCAAGCCCAGATGAAATATTCAACGCAACAAGATACAGCTTTCATACGCACAGAGATGACAGCGCTACATTGGTATACCCTAGATGGGTACGATGAGCTATGGGATATTATCGAGCGCAATGAAGATTGCATTCTATCCGATTATTTGTTTGTTTTTGCAGAAGATGAGGCGGGTAACCAATATGCTGAGATTACTAAAGGAAAGCGAAAAGGGCATATTGTTTGGCTAAACTCCCTTTGTTATGCGGATGTTGATAGTTTGGAGGAGTTGATAGAAGAGCGATTGGAACAACTAGGTGTATCCTCTTTATGGAGCGATGATGAATTGATCTTTAACTTGTTATATACAGATAATCAGATGGTTGAAATTAAGTCCAATTCACTGGAGTTGTTTCTCTGTTAAAAAATAGAAAATAAAATTACTTATTCACTAGAGTAAGAATTGATGCGTTTTTTTAGTTTGTCAGGCCTGTATATCCGTATACAGGCTCTTTTTATTAAAAAAACAGCCTGTATATCCGTATACAGGCTCTTTTTATTAAAAAAACAGCGGATAACTCTAAGAATTATCCGCTGTTTGATTAATCTATTGGCTTGATTAGTGTCTTGGCTTAGCCAAATAATCAAAGAAATATTGTGCGATTTTAGTATTTAAGTGAACGCGATCAATTCCGCGTACATTGTGTTCATGGGTAGGATATAAGAAGTAATCCACTTGCTTATTGGCTTTGATACATGCTTCGATAAACTGCATAGAATGTTGTTGTACAACAACAGGATCTTGAGCACCGTGAATAATCAATAATTTATTGTTTAATTGCGCTGCTTTATTTAATAAGCTTGTACGTTCATAACCTTCTGGGTTTTCCTGAGGAGTGTCCATATAGCGTTCTCCATACATAATTTCGTACATTTTCCAATCCATTACAGGACCGCCAGCAACGCCAACTTTAAAAACAGAAGGATGCGTCACAGATAAGGTTGTCGTCATGAAACCACCAAAGCTCCACCCGTAAACGCCTATTTTTTCTTGGTCTACATAGGGAAGTGATTGGAGGTAGTTGACACCAATCATTTGGTCTGCCATCTCTTGTTGTCCTAATTGACGGTGAATTACGTGTTCAAAATCTCGTCCGCGATTGAAACTACCTCTGTTATCAACGGTAAATACAAGATAACCTTGTTGTGCCATATAGTGAAAAAATAAGGAAGAACCTCCTAGCCAATTATTGGTTATTAATTGCGCATGTGGTCCTCCATACACATAAACCATTACAGGATAGGATTGGGAAGCATCAAAATTAGTAGGATAGATAACACGAGCGTTTAATGGTGTTTTTCCATCAGCAGCTGTCAACGTAACTAATTCCATTTTCGGCATGTTAATCACCCCTTGATAAGGATCTTTAGCAGTGAGTAATTCTTGCTCCTTTTGATTAGAAGTTTGTACAATGGAAACTTTGTTGGGAACTTCCAGGCTACTGAATGAATCTAAGAATGCTGATTTATCTTCGTTAAAAACTACCTCATGTGTACCTGTACGCGAGGTAAGCTGTTCTGTTTTTGCTTTCTTGATGTTTACTTTAAACACTTGTCTGTCCAAACCTTGATTGGTAATTCCAGTGTAAAACAAGTTCTTACCGTCCTTGTCGAAACCTAAAATGCTTTCTATAATCACATTTTCATGTCCCAAAGCTTGTACCAATTTTCCAGTGGTTGTGTATAAATACGGTTGACGATAACCGCCTTTTTCAGAAAGATAAAGAAAGGTTTTACTATCCGACGGATTGAAAATTAAACCTTGTGAGGGTTCGGTATAGGTAGTGGATTTTTCTTCAAATAACGTAGCTTCAAAAACACCAGTTGCCGCGTTGTACTTGTTTAGTTTTAAATGATTTTGTTCGCGGTTTAAAATCCCAACATAAACATAGTTGCCCGAAGGATCCCAAGTGACCATCGTCAAGAAATGATCTGCATCTCCTGTTTGTAAAGTAACTTTTTGATGCGTATATACATCATAAATAACCAAGGAAACACGCTCATTAGTCATGCCTGCCATCGGGTATTTGATGTTTTTATTTTCAGCTACCCGCGGATTCCATTGAGTCATCGGATAATCGGTTACTTGTGATTGGTCATTACTGTAGTGCAACAGCTGTTCTTGTTTTGGACTCCACCACATGCCTTTGTTGATGCCAAATTCATTGCGGTGTGTATTAGAACTACCATGGACAATCGCCAAATCCGTATCGTTAGTTACCTCGATTACTTGGCCTTTTTTATCGCCAATTACAATGTTGTTATCCTTTAACCAAGCGACATAATCGCTGTTTCTAGATAGTGTATACTCTTGGCCCTGAACAGGTACCTTTTGGATTACTTCTGCTTTTTTATCTTTGGTGTTGTATTGGAGCAACCATCTGAATTTAGACTCCGTATCAACAATAGAAAAAGCGAAAATGGTTTCACTCTTCCAAACCAGGTCAGAAGGAAAAGTAGTAACCTTGAACTTAGCTTCTGTAATCGATTGTCCTAACGCCTGATTTAAGTCTGTAGTAGTAAGTAAAAAAGACGAACTCCATTGAGTAGAAACCGGACGAATAAACATGCTGTCTCGTTTAGCGTTCAAATGCGTCAACGTGTTGGCGTCTTTCCAGCTAGGTTGTGTAATCTTTGCAGGAGCAAAAGAAGTATACTGCCCCAAGGTTGCTTCTTGTATAGTCAAATTGCGTTGCGCAAGTAGACAATTACTCGAAAGTATAGCCAGAGCAAGTAAGTGTATTTTTTTCATGCTATTGTGTGATTAATTTTATCGTGTACTAAGGTAGGACTTTTCTCTTTTGTGACCAATATGATGGGGGAGTTGTGTTTGCAATCTCCTACTAGATGTGAAAACAAGAAGTCAAAAATAGAAAAAAGGTAGGTTTCTCAGTAGTATTACTTCTAAATGAAGTTAATGTTATTTTTTTTATAAAAACACAATATTCGCAATTTGAGAATGTTTGGGCGTAAACACTAAATATAGTGTTGTAGAATGAAATAAGTATTGGTAAAAATAAGGGAATAAAGTTTTATTTGGTAAATATACAGTAAAAGAGCTGATATTTTTAAATCTATATATTTGATTAGGCAATTAAGCAAATTGCCTTGTGTTATTTAAATGTTTTAGGTTAAAATGAACCACAAATTACTAATTGAGTTTATACATCTTCTTTTTGAGTTTGAAAAAGAAACGGAGGGAGGGTTAGTGCCGACCTATCCCCAAAATATTGAGGGATTTAAAACCTGGATTCACAAGAAAAAGGAAGAATCTATAGTAGCGGACGACACCGCACTGCAAGACACAAAAGTAACTACGGAACAGCATATCGCTTTAGCTTTGTTAAAAATAGCGAACTACAGCAAGGTGTATTGGCGATCTCTATTGGCAGATAAGGCTATAGCCACCCAAGATAATTGGATTGTTTTACTCAACTTATGGATACATGGCGAAATGACAAAAATGGAGTTAATCCGCTTGAGCGCACAAGAAAAGCCAACAGGTATGCAAATTATCAATCGATTGATTCAACTTGAATTTGTACGCCAAAAAGATTCTGAAGTTGATAAAAGAAGTAAAATCATCGAAATTACAGCATTAGGGCAACGTGAAGTAACAAGTCAAATGGGGGAAATTCAGTATTTCGCTCAAATGATTAATGGTGATTTACACGTAACTGAAAAGCAAAGTTTGCTTTTTTTGCTAACGAAGTTAAGCAACTTTCACGAGGACATTTTCAAGGACAATAAGAGTAAAATGGAAGTACTGGATTTTGTCTTACAGCATCGTGCAAAAGTGTAACATTATTCTTCGGTAAGCAGCGAGTTACAACCCTCCATTAGAGGAGGGGAGTGGAGCTTTGTGTTCTTTGCGAAAGTGTTATTTCTTTAAATCAACGTCTTTTAATGGAATTACTTTTGTTTTGTACTTCAATTTATGGTAGAAATAGAAGAACAAGAAAAAGGGAATACCCATATAAGTAATGAAGATTCCGTTCCAATCGACAACTCCTTCTAAAATCATTTTGCTGTCTTGTCCAATAATTACGAACAAGCAGAGAACAAAAGCGAAAATGGGACCAAAGGGGAAAAGTTTAGCGCGATATACTAATTGTTTTTGATCTTTGCCTTGTGCAAGGTAAGCGCGTCTGAAGCGATAATGGCTAATAGCAATACCCAACCAAGCGATAAATCCAGTTAAACCCGAGGCAGCTAAAATAAAATCTACTGCTTGGGGGGTAACCGATTGAATGATGAAAATAAGTAATACAACGAATGCAGTTGCTAATAATGCAAGGATTGGGACTCCATTTTTATTGGTTTTGCCAAATGAACGATGAGCCATGCCATCTTTTCCCATGGCATATAACATACGCGTTGAGGCATACATACCGGAATTTCCCGCAGAGAGGATAGAGGTTAAGATTACCGCATTCATTAAAGCAGCTGCAAAGGCCCAATGTGCCTTTTCAAAAACTAAAGTAAACGGCGATTTAGCAATCTCAGTAATATCTGCGCCCAAAAGTTCTGGACTTGTATAGGGAATAATTAAGCCAATGACAAATATAGATAGGATATAAAAAATGAGGATGCGCCAAAAAACTTGTTTGATGGCTTTGGGAATGTTTTTCTCTGGATTTTCAGATTCTCCTGCCGTGATTCCGATGAGTTCTGTTCCTTGAAACGAGAATCCCGCAATAAGAAAGACCCCCAAAACCGTGAGGAATTTACCTGAGAATCCTTCTCCTATAAAAGGAGCATCTCCAATGGTAAAGTTTTTAAAACCAATGTATTCACCTCCCAAAATTCCGAAAATAGTCAATAGACCCACGCCTAAAAAAACAAGGACCGTTATTACTTTAATAAAAGCAAACCAATATTCAGATTCTCCATAAGCTTTGACAGATAGTGTATTTAATCCTACTATAATACCAAAGAATAGTAAGCTCCAGGCCCAGGGAGGAAGAAAACTCAGAGGCTCCCAATACGAAATAACTAAAGCGGCAATGGATACATCAACAGCTACAGTAATCACCCAATTGAACCAATAATTCCAACCCAAAGCATAGCCCAAAGAAGGATCTACAAAACGGGAAGCGTACGTACTGAAGGATCCGGATACAGGTAAATAGGTTGCCATTTCTCCAAGAGATGTCATTAAAAAATAAACCATGACCCCAATAGCTGCATAGGCTAATACCGCCCCTCCTGGTCCTGCTTGGTGAATGGCTTCCCCACTGGCCATAAATAAACCAGTACCGATACATCCGCCAATGGCAATCATAGTTAAGTGTCGAGCTTTGAGTTTGCGCTGTACTCCTGAATTATCGTCGTTTTGTTCCGTCATCGTCTGTTGATTTCGAACAAATGTAATTATTAATCAAATGGAACGGGAATTTTTCCTACAGAATATACGAAAAAGATAAGCAATCAGTAAAGATTCTTTCTTTTTTATACCTATTTTTTGCCCTTGTTCGATAGCAAAAGACCAAAAAAAGAGGGGATTGAAATGTTAAAAAAAATAAATTTTCATGACCTTGTGGTTTTATTAAATTGCCATATTGTCTTGTATTTTGTGTTATTTATTTTATATATGTTTTTTTTAATCAAAATAATTTTGATTATTTAATTAAGAGGATGTTTTTTTAACTAAAATTTTATTTAATTTAGTTTGCTAATAGTAGTAATAGTAAATAAAATTTTTATGGCAAAGAGAAAACAGTTGCTCAAAGGGGTTATACTAGCCCTTTTGATCGTTCCTGCCTTTGTTTTGGCCTCACCTAAGTTGCAAACTTGGTTTGAGGATCTACAAATGGATTGGTTTGATACGAGCATCATTCCAAATCAAAGTACGTCGAATCACACTTCAGCTTTATTTTTTGAGGATCCTGTTTGTAATGTAATTACAACGCTTCCTTTTGTGGAAACTTTTGCTTCAGATTCTCCAACAAAAGAGTGTTGGACTGTTGTAGATGGAAATGAGGATGACGATACTTGGGATTTGAATTACGACAGTAATCCTTATGTTGGAGACCAAGTCGCTGCATTTTATACCGATTACAATGATGGAGATAATGATGATTGGTTAATCTCACCAACCATTCAACTTAGTGGGAATCAAAGATTGCGCTATTTCTATCGCGTACAATCTGACAATGAACCTAATGATTTTAAAGTTGTACTATCAACAAGTGGTACAGCGGCTGCTAGTTTTGTTCATGAATTAGTACCGCTGCGCGAATATGATAATATCGTGTATCGCGAAGAAATTGTGTATTTAGTAGATGAAAATGGGGTACCCTTTACAGGAAATGTCAATATCGCTTGGCATGTGCCACCTGGAGGATTAGATGGTTGGCGTTTGTATGTTGACAATGTGATTGTGGAAGATATTCCAGCTTGTCCTACTCCTTTGGGCATAACGGTTTCGAATCGCACAGTTAGTGGTGTACAAATCGATTGGACTACGGGTTATCAAGAGGAGGAATGGGAAGTTGCTGTGCAATTGGCCGGTACAGGTGCACCCGCTGCGGGCGTAGAAGTGCAAGCCACGACGTATAACGCAACGCAACTTACTGCCAATACAGCATACGAAGTATATGTTCGCGCTAAATGTGCGGATGATGAGTTTTCTGATTGGGTGGGACCAGTGAATTTCAGTACGCAAATCATTCCTGTTGGTCTGCCTTTTACGGATGGTTTTGAAGGAGCAAATAACTTTGTCTTCCTTGGAGATAAAGTGAATAAATGGGTGGTAGGAACCGCTGTAAATAACGGCGGAACACACGCCATGTACATTAGTGATGATGAAGGGGTTTCGCATCATTATGAAACAGATGATGAGGACTGGGAGTCAACGGTTGCTCATGCGTATAAAGATTTTTCTATCGATGCAACTACCAATGAATTACAGCTGTCATTTGATTGGCTGTGTATGGGAGAGGGTGAATTTTGGCCCAATGACTACTTTAAGGTGTGGATTGTACCTGCCGATTATATACTGTTAGCTAATGAAGAGGTTGACGAAGATGCAGATGGGGTGCTTCAACTTGGACGATCAAACTATTATTTGAATAATGCGTTTCAAAGTGAACTAATCTTTTTTGATGGAACGCCTTATCGAGGAGAAACCATACGCCTTGTATTTGAATGGAGAAATGACTCAAGTGGAGGTACACAACCTCCTGCGGCTATTGACAATGTCGATTTGAGAAATGTACTTTGTAGTAGACCGCAAAATTTGGAAGTTAATGCAGTCACATCTACCAGCTTTACGGTGGGGTGGACACCGGTTACGGATGTGGATACCTATGAGTTTATACTGAAAACAAATCCATTGCCCTTAGCTGTGGATACGGATACACCCACGCATAGCAGTGCTACAGGAAATACCTACACATTTGCCAATCTGACCACGGGTTCTTTTTACTATGTGTGGATGAGAACCTCTTGTGATGCCACAACTAAGAGCAAATGGATTGGACCTATAGCCGTTAATATCCCAAATATGACGCCTCAAGCCTTGCCTTATAATGAGTCTTTTGAAGGGGATGTGTATTTTCGAACCAACCACAATGATTTTCATCAATGGGTGGCCGGAAATGCGGTAAGTGCAAATGGAACTCGCTCTTTATATGTAACGAATAACCACGGGGTTGCGAATAGGTATACTGTGGATGAGGAAACCGTAATCCACGCGTTTAAAGATTTTATTGTACCTGCTAATACACAGCAGCTTGATATTTCTTTTGTATGGCGAGCAATGGGTGAATTTAACCCGAGATGGGATGATGAACCAAGTGATTTTATGAAAGTTTGGATGGTGCCAACGTCATTTACACCAACGGTAGATGTTGCAATTACACCAGCGGCTAATCGAATTGAATTAGATCCAACCGTATTTTTTGCCAATGCCAACCAATTTACGGTTCAGCGAAATGTTGTCAATGCAACGGCATTTGCAGGCCAAAATATGCGTCTTGTTTTTGAATGGATCCAAGATCCTTATTCGGGTACGCAACCGCCTGCAGCTGTAGATAATCTCGTAGTTAAACCCTATACATGTGTAGATGTTACGGATCTGAATGCTCTGTTAATCGAAAATACCACTAATTTTGAAATAACTTGGACTCCAGGACCGGGACAAACCAAATGGGAGGTCTTTATTATCGAAAATGGAGAGCCGTATCCAACGGAATCGGATACGGGTATTATTGTGGAGGGAGATCCTTCTTATATCGTAGAAAATGTACCTGAAGAAACCTTCTTTAAAGTATTTGTACGCCCAATTTGCTCGGATACAGAAAAAGGGTGGTGGACAGGACCAAAAGATTATTCAATCTTTCACCCTCCTGGATGTGCAGGGATTACCTTAGATGATATTGAATTGGATATCTCAATGGATGGAGAGTATATTATATGCTCAGATGATCCGTATACATTAGATTTAAAAGCAAATTATTACGATATAAAATCAACGGATACGTATGCAGTTGAAGCGATTGACTATGCACCACCATTCCCTTTCTTTGGAGGAGATGCTGTAAATTTAACGGAAGATGATGAATGGTCGGATATCATTGATCTAGGGTTTGACTTCTGTTTTTATGGCAACAGTTATAACAAAGTGCTCATTTCTACCAACGGGGCAATTACATTTAGCATTGATGGAGTAGTACCTGGGGGGTTATATGAACCAAATGATCCATGTGGATGGGACTATAATAACCCTATTCCTTTTATAGGAGATTTTGGAGACCCTCCTTTTGCTAATGCAATATTTGGTGTTTTACAAGATACAGATCCTTCAGACTCACCAGATAGTTATTCCGTAAATTACCAGATTCTAGGTTCATATCCATGTCGTGCTTTAGTATTTAATGTATATCAAATGGGAATGTTTAGTTGTGCATATGATGAAAACGATATTGAAGGAAGTACACAAACATCTCAGATTGTTCTATATGAAGGAACCAATATTGTAGAAATCTATGTAAAAAATAGAAAACCTTGTGAGGATTGGAATGAGGGTAATGGTTTATTAGGGATGCAAAACGCAGATGGTACTTTAGCTCACTTTCCAGCAGATCGTAACACAGGTGATTGGACAGCACAAAATGAAGCGTGGCGTTTTACGCCAAATGGCGAGTCAATCGCGAGTTTTGAATGGTTGAAAGACGGACAAGTACTTACTACAGATACAGATATCACGGTAACGATTACTGAATCGACAACGTATACGGGTCGAATTAAGTATGAACACTGTAATGGAGAAGAGATGGTCATCGAAAAGAGTTTTAACTTCTTAAAAGAACCGATGATTCTCAACGCGCCTAAAACGCTTTATGATTGTGCAAAAAAACCAGGTAGTACGTATAATTACAACTTGGATGAGAATATTGCGAACATCGTCAAGGATTTTGCGGTAGAGGATGTGACAATTGAGTATTACAAATCTCAGGCAGATGCTGAAAATGAAGTGAATAAAATAGAGGCTATGTATACTACATTAGATCCTTTAGCAGAAACTATCTTCATGAAGGTAACCAATAAGATTACCAAATGTGATAAAATAGTAAGTTTCCGCTTGGGAATTAACCGTCAACTAGGGGCAACAAAAATCAAAGATATTTTTGTGTGTAAGGAAATAGCTTTACCTGCCTTAGCAGAAGGAGAAGCTTATTTTACAGAACCTTATGGTGCAGGAACGCGATACAATGCGGGGGATGTCTATAATGTGGTAGGGAAAAATACACTTTATGTGTACCACGAAGATGAAAAGCAATGTTATGGCGAATCAAATTTCAAAATTGAAATTTTGCCAGAAGTCATTGCTCCTGTATTTGACAATGAAGTATTGGCTTGTGAAACATTCACATTGCCAGAATTGCCTAATGATTGCAAATACTATACAGAACCTAATGAAGGAGGAATTGAACTCTTTAAAGATTATGAAGTCATCGTTCCTATGACAATTTATATTGTAACAAGAAATGGCAATAAAGAAGTATTCTGTTATGATGAAAGTAGTTTTACTGTTGATTTTGAAGATTGCCCTATTCCGAAGGGATTCTCTCCGAATGGAGATGGAATCAATGATCGCTTTGATTTAACAGAACACGGAGTAGCCAAAATTCAAATTTTTAACCGAAATGGAATGGAAGTCTATTCTCATGGTTTAGGCTATAAAAATGAATTTGTAGGAAAAGATAAGAGCGGAAATCAATTACCAAGTGGTACTTATTATTACGTTATTATCTCTCACGGTAAACAGAAAACGGGCTGGGTACAGTTGAATTATTAAATGGTTAACAGTTAGCTGTTAACAGTGATCAGTAAATGCTCAAAATAAAAAGACCATTCCTTTATAGGAATGGTTTTTTTGTTGGTTGATTTTTGTTTAGATGGGTGAGAAGGTGAGAGGGGGAGAATTCACTGATAATTTGTACAAAAAAACAAAAAGCGAAAACACAAAAAAGCCCATTCTACAGCAGAATGGGCTTTTTTATGAATATGTTCGACAAACGACTAACCAAGTAGGAAATTTTTAAAATCCATAAAGTTCAACGGATGAACCCCATGTCCGACAGGATATTCTTTGTATTGGTGTTTGATTTGTAGTGCGTCTAAAATAGGGGATGTTTTTCTAGCCCAATCCACGGGGATTACCTGATCTACCGTACCGTGAGAAGCGAAAAATTGCAATTGGCTAAAATCGTTTTGTTCAAACCCTGCCTTAATAATATTGGCGTTGAAATAACCACTTAAAGCAACAGCTTTATTGATTTTCTCAGGATAAGATAAGGCAATGGCATAACTCAAAATAGCCCCTTGACTAAATCCAACCAAGTTGATATGGGCTGCATCAATAGGATACGTTTGAATTAGTTCGTCAATGAATTTTACGATTAAATCGCGAGATTCGATGGCTTGTTGGTCATCAGAAAATTTATTCGCATCCGCGTCAAAGTGAATCGCATACCAAGCATAACCATACGGTGGAACAGGGTAGGGCGCTTGCACGGACACAATGTAATAATCTTCTGGAAGTTCACTGGCAAATGAAAATAAATCTTCTTCGTTACTACCATATCCATGAAGTAAGAGAATTAAAGGATTTTTATCCTTTTTTACTTTTGGCTCTTGAATCAAGTACTTGATTGATAATGCTGTTTCCATCGTTATACAGATAATTTGTCAAACCATTTTTGAAAATAACCACCTAGAGCAGGTAGTACGCGTACTTCTCCTTGAATAGAACCCAAGAGGCTGTAGAACCACAACACAACAAAACAAACATAAAACGGAATTGTTGCAAATAGAGAGTCTACATTCGATACAAAATACCCGAATACGTAAAACATCAAATGTAAACCAAAGGTTTGTTTGATGTAGAATCCGGTGTATTTGTTCTTCGGTTCAATATTCATAAAGATGACAATCATACATCCCAAAATGGTAAGATGGGAGGCAATGGCCATGTTTTTTCCGCTTTCAATTTCTTTAGCCGTAAACGTTTTAATCATAATACTTCAATAATATAAATTGTTTTTTAGTTGAACTAAAAAATAAATGTTTGTTTGTCTTGGCGAATTACCCCATATACTTTTCCTTGCATAGGTGTGCCCAAAAAGGCAGAATTCTTCGATTTAGAAAGGATATTTTCCTTGTTGAAAGTCCAGGTTCCTTGCGTAGAGAATAAACTCAAATTAGCGATTTCTCCTACAGCAATACGCGTAGTTTCAATACCAAAAATTGCACGCCCTGCCGTTAGTTTGTCCACAATTACCTCAATTGGTAAAACTGTATTTAAGGCGCCAAAGGCTGATTCTAAACCAATGGTTCCCGACGTAGCAAGGTCAAATTCTAACTTTTTGTGCTCAATGTCCAAAGGCGTGTGATCTGTGGTAATACAGTCAATGGTATTGTCAAGTATACCCGCCAATAGTGCCTGTCTAGTTTCTTCATCTCTTAAGGGAGGAGATACTTTGTGACGGCTGTCGAATTCGGTTAATTTAGCGTCAGTGAATATCAGCTGATGAACAGCCACGCTACAAGTTACGTGTAATCCTTTGGCTTTTGCTTCGCGGATAAGTTCTACTGATTTTGCTGTTGAAATAGTGGGAATGTGTAGTTTACCTCCCGTGTATTCCAACAAGAACAAATTACGCGCCACTTGTAATTCCTCAGCTAAAGGAGGAATACCTTTTAGCCCCAGTGTTGTACTTGTAATACCTTCGTGTACGACTCCTTTTCCTTTCACGCTCTTATCTTGTGAAAAAGCAAGAACTAATCCGTCAAAATCCTGTACATATTGTAGTGCAATTTTTAAGACATTTGCATTGTCAATCGCTTTTTTATAATCGCCAAATGCCACAGCACCGGCATTCTTCATATCGTATAATTCTGCCAAATCCGTTCCTTCGCTTTTCATCGTTAATGCGCCAATCGGAAAAGCCTCTGTTGTTTGTCCGAAAGCCTTTTGTTTGATAAAGCTTACAATACTCTGATTGTCTGTAATAGGATTGTTGTTGGATTGAATGGCTACCTGTGTAAAACCGCTTTTTGCAGCTACTTCTAATCCGTGAACCAAGGTTTCTCTTTCCTCATAGCCAGGTTCACCAAAAGAAACAGAAGTGTCAAACCAACCGGGAGAAACACTTAAATCTTCCAATTGAATTACGTTAGCTTCAGCATCTGTAATCGAAGCAGCTATCTTTTCAATTTTTCCGTTTTTTACGTGTATATCCACCACTTGATTGTGGAATGGACTTGTTGAATCTATAATTTTTGCAGATTTTAAAATGATATTCATTTTAGTGCGAGAATTTAAATTAGTTATGTGTAGTTATTGCGTACAAAAATACCTTTTATTTTTTTGTTTTGCGAGTATGTATTCGAAGAAAAGAACAAAAAAAATACACCCCTTATCTGGATGTATTATTTTGTTTCTTTACTAGTATTTTCGAATTCTCAAAACATTCATTGAGGGCCTGATAAATTTGGAAATCAGTAGCCGTATAAATGAAGCGATCTGTTTGGTTGCAATTCTTTAAAGTTTTAATGATATCTTCTTGTGTGATACCCAATAACCCGCAAACAATTTCGCGATCATAACGCGTTTGCATGAGTGCAATCATGTTTTGATCTTCCCTGATATTTTCGAGTTTCTTGAGTTCTTTGGCTTTGCCTTTAAATAAGTTATATACTGCATCTACCGGACTAAAGTAACTACCCACGGCTATACTATACGTTGGCATACTCGTGCGCCTATAGAAATCAACTTGTAATTTGTCATTGAGTTCGATTAATTTGGTATCTACTTCTAGAATACCTGTTAAATCGTATTTCTTGATGAAGATTTCAGCCAGTTCAATAGACTGTTCTGTCAAGTACAGTTTTAGATTATCATTGTTTAACCAGTCGTTGGTTACCTTTAGTTTGATGGGTAAATATCCCGGAAAGGAAAAGTGAATGGAATCATTCAGATTAGCAGCTATAGAGAAAGAACCATCTCGCTTGCTGACTGTTCCCTTTACTTGCGTAATGTTAATCACGTTAACATCATCAACAGGTAGGAGAGACTTGTCGTTGTAAATAGTACCTTTCACTTGCGGAGTTTGACTCCATGCCGCGAAAGACAGTAGGCATGTAAATAAAAAAACTGTAAAATTTCTCATCATTTTTAAAATTGCTTAAAAATAGTGGATATTTTACAGTTTTATATCTTATTTGAAAAAAATTAACAGATTAACTTCTTCTTGGACGTTTTGGAGCGCTGTTATCGCCTGTGCGTCTTGAAGAACTTCTTTCATTTCTAGGCGCTCTGTCATTTCTGCTGCTGCCTCTGTCGCTTCTGTCATTTCTATCGCTGAAACGACTTCCGCCGCCTCCGCCGCTTCCGCCACGATCAGAACGGTTGCTCGTTGAGCGATCTCCGCCTCTTCTGTCGCCTCTATCGCTTCTTTCGCCGCGATCTCTACGCTCAGAACGGAAACCTCCATCTCCGCCACGTCCGCCTCCGCCTCCGCGTCTGTTGTGGTCTCTTCTGCCAGAGTTTTTCCCTCCGTCATTATTTGAGATCTCAACATTTACTCGGCGCTCTTGGTACGTTTCGTTGTTTAAGATTGTCATAATCTTGTCCGCGTGCTCAGCATCTGTATTAAAGAATGAGAATCCTTCTTTTACATCCACTTTAAATAAATCATCACGTCCTAATTCTAACGTATCACGTAAGTAATCTTTCAAGCTCATCCAGTCGAAACCGTCTTTTTCTCCTAAGTTTAAGAAGAAACGAACCGCTCCATCTGTAGGAACCTCTTTCGATGTTCTTGCTGCAGAACCAGCATTACTTAAGCTGTTTGAAGATTTTTGATAGTATTCTAACAAGTGATTAAACTCTACAGAAACTACTTTTTTAATCAATTCTTCCGTTGTTAAGTCTACTAATAGCTCAGAAATAGACGGTAAAAATGTCTCAATTTCCGGGTTAACTTCTACGTTTTTAATGCGGTTAGCAATGTGATACAACTGAATTTCGCAGATTTCCAATCCAGAAGGAATTGGTTTTTCCTCGAATTTCGTCTTCATGATACGCTCGATTTGAGAAATCTTGCGCGCCTCACTTTTCGTGATAATTACCATTGAAACCCCAGATTTTCCAGCACGTCCTGTACGACCACTACGGTGGGTATAGGTTTCGATCTCATCTGGAAGCTGGTAGTTTACAACGTGTGTAATATCATCAACGTCAATTCCACGTGCAGCAACATCTGTTGCTACTAACATCTGGATTTGTTTTCCTCTAAAGGCTTTCATTACCGCATCGCGTTGCGCTTGCGATAAATCTCCGTGTAATGCAGCTGCGTTGTACCCGTCTTCAATTAACTTCTCAGCAATTGCTTGGGTGTCTCTTTTTGTTCTACAAAAGATAACTGAAAAGATGTTCGGATTGGCATCAGCTAAACGCTTTAATGCTAAATAACGGTCTCTTGCAGAAACTAAGTAATACTCGTGACTAACATTAGTAGAACCTTGATTTTTGTGTCCAACTGTGATTTCAGCAGGGTTAGACATGAATTCTCTTGCAATGCTCGCTACTTCAGCAGGCATTGTTGCAGAGAATAACCAAGTACTCTTGTCATCTGGTGTGTCAGCTAAAATTGAGGTGATGTCCTCATAAAACCCCATATTCAACATCTCATCTGCCTCATCTAACACACAATATTCAATATGTTTGATGTCAACCATTCCGCGGTTAATCATATCTTGCATTCTCCCTGGAGTTGCTACAATGATGTGTGCACCACGCTTGATCTCTCTTGCTTGCTCTGTAATACTCGCCCCACCGTATACAGCCACTGTATGAAGTCCTTTTACGTACTTAGAGTATTGTTTGATTTCATTTGCAATTTGCAAGCATAACTCACGCGTCGGTGATAAAATCAACGCTTGAGTGTGTTTTTTTGACAGGTCAATTTTCTGAATAAGCGGAAAACCAAATGCTGCGGTTTTCCCAGTCCCTGTTTGGGCTAACGCAACAATATCGGTATTTTTTTCTAATAATAAAGGAATTGCTTTTTCTTGGATCTCTGAAGGATTCTCAAATCCCAAATCATTAATTGCAGATACTAGCAATTCATTTAGACCTAATAGTTCGAAATTGTTCATATAAATTTTAAAAATAGGCACAAAGGTAGTACTATTCTTTTATTAAATATCAGTTTATGTCTATAAAAAAATAAAAAAAATGATTTACGTTGATAAAATTACTTTTTTTATCATTTTAAGCGAAAAAACCAATAAAAGATTGTGAATTCTAAAAAGATTGAAACAGTGAACAATCGGATATTGCGTTTCTAAACGCAAGTATAAGAATTGTAAAATCAACTCTTTGCAAATATAAAGGCAAACAGAAAATAAAAAATACAGTTATTTATTTAAAGAAAAAATTATTTCCATCTTTTGTGATTTATTCTGAGGCCTCTGATTCTAAAATATTTGGAGTTTATTTTACGAGTATATTTCTCTGAGCAGTGATAAATAAAGAGATGAAAGAAGTAAAAAAAAGATAGATGTGTTTTGTTTTTACAAAAGTACTTGTAATTTTGTCCATGAAGTTTGAAAAAAAATGCACAAAATGTAGTTGTGCACGATTCCTTTAAGATATCATAAAAATATTAGTGGGGACTAAATATATGATATTGAATTTTTAAAAACATACAAACCCTTCAATAGCTCAAACTTCTTCTTGCTATTGAAGGTTTTTTTTTGAGGTGAACTGTTAGCAAGGATTAGTAAACAGTAAGTGTTGCTGGTTGAAGTGCATTCTTTTTCTTAATCGAATATCCACTTTAATTAGGGTATTGGTTCATTGGTTAACCCTTCTAACCAAATTGTCATTTCACAACAAGCAACAAAAAAACCAACCCTTTTTTGGGATTGGTTATTTTTATAGGTTGTATAATCTTCTGTAAATGGTCAACTGTTCACCGCTAACAATCGGCTTACTCTAACAACTTCTCTATATTGCGATCAAAAATATTGACAAAGGCTTCTTGAATACTTCCATCTTTATTTAGGATGATGCTGCGTTGAATTTTAGTAATAATCCATTTGTCTTTCATGTCGTTAAAATCGGTGCAGCGCAATTCAATTAAGTTGGGATGTTTGTACGGGCGTATCAAATCCTTCCATTCTTGATGTTCTCCGTCAATACACACCGAAATTACTTGAATATCGGGGCGTTTTTCCAACAGATCTAAGGCTCTTTTGTGACTCGCCTCTGCATGAGCTAAGCCGTTTTTTGTCCAAACGAACATCAGGGTTTTCTTGTGAATTAACTTTTTAAAATCAACAGATTTCTCGTCTATGTCAACTAAATCTACTTTCGGTAGACGGTTTTCGTACTTTAAATTTTGTACGGCATTTTGAATTTTTACAATCTCACGGTGTTGCGTGGTGTCTGTAGAGAGTTTGAAATAAGCTTCAAAAAACTTGTCATTGTTGTTGAGATTTTGATCCTCTAACAAATAAATAAGTGCAATATTGTCTAAAACTGTATTTTTTACTTTCTCATTGCGAATCAACGTATCCACAATATGGAGTTTGGTGATGTTCTTGTCGAACTTTGTTTCACTGTCAAAGTCTAAATCCGATTCATCACTAATTGAACTCAACATAATAGCTAAGTACTTTGTGAAAGAGGAGTAGCGAATCAACTTTTCATTGTTGAAATCAATTTTATTGCGGAAAGCGTAATAATCTACAGGTAGTTGTTCGCGAATATCTTTTTTTGTGCGCACATAATGTGCGATAGGGTAAATTTCTTTTTGACTATAAAAATGTAAATCTAGCTTTGTCTTGGCATACATGTCAAATTCGGGGTCCCATCCAATCACAGCTTTGCTTCTCAAATAGTAGGTAGTTCGTGCGGCGTGTGTAGAATCGATAAAACGCGTAAATTGATTTACGTCATAATCATAATTTTCATAACGCGTAGATTCATCCACTAAGTTCTTAACGGTTAAGTTCATTAAGAAGTTGTTCTTCTCGGCCCCTCGACCAGAAAAGATAATCGAATGATCAAAGTCCCTCGAGTTTAAACGCAGGTGTAAGCTGTCATTCTTATCGAAGTACACATATTGAAATTCAGGGTTAATTCTATAGATATAAAGTCCAGGAGTTAACGAGTCAAATTTCTTTTCAAAGCGATTGTTCTCATCTAGAAAAATCGTGTCTAACAAGTCGTTATCTTTGAAAAATAGAATATAATTGCTCGTTGGATTTTGTATTTCGCCACTGAAATAAGCGGAATAATCCGTTGGCTCAAATTTCTTTTGACAAGAAAATAGCAACGTGATTAATGGCAATAGGCCATAGCGAATACTTGTATGTAAGATGTTACTACACATTGTTTTGGGGAATAATGCTAGTTAAAGATTGACGTCAGAAGCAAAAGTAAGTTTTACGATTATTTAAACTTGTTAAGATATGGTTAAAATAAGTAATTCAAAATTGAAATAAATAAGACGGATTAAATCTCATATATATTTAGTAATTTTGCACAAATTAAATCAAAGGAGAAATAATGTTAACAGTTTCAAATCTGTCAGTTCAGTTCGGTAAGCGAATTTTATTTGATGAAGTAAATGTAACCTTTACGCAGGGTAACTGCTATGGAATTATCGGTGCAAATGGTGCGGGTAAATCAACGTTTTTGAAAATTTTATCTGGTGAATTTGATCCAACTTCTGGACATGTTATTTTAGAACCGGGCAAACGTATGTCTGTATTAAATCAGAACCACAATATGTTTGATGAACACACGGTGTTAGAAACTGTGGTAATGGGGAATAAAGACCTATTTGCGGTAAAGAAAGAAATGGACGAACTGTATTTAAACTATACAGATGAGAATGCTGACCGTATTGGGGAGCTTCAAATTCGCTTTGATGAAATGAATGGATGGAATGCAGAGTCTGATGCAGCAACAATGTTGTCCAATTTAGGTATTGCTGAAGAGTTTCACTATACATTAATGGGTGACTTAGATGCTAAACTTAAAGTCCGCGTATTATTAGCACAAGCTTTGTTTGGTAATCCAGATGTATTGATTATGGATGAGCCAACCAACGATTTGGACTTTGAAACCATCGGTTGGTTAGAGCATTTCTTAGCAAACTATGAGAATACAGTATTAGTAGTATCCCATGACCGTCACTTTCTTGATGCAGTATGTACGCACGTGTCAGATATTGATTTCGGAAAAATTACCCACTATTCAGGTAACTATACCTTCTGGTATGAGTCGAGTCAATTAGCGGCTAAACAAAGAGCACAGCAAAATAAGAAAGCTGAGGAGAAAAAAGCAGAATTAGAAGAGTTTATCCGTCGTTTTAGTGCGAACGTTGCTAAGTCTAAACAAGCAACATCTCGTAAAAAGATGATTGATAAATTGAAATTAGACGATATTAAACCTTCTTCTCGTCGTTATCCAGCGATTATTTTTGATCAAGATCGCGAGGCAGGAGACCAGATTTTGAACATTACAGGATTGGCAAGTTCAATTGAAGGTGAAGTTTTATTTAAAGATGTAGATTTAAACGTAGTTAAAGGGGATAAAATTGTCGTAATCTCTCGTGATTCACGTGCAACAACCGCTTTTTACGAAATCATCAATGACCATCTAAAAGCAGATGCAGGTAAAGTAGAATGGGGAATTACAACTTCTCAATCGTACCTACCAGCAGATAACCACGCCTTTTTTGAAAACGACTTAACGCTTGTCGATTGGTTGCGTCAGTGGGCAAAAACGGAAGAAGAGAGAGATGAAGTATATGTACGTGGATTCTTAGGAAAGATGATCTTCTCTGGTGAAGAGGCCTTGAAAACAGGACGCGTATTGTCAGGAGGGGAGAAAGTACGTTGTATGTTGTCTCGCATGATGATGCTAAGAGCCAATGTGTTGATGCTTGATGAACCAACCAACCACTTGGATTTAGAGTCGATTACTGCTTTTAATAACTCGTTGAAAGGGTTTAAGGGAACAGTTTTATTCACGACCCACGATAAGGAGTTTGCTCAAACCGTTGGAACGCGTATTTTGGAATTAACGCCAAATGGAGTAATTGATCGTTACATGACGTTTGAAGACTATTTGGATGATCCAAAAGTGAAAGAACTAAGAAGCAAAATGTATAAATAGGTTAACGGTTTACAGTTAACCGGTTAACAGTCAATAAGAAAAAACCATTCCTACAAAAAGGAATGGTTTTTTTGTGGCGTTTTTTGATATCGCCAGGTTTTGATTGCCGTTTTCTAGAGCTACAAAGCTAAATTGCAGTAAGAGGGAACAGTTTAGCGTGCTCTGATGAATGATTATTCATGCTGAATCGAAAATTTCAAGCAAATGCAATTTGATAGCTATCAAGTTGCATTTGCTTCTAAAATCAGTACAAGATGTGCAGATGTGAAAATCAAAACTACACAGCCAGTGAATTAAAGTGATTTCGATGAGTAAAAAGTCATTTTTTGAGATGTAATAGGTTGTTAATTAGTGAGTTGTGTGTTTATTTTTGTTCTTTTTTCGATAATAAAGCTTTTTTATTGCGTTTTATTTTAACTTGATTGCAAACGGTTCTAAAATTAATAGTTTTTTTGTTATAAACTTGTGTTATTTCTTGTTTTTTTAGCTAATAAGCATGTGTTTTTGGTTAATTAATGAATATATTATTTATTTTTTGTGTTATTATTGATATATTTGCAATTATATAAACACATAAAAACTAAAGAAATGATAGATTCGATCATCTTGCATTTGGAATCGTTAAAACAAGAGGATTATTTTGAGGAGTTTTTAGTTTTGTTTGAAAATGAGAAAAAAAAAGGAAGAAACTACCTCATATTGACATCGATTCCCGTTGCTTTACATTATCGCTTGATACAAGAGGATTTTATTATTAAGCGCTTCGAAAAGAACATTAGACATCTGTTCTTTTTTAAAAAAAGAGTTTATTATTTTGAGATTCGTAGATAGAAAAAGAATCCTGAAGTAACACCCCTGAACTTAAGCTGTCGACAGGAGCTGAATAACTAACAATTACAGCTGTGCATTGAATGTTAATTATTTTTAACAATAAAAAAAGGGAAAAGAAGCTATATAAAGAAAATAGTGTTACTTTAAATATGTAAAAAACAGAATAATTAATTGATAATCTGTTGTATAATATAAAATTGTACCACAAGGTGGTTATTATATTGATTGTTTTTTGTTAAAATAAGATTGTTTTTGTTTTTCTTATAATTTTGGCGAAATGCCTATATTATTTAGTGGAATATGTTTTTTCTATTGAATTATTTGATATATTTACCATATCTTACTATAACGAAAAATATTAATAAAATGTTAGAATCAGCATTTGAACAATTGAAATTGTCAGAATGTTCTGATGATTTTGAACAGTTTTTACTCTTATTTGAAAAAGAGAAAAAACAAGGACAGAATTATGTTGCTTTATCAACGTTACCCAAAGGTTTACATTATCGCTTAATTCAAGAAGATTACGTGATTAAAAGAGAGGAGCGCAAGGTTACGCGTTTCTTATTTTTTAAGAAAAGCGTGCTCTATTACATAGTGAAACCTTCAAAATAAATTTGTTTTTGTTTACACTCGATAAATTTGGAGGGAATACGGAATGCATTTATTTCAATTTAAAGTCCAAGGGACTTTGCATAAACCCCTGTACCTTACTATAACAATTTTGTGAAATAGATTCAGAATAATATTCTTTACCTTATTTATCAAACGATTCCTGCTCAAGCCTACTTTCCTTGAGCAGGTTTTTTTATGGATAACAATTCACCAAAAAACAAAACGCCCAAGCTTCTCTGCTTGGGCGTTTTGTTTTACATCGCTATTACTTTGCCATTTTCTTTTTCTGCTACTTCCTTGCGCAGCGAGCTGCTTGAAAAGCGGTGATCTCTTGAATTGTAGTATAATTCGATTTCTTTATCTTCACAGTATTTTCTACCTGTAAAGTTTTTGTCTGCATATTCATCTCCGATAATTCTCACGTGAATATGGAAAGCGCGTAATATATCTTCTAAATCCTGTTCTGTTGTATAGGGAACAATTTCATCTACAAATTTACAACCTTTTAGTTGAATGTAGCGCTCCACTACTGTTTGAGTAGGTTTGTTTTTCTCTGGTCTGTCAATAGTAGGGTCAGTCTGTAATCCTACAATTAAATAATCACATTGGCGTTTTGCCTCTTCAAGCATCTTGATGTGTCCTGCGTGAAGCAAATCAAAAGAACTAAATGTGATGCCAATTTTTTTTGTTGTCATAGCATGGGGGTTAAAAGTTTATTTTGTACGTAACGCCTCTATATAAGATATTATACAGTACTTGCGAAACTTTTTGATAATTTGGTAAAATTACAAGCTTTTTAACCTAACTTCCAAATGATTTAAGGGAATATTAGCTTTCTTTGAGTAAGAATCATTTTTTAGTGTATAAAAAAAGCATTTTTCTAATCTTAATTAGAAAAACGCTTTCTTTTCTTTTATATTGTGTAGAACTTAATCTAGTGAACTCTTGCCACTATAATAGCATTTTCTCGCTTCTAAAAACAGATAATATTGTACTCCAAATAGGATAGAAGCCAATACTAAGTGAGCCGTTTGCGTTCCAAAAGGGAAATGAGCATACTGCATTAATACTCCTGTAAGGATTTCCAAAACAAGCAGAATAGCCACCCATTTTACTTTAGAGAAACCTAAGTTCAATTTCTTGTTCAAGAAGAACAAGTAAAAGTTGAGTACAAATACTAGAATCGAAAAACTACGGTGAATGTAAAAGTCTAGGGTAGGGGTGTTTAACCACAGATATTCGTTGCTAATACCCGCTTTTACCTGTTCGTCTACAAATTCGCGTACTTGTGTTCCCAATACAACTTGTACTAAGGTTAATAATAGCGTAATCACTGTTAGTGCGCGAAAGGTAGCGTTGTATTTTTTAATTTCAGTTTTGTTCTTAGCTAGTTTGATTATATTAATCAGTAAGCCAACAATAACTAATGCCATCACCATGTGTACGGTAATCTTCAGCGGGTTTAAAACGGAGTAAACTACAGTTGCTCCTAACCAAGCTTGGAATCCCATCAAGAAAACGACTAACCAAGAGGCAAATACCAATTTTTTTCTGGTTTTCCAAAAACCAAAAGAAGCAATGGCTAGAGCTAAACACGCCAGTCCTGCCACAGCCCCACAGAGTCGGTTGACGTACTCCGTCCACGTGTGTTGAGGATTGAATTTAGCATAGTCGTGCTTGGTGTATTTTTCCCAATGTGCTTCGTCATAACTTGCTGGGGTGACGAAGGATTCTTTGGCTTTCCAAAGCGCCTCATCGTGAATAATCATCTGTCCCTTTTTGTATTCTCGATTGGGTTGCCAGGTTAGTACTTCTTCATCAGTAGGAGGAATGTAGTAACCAAAACACTTCGGCCAATCGGGACATCCCATGCCGGAACCCGTCATTCGAACTGCCGCCCCCGCAAAGATCACCAGGTATACTAGTACCAAGGATAGTTTTGCTAGAGGTAAAAAAGAGCTTTTCATAGTATTATTTATTTACAATTGTTAGTCCCATTTTAGTTGCTTTTTCAAGCATAAAGTTATAAGCGGCCTCGTATTCATTGGGAATAACCCCTTCTAGAATGGCCTCTTTGATTGCCTCTTTCAACGTGCCAATCTCTCGACAAGGTTGGAGGTTGAATAACGTCATAATTTCCTCTCCTGTAATAGGAGGTTGAAAATTGCGTACGTGATCTCTTTCTTCCACTTCTACAATCTTTTGGCGCACCATCTGAAAGTTGTTGTGGTATTTTTTAAATTTGTTCGGATTCTTGGTGGTAATATCTGCCTCGCACAACGTCATCAAATCTTCGACGTGTTCTCCTGCATCAAATACCAAACGACGCACTGCAGAATCAGTGACTTCCTTTTGGGATAAAACAATAGGACGAGAACTCATCATCACCATTTTTTGTACAAATTTCATCTTCTGATTTAACGGCATATGCAGGCGAGTAAAGATGTTTTTTACCATCTTACCGCCCAAAAACTCATGGCCGTGAAAGGTCCATCCTTGTTTTTTCGAAAATCGCTTGGTCGGTGCTTTACCAATGTCGTGTAACAAAGCAGCCCAACGCAACCAAACATCGTCTGTATTGCGCGAAATATTGTCTACAACCTCTAAGGTGTGATAAAAGTTGTTCTTATGGGTATGACCTTCAATTTCCTCTACCTGGTTTAAAGCAATCAATTCTGGTAGAATTAAGTGCAGTAGTCCAGTTTGATACAACAACAAGAACCCTTTAGAAGGCACGTTAGCGGCTAATATTTTATTCAGTTCATCCACAATACGCTCACCAGAAATAATATTTAAGCGCTCGCAATTGCGAGTGATTGAGGCTAATGAAGCTTCTTCAATGGTAAACGCTAACTGCGTGGCAAACCGAATGGCGCGCATCATGCGTAAAGGATCGTCAGAATAAGTGATATCGGGATCCAAAGGGGTGCGAAGTATTTTGTTTTTTAAATCCTCACTGCCGTTAAACGGGTCAATGAGTTGCCCATAAGTCGTTGCATTTAACGAAATAGCCAAGGCATTAATTGTAAAATCTCTTCGGTTTTGATCGTCTTCTAAGGTGCCATCTTCTACAACAGGCTTGCGACTGTCAAAATGATAGGACTCTTTTCGAGCACCCACAAATTCAATGTCAATATCATCATAGCGCAACATGGCTGTACCGTAGTTTTTAAAAACTTGTACTTTGGGATGATTGGGTAGTAAGTTAGACACTTCTAAAGCTAAGGCGATACCGCTGCCTACAGCAACGATGTCAATGTCCTTTTTTGAATCTCTTTGCAGTAAAAAATCGCGTACAAAACCACCTATTACATAAGCGTCTACCTTTAAATTCATGGCCGCTTGGGTAATAATCTCAAAAATGGGATGTTGTAGTGCTTCTTTATAAGTTAGGTGTTCTTGGGTCATAATGTCAAATGGCACGGGTTATTTGCGTATAATCGTTACCTGTGCGTTTTCTTTTAATTTAATGATAGTCGAAGGTTTGATGGGTTTGGTTTCCTCTTGTCTGAGGTTAACCACATAGTCAACGCCTTCAATAATGCGTAAATCGATGTCCATAAAGTTTTGAGGGGATGGATAACCACTTAGATTGGCCGATGTCGAAACAAGGGGGGTCTTCATGCGCTCAATCAAATTGAAACAAAACGGATCTTTAACTAGGCGCATCCCGAGTGAATTATCCGACGCGATAAGCTCCGGAGCAACAATTTTGGGATTGTCTAAAATTAAGGTTGTCGGTTTGTCGCTAAATTCAAGAATTTCCCATGCTACTTCGGGAATATTGTTAAATACGCGATGCAAGAGGCGATCGCCATTTACCAATACAATCATGCTCTTACTCTCCGCACGCTGTTTTAATTGATATATCTTTTTGATGGCTTCTGAATTTGTCGCATCACAGCCAATCCCCCAAATGGTATCTGTGGGATACAAAATGATACCGCCATTTTTAATTACTTCGAAAGCTTTGTGAACTTCTTTTTGGATATCTTCCATTTCAGTCTCCTTACAATAAAATTGGTTCTTTATTTTAAGGGCTTAAAAATACTAAAAAAATAGGATACACGGGAGTTTTGAAGCAGAAGAAATGCAATAGCATTTTCAAAAAAGAAAGAATTATAATATTTTTAAGGGAAGTACATCTTTTTTGGCTTACTTTTAAGACGCCTAAAATTAGTTATATTATGCATGTGAAACGAAGAAAGGATTTTAATAAAGACGAGGTATTAGCAATGTATGCGAAAGTGTCTAAAAACACATTGATGGAGACATTGCAAATTGAATATATTGATGCTGGCCCAGAATTTTTAGTGGCGACAATGCCCGTAAATGAACGCGTGCACCAACCTGCGGGTTTACTACATGGTGGGGCTATGGTGGCTTTGGCAGAAAGCCTTGGAAGTGGAGCTTCTTTAATGCTCATTGATCCAGCGGAACAAGAAATAAGAGGTATCGAAATATCGGCCAATCACGTGCGAAGTAAAAGAGCAGGTGTGGTGACGGGAACTGCGCGTTTAGTCCATCGTGGACGGACCCTACACTTATGGGAAATTAAAATCACAGATGAAAATGACGTCTTGTTATCTGTGTGTAAAATCACCAATATCGTTATTGATAAAAATAAGGGAGTATGAGGTTATATGAGACATGGGCCCAACAAATAGTAGCGGATAAACCTTTTGTACTCTATAGAAAACCAGGTCAAGCTAAAGTTGTTGGATTATTTCAGCAGGATACAACCTTACATCAAGTAGAACATTTTACCGAATCTGGATTTATATTAGCGCCTTTTTACGAAGGCATTCGCTTTTATATACCTTTAGCTCACGCCGAGAAAATAGAAGAGGAAATAGCGGTAGAAGCCGTTGATTTTTTAACTTTCGATTTGGATTATGAAGCACAACCGGCGAAGGTGAATTTTGAGGATTTGGTTAGCCGTTGTATTGAAGCTATTAAACAAGGGCAATTTAGCAAAGTAGTGCCCGCAAGAAAAGAAAAGGTAGCTGTAGAGGTAAAGAATATTCAGGCTTTGTTTTCCAAGCTGTTAATGGCTTATCCTGAAGCTTTCTGTTCTGTTGTGTATCATCCTCAAATTGGTTTGTGGATGGGGGCAACGCCCGAAACATTAGTAGAGCTTACAGACAATAAGGTGCATACGATGGCTTTAGCAGGAACACAAGTCAATCACGGTAAAGATGAAGTGCATTGGGGAGAAAAAGAAAAAGAAGAACAGCGCTATGTCACGGCATTTATCGTTGAGAAACTAAAACCGTTGACGCAACATATTCAAGTATCAGAACCTTTTACCAAACGCGCAGCTAAAGTGATGCATATCTGTACGAGTATTGAAGCAGAATTAAAAGAAGTAGACCTGAAAACGGTAGTAGAAGCTCTGCATCCAACACCTGCTGTTTGTGGAATGCCCAAAGAGGTGAGTCGCGATTTTTTACTTCAACAAGAAGAATATTCGCGTAAGTACTATGCAGGTTATTTAGGAGAATTAAACTGTCCGACCGAAGCAGGTCAGCAAAACAGTAAATTGTTTGTTAATCTGCGCTGTATGGAAATAGAAAAAGAACACGTAAATTTATATATTGGCTGTGGTGTGACGGAAGACAGTGATCCGACGAGTGAGTTTGTCGAGACAGTAAACAAATCCACAACCATGAAAAAAATTTTATTTTAAGCGTATGAAAGTAGATATATTAGCCTTTGGTGCTCATCCAGATGATGTAGAATTGGGATGTGGCGCTACCTTGGCAAAAGAAATTCACGGAGGAAAGAAAGTCGGCATTGTCGATTTAACACGTGGTGAATTGGGAACAAGAGGAAGTGCGGAAATTCGCGCACAAGAAGCGGCGGCAGCTGCACAAGTTCTAGGCGTAAGTGTACGAGAAAATTTGGAGTTTCGCGACGGATTTTTTGTCAATGATGAAGCGCACCAGTTAGAAGTGATTAAAATGATTCGCAAGTATAAGCCGGAAATCGTATTGTGCAATGCGATTGACGATCGCCATATCGATCACAGTAAAGGGAGTAAATTGGTCTCAGATGCTTGCTTTTTGGCAGGTTTGAGACGCATTGAAACAACAGTAGAAGGAGTAGAACAAGAAGCGTGGAGACCAAAAGTAGTTTATCACTACATTCAATGGAAAAATATTGAACCCGATTTTGTAGTCGATGTAACAGGATTCATCAACCAGAAAATGGAAGCTGTTTTGGCTTATGGTACTCAATTTTACGATGTAAACTCCAAAGAGCCCTCTACGCCAATTACTTCCAAAAATTTCTTGGATAGTATCGTATATCGCGCACAAGACCTAGGACGTTTAATTAACAAAGAACACGCAGAAGGATTTACAGTAGAAAGATATTTGGCTGTCAATTGTTTAGGTGATTTAGTGTAATTTTTTTTAAAAAATGCTTGCAACGTAAGGAAATATGGCTACCTTTGCAAACGTCAAAATGAGACAAAAACGGTGGTTATAGCTCAGTTGGTTAGAGCGTCGGATTGTGGTTCCGAAGGTCGTGGGTTCGAAACCCATTAATCACCCAAAATAAAATAGTAGGGCAGGTGAAAATCTCCCATAAAAAGGTGAATGTGTTAAACCACCTCAAAAATATACACGGTGGCTATAGCTCAGTTGGTTAGAGCGTCGGATTGTGGTTCCGAAGGTCGTGGGTTCGAAACCCATTAGTCACCCAAAATTGAATAAAAATATAAACGGTGGTTATAGCTCAGTTGGTTAGAGCGTCGGATTGTGGTTCCGAAGGTCGTGGGTTCGAAACCCATTAATCACCCCAAAGAGAGAATGAGTAATCATTCTCTCTTTTTTTTTGGATTATATCTACTGATGTGTTTGGCAAAGGAAGGAAGAGCATCTTGGTTAAGGTGAGGTATTTTTATTTTGCCAAGAAAAAGGCTAATAATACGTAGGAGAGAATAGTGAATTCGATTGTTTCTTGGCAAGGAGAATATAGGGCATGTCGTGCCATTGCTTGTACTTTGTTGAAATAGTAAAAGCGGAGTGTCGAAGGCAATAGAAAATATAGAAAAAAAATCCCACTGCAAGAGTGGGATTTTTTTTATTTTAAAATAGTTTGTTTTCTATCAGGACCTACAGAAACAACTTTTACAGGAACCTCAAGGTAGTTTTCAATGAATTGAATATACGCTTTTAGTTCTGACGGTAGTTGGTCATAAGACGTCATCCCTGTTAAATCTGCATTCCAACCTTTCATTTCCTCGTAGATTGGCTCTACGTTTTCAGGTTCGATGTTGTATGGAAGGTAGTCGATTGTTTCTCCTTTGTACGTGTATTTTGTACATACTTTTAATGTTTCAAAACCAGATAATACGTCTGCTTTCATCATGTAAAGTTCAGTAACACCGTTAACTTCTACTGCGTATTTTAACGCAACTAAGTCTAACCATCCACATCTTCTTGCACGACCGGTAACGGAACCAAATTCTCTACCTACTGAAGCCATAGTAGCTCCAACCTCATCGTGTAATTCTGTAGGGAATGGTCCACTTCCAACGCGTGTTGTATACGCTTTGAAGATACCAAATACTTCTTGTACGCGGTTTGGAGCAATTCCTAAACCAGTACAAGCACCTGCAGCTGTAGTGTTAGAAGATGTAACGAATGGATACGTACCAAAGTCAATATCCAATAACGATCCTTGTGCCCCTTCAGCTAAGATTGTTTTTCCTTCTTTCAATGCGCGGTTTAAATACTCCTCGCTATCGATGAAAGTTAATTTTCTCAATTCTTTAACTGCTTGGAAGAATTCTTCTTCTAATTCAGCTAGGTTATATTGCATATCCACGTCGTGGAATTGAATCATTGATTCATGTTTGTCTGCTAAAGCACGATATCTTTGTTCGAAATCCTCTAATTCAATATCACCAACACGAAGACCATTTCTACCTGTTTTATCCATATAGGTAGGACCGATCCCCTTTAATGTAGAACCGATTTTTGCTTTTCCTTTTGCAGCCTCAGAAGCCGCATCAAGTAAACGGTGCGTAGGAAGAATTAAATGCGCTTTTCTCGAAATCAATAAACGATTAACAAAATCGATGTTGAATTGTGCTAAACCTTCAATTTCTTTCATGAAAACAACAGGGTCAATTACCACACCGTTTCCGATGATATTGATTGAGTTTTTATGAAAAATACCAGAAGGAATCGTGCGAAGAACGTGTTTAATTCCGTCAAATTCTAAGGTGTGCCCAGCATTTGGTCCACCTTGAAAGCGTGCAATAATGTCGTATTTTGAAGTAAGGACATCCACAATTTTCCCCTTACCTTCATCACCCCACTGCAAGCCAAGTAGTAAATCTACTGCCATTCTTTTGTGTTGTTAAAGTTTTAAATTAGTTGTGTTAGGATTCAGATTCTTCTTCATTCACTTTTCTACTTCCATAGAAATACAACGAGTGATTGTGAATCTCAATATTAAAAATATCTTCTATTGTTTTTTTAATTGTTTGAATACGAGGGTCGCAAAACTCAATCACTTCTCCTGTATCAGTTAAAATGATGTGATCGTGTTGTTTGTCAAAATAGGACTTCTCGTAATGTGCTTGGTTTTGCCCAAATTGATGTCTGCGAACTAAACCACACTCTAATAAAATTTCAATAGTATTGTACAGCGTAGCTCTACTTACTCGATAGTTTTTATTCTTCATTTTGATGTACAATGACTCAATATCAAAATGCTCTTCACTATCGTAAATTTCTTGTAAAATAGCGTATCGTTCAGGTGTTTTTCGATGACCTCTTTCTTCTAAAAATTTCGTAAAAACGTTTTTTACTATTTCTTGATTATTCTCGCTTCCCATAACTAAATACTAAAATGCAAATATAGTTGTAATTTCTCTTGTGAGAAAATTAATTGATTGATTATCTTTTTTTAAATTAAAGACAGACCCGTAGGTTGTGTTTAATTTGTATTTACACGTGTCACTTTATCAACGCCTTCGATCTTCTTGATATTGGCAATCATCTTTTTCAGAATGTCGTTGTTTGGAACGATAACGGTAATAGAACCCTTAAATAGACCTGCGTTTTCACTTAAGGAAATACTGCGGATGTTCACTGCTTTACTCTCCATGATAATTTTGGTGATTTCGGTGGTTAAACCAGCAGAATCAAGTCCTGTAATATTGATTGTCGCTTCAAAATTAAACGAAGTAGAAGACGCAATCCAATGCGCTTGCATAATGCGGTAAGCGTAGTTTGAACGCATACTGATGGCATTGGGGCAATCGGTTTTATGTACTTTGATTCCTTCGTTAATTGTCACGAATCCAAAAACATCATCTCCTGGTATTGGATTACAACAAGTGGCGAGTTTATAGTCCAGCTTCTCTTTGTCCTTTCCGAAAACGAGTAAGTCTAACGCATTTTTGTTTTCGCCATCAGGAATAACTGGGGCAGAAGGTGTGCGTTTGATGCTTTTCTTGAAAAAGTTAAACAGCGTATTGTTGCGTTTTGAGGCGTATTCTTTTAATTGAGCATTGTCAATTAAGCCTGCACCCACGCGATAAAACAAATCTTGACTGGTTTTGAGTTTAAAATGATTGACCATTTCATTGATAGTCGTTTCATCTAAACTTATTTTTAAATGCTTGAGTTTACGCTGCAATTGCTCTTTCCCTTCATCGGCAATTTTTTTCGTATTCTCGTTGAGTGAACTTTTAATCTTATTGCGTGCTCTACTGGTTGTCACATAGTCTAACCAGTTGACATTTGGTTTTTTACTTTCGGAGGTAATAATTTCTACTTGATCTCCGCTAGACAAGATGTGATTCAATGGCACAAGTCGCCCATTAACACGAGTTCCCCTTGTTTTTAGTCCAATTTCCGAGTGAATAGAAAAGGCAAAGTCTAAGGCAGTGGCCCCTTTAGGCAGCGATTTAATTTCTCCTTTAGGTGTAAAGACGTAAATTTCTTTCGCATAAAGGCTTAGTTTGAAATCTTCTACAAAATCAACCGCATTTGTCTCTGCATTTTCGAGAGCCTCTTTCAATTGATTGAGCCATAAATCCAGGCTGTTTTCTTCGGTAACTCCTTGTTTGTATTTGTAATGGGCTGCATATCCCTGTTCTGCAATTTCATCCATTCGATCACTGCGAATCTGAATCTCTACCCAACGTCCTTTAGGCCCCATTACAGTAATGTGCAGGGCTTCATATCCTGTAGATTTAGGAGAGGAAATCCAATCTCTCAATCGGCTAGGACTAGGGCGGAAGTGATCGGTTACGATAGAGTAAATCTTCCACGCAATGAATTTTTCCTCGTGTGGTGTAGATTTATAGATAATGCGCAAGGCGAATTTATCGTATACCTCGTCAAAGGTCACGTTTTGTGCCTTCATTTTGCGACGAATGGAGTATATAGACTTTGGACGACCTTTCATGGAGTAGTCGATGTGTTCTTCGTCTAAGGATTGTTTTAAAATGTCTGAAACCGATTTGATATAAGCTTCTTGCTCTTCTTTGGTTTCTTTCATTTTTAGAACAATGTCTTGGTATACATTTGGTTCAGTATATTTAAGACCTAAGTCCTCCAGTTTGGTTTTAATGTTAAACAAGCCCAAGCGATGCGCGAGAGGTGCATAGATATACAAGGTTTCTGACGCAATTTTTGCCTGTTTGTAATCAACCATACTCTCCATGGTCTGCATGTTGTGCAGTCGATCGGCAATTTTAATGAGGATGACGCGTACATCGTCATTTAAGGTCAGCAACATTTTGCGGTAGTTTTCCGCTTGCATAGAGATATGGGAATCGGGCTCTAATAGTGCCATCTTCGTTAACCCCTCCACAATTTTGGCTATTTTGGGGTTAAACCATTCTTCAATTTGCTCAACGGTAATATCCGTGTCTTCTACCACGTCGTGCATTAGTGCTGCTGCGATGGAGGTTGCACCTAAACCAATTTCAGAAGCGACTATTTTTGCAACGGCAATCGGGTGGAAGATATAGGCTTCTCCTGATTTTCTGCGTTGATCTTTATGTGCGTCAACGGCAACGTCAAATGCCTTTCGTATTAATTTTTTATCTGCATCAGATAAAGTTTGATAACTGATTTTCAGTAACTCCTTATATTCTTTTGCAATTGCCTTATTTTCTAATTCAATTTCTGCTTCTGTCATACTACTATTAATCGATAAAGATGTATTAAATGTAAGAAAAAAAGCGTGTATATGCAAGTAGGGGTGTATCGCAATACACCCCTACTGTTGTTTTTTTTCTAAGGCATCCTACGAACTGCCTATTTATCTTTTTTGTTTAGAAAACGAAGAATACTCCCCCGTTGATTTGAACATTATTTCCCGGGCCTCCGCTTAGGTTCTTTTTACCCAAAACTTCGAGGTTTAATCCAAAGCGATTGATGAATAAATCGCGGTTATACTGACCAATGTTGAAAAGTCCTGTATCGGATAACCAGATGTTAACACCTCCACCAAGGTTGAACATGGCTTTGTCGTCTTTGTTGAACTTGGTATAACCCAAACCAGTTTCGATATACGGGTCAACAATGGGAATGTTGAACAAACCGCCTAAGCTATAAACCACAGTTGCATCAACCGCAAAAACGCTAAATTTATCACGCGCAACTTTTCCGTTTAACACATCTTCTGATTTTACTTCACTAGATAATACACCGAGTTTAAAACTGATGTTTTTGCCCGCATAGTATTCTAACGATAATTTAGGAAGAGATGCTGCTTTTAACTCATCGAAATTTGTCGGATCACTAAAGTCAAAATTATTGTTTAACATGCTCATTTGAACGTTCACTTTCCACGGATAGTTGTAGTGTAAACGCTCTTCGTAATTGTATTTTGGCTTAAATTGAGCCATTGCTGCATGTGAAAAAGAAAGAAGTATAGTAAGGGTGAATAGGGTAAAGAATCTGTTGCTTCTTTTCATAACGCTTGGTCTGTATTTAGTTTTTTGTTAAGGAAAAATTAATAAAAATCAAATATAAATAAAATATACAAGCTACAAGGCGAGATTAACATTTTAATTATTTAGATAAAACGCAGGAGAATGCTTATTATTGTTGAGATTCTTATGAATTTTATTCTATTTTACTTCCCTGATATTCTTTGTGTTTACTGTTGCTGCTATGGATTACTTAAAATCGCGTTGTCTCTTCGCTTCAAATAGGAGAATAGAGGCTGCCACAGATACATTCATAGAGTCAATTGTTCCGCTCATCGGGATGATAATATTTTGTGTGCTGTTACTGCGCCAAGCTTCTGTCAAGCCTGTTGCTTCTGTTCCCACGATAAAGGCCGTTGGGGTCGTGTAGTTTTGCGTGTGATAGCTACAGGAGTTTTGTAGCGTGGCTGCATAGATTTGAATGCCTTTTGCCTTTAAAAAAGCAATGACTTCTTCTGTGCTCGCTACGGCGATTTGATTCGTAAATAGACAGCCTACACTTGAGCGAATAATATTGGGGTTGTATAAATCGGTTCGCGGATTGGCAATGATAACTGCATCAATATTTGCAGCATCAGCCGTGCGCAACATAGCCCCTATATTTCCTGGTTTTTCGGTAGCTTCTGCTACAAGGATGATCGGGTTTTCGGGCAATGTCAATTGATCCAACGCATGAATTTTGGTTTTAGCCAAGGCCAATACCCCTTCTGTAGAGTCGCGGTAGGCTAATTTTTGATAGACATCTTTGGTGATTTCTATACACTGTGTATGTGAACCAATAAATGGTTTTACTTGTTCAAAAGCCAAGATATCCGCACAAAATAGAAGCGTGTCTAGTTGGTATGCGCCTGCTTGGGCGAGTTCTAACTCGCGTAAACCTTCAATGATAAACAAGCCCTCTTTTTTTCGAGTTCTCGCTTTATCTTGTAGTTGAAGAATAGTCTTTATTAACGGATTTTGTGTGCTTTCTATCTTTTTTGTAATCATAGTTTAGAAACCTTTTGCCTTGATTTTTAGGTAGGTATTAATCGTTTCAATGGATAAATTTTGAGGGGTTGTTAGAATACTGTGTATCCCGTATTTTCTCAATTCACTGACGATTAAACGCTTTTCAAAGTTAAATTTTTCCGCAACAATATGATCTATAATTTCATCGGTATTTTTTATTTCCTTTTCTGTCAGAGCTTTAAGTTCTGTATTTTCAAAAAAGATAACAACTAAGACGTGGTTTTTGGCCAAAGCACGTAAATAGGGAAGTTGTCTTTCTAAGCTAGACAGTGATTCGAAATTCGTATACAACAACAGTAAACTACGATGCGTAATGTTGTGTTTAACAGCACTGTAAAGATAGCCGAAATCACTTTCACTAAAATTCGTTTCGATATTGTATAACGTCGTGATGATTTTTTGTAAGTGTGTGCGTTTATTGGATGCCGCAACAATGTTTTCTACTTTTTTTGAAAAGGCAAGCATTCCAATGCGGTCATTTTTTTTCAACACTACATTCGATAGGGCTAAGGACGAGTTAATGGCATAATTGAGCAAAGACATTCCTTCAAAGGGCATTTGCATTAAACGACCTTTGTCTAATATAGTATAAACTGTTTCTGTATTTTCATCGAGAAATTGGTTAACCATCAATTCATTTTTCTTGGCTGTTGCCTTCCAGTTGATGGTGCGAATATCATCTCCCGATACATATTCTTTGATTTGTTCAAACTCTGTTGTATTTCCAATCTTGCGTAATTTTTTCAATCCAAAAGCGTATTTGTTTTTGGCAAAAGCAATTAAATCGTACTTTTTCATTTGGATAAAAGAAGGATAGCACGGAAGCATTTGCCCTTCGGAGAACACGTAGCGTTTTGCAACAAGCTGAAGGGGGGAGCGCACGTAAATATTAAGTTTTCCAAAGTTATATTCACCTCTAAACTTTGGCGTTACTAGATAAGTTAATCGCTTGGTTTGATTGGCTTTTACATGTTCTTCCAAAAGAAAATTGCGCTCTTGAAATTGAAAGGGAATTTCATCTATTATGTCACAGCGCACGCTAAAGGTGTGGTGATTTGACAACTGTATATCGATGGGGTTTTCATCGCCATTCGACAATTTTTCTGGTAAAAATCGCTGGGCAGTTATTTTTTCTTTCCCACTAAATAGCGCCAGATAATCTGTAAGAAGGACGATAAATCCCACGCCAACCACTCCCCAGGTTATTGAGTATAACACGGGAAATAAGAAAGATAGGATAAACAGTACAAAGATGATACCGAATCCGATGTAGACACGTGGAAGTAGAAAAAGGTGTTTCATTAGGATCCTCTTTTATCTTGGAATATCGATGGTTTCAATAATTTGCTGAATAATATCTTTAGCTGTGATTCCTTCCATTTCGCGTTCTGGTGATACAATAACGCGGTGCGTTAGCACAGGATAAGCTGCTTCTTTGATATCTTCAGGTGTAACAAAATCGCGATTGTTTAGGGCAGCATATCCTTTCGCTGCATTTAAAATAGCAATAGAAGCACGAGGAGAGGCCCCTAGATACAGCATGGGGTTGGTACGCGTTTGGTGGACAATGTTCGCAATGTATTCCATCACTTTTTCTTCTACGATAATTTGCTTGACTAATTTTTGAAAAGCGATAATTTCTTGAGGAGAAATTACTTTCTCAATTTGCGCTATCTTTTGTTGATCTACGAAAGCGTGTTCTTTAACTAGAATATTGATTTCTTCTTCTAAGCTGGGATATTCCACATCGATTTTGAATAAAAAACGGTCCAATTGAGCTTCTGGCAAGCGATATGTTCCTTCTTGTTCAATTGGGTTTTGCGTGGCTATTACCAAAAACGGTTGGTCCATTTTAAATTGTAGATTGTCAATCGTAATCTGTCTTTCTTCCATTACCTCAAACAAAGCCGCTTGTGTTTTGGCAGGGGCACGGTTAATCTCGTCAATCAATACTAAGTTGGCAAAAATGGGACCCTTCTTAAAATCAAAGGCCGAAGTCTGCATGTTGAACACAGAAGTTCCCAAAATATCCGAAGGCATTAAGTCTGGCGTAAATTGAATGCGGCTGTAAACGGTGTCAATGGTTTGAGACAATACTTTTGCCGTAAGCGTTTTAGCTACACCTGGCACCCCTTCCAAAAGGATGTGTCCATTGGCTAATAAGGCCACCAACAAACGGTCAATGGTCTTGTGTTGACCTACAATGACCTTGCTTATTTCGCGTTTTATAGCCGCAATTTTTTCCGTTAACGGCGCTAGATCTAAACGAGATTCAAACGCCAAGTTCTCAGGTTGTAGTGGAGTATGTTCTGTTGTATGTTCCATAGTATTTTAGTCTAATATTTTTTTAATTGCTTGATGTAATCGAACGAGGTCTGCTTCGGTTGCTAAAAAGTACGGCTGTCTGAACTCGTTCACTATGTTGATAAAAACGAAGATATCTGCTTTGTTTTTATTGGTTTTTAGTTGGTAGTGATGAACAAATTTCTCATCCAATACCGTGGTGTCAATATAGTAAATTCGCCTGATTTTCTCTAGAGCATAAACGATGCTCTTGTCAATTAAGTCCTTGTAATCTTTGGATTGAATATACAGGTTAGAAACCGTTTTTGTGAATTCTACCGTTGTGTTTTTTACCGTTGGAATGATGGGAATAATACGCTGTTTTCGCTTGGCAGTAAACAACGTGAATACCAACAAGCCAAACAAGAAGAAATACCAAGCCCATTGAAGGGGAGGATGTGCAAAAATAAAGCGCAACAGCGAACTGCTTTCCTTCATTTCTCCCGATTTCAACACATGCATATAGGTTGTATCATGAGCAGGAAGATAAGAGAGTACGCTTTCAACATACAAGTGATTATTGCTTTCCAACAAGTAATAATTAGTAAAAACAAGGGGAGAACTTCCTAATATTAGTTCTCCTTTTCCGTGCTTGATGCGCACGAGGTTAACTTGTTTAATGCTGTCGTTGACCAAGCGATACCCCAAAATTTCAACGTTGTCTTTAACGCTGTCTAGAATCTCAAAAGACCTCGGGTTGAGTGAGTTTTTTACACTAAATCTTTGCTTGGTCAGGCTTTCGTTCGTCAACGCTAAGACACCATCGGTACGCGGTCCAAAAGCACCTTCGATTTCATCTCCGTTCTTTAGCCCAAAAGCCTCGACAAAAGAATCTTTAGGGTTTTCAACTTGAATAAAAGCGGTATTCCCCGATGCTATATACGCTTTAAGGTGCTTGGCAGTATAATCATCTAATTCGGCATGTCCGCCAGCTAATAGAATTAAATTACTCGTCTTTAGAGTGTCATAGTCTGGCTGATATAGAAAAGTAAAAAAGGCGTAAGAAAAGCGACTTAAATGCTTCGTCTGTACTAGTTTCTCTACTTCTTGATCAAAAATATAAAGGCCATACGGATTTTTATCCCTATTATTGAAGGTTTCATACCAGTGTATGGGTTGTTGCTTCCCTTTTTCATAGAAGAAAACACAAGTAACCAAAATCAACAGGGCGAGGCCAAACTTTTTTAAGGAACTGTTCATGGTTTACTTGTTTTTAGTTTTGAATCGAATGAGTTTTTCGCTTTCGCGAAATCCGCTGCCGTTAGTTCATGTACTCCATACCAAATATTATTATAGAGATAGGAGAGGTAGGTGAACGCTTCTCGTTCCTGCTCTTCTTTTATTTCGTAAGTATAATCGGCATTGGTTTTTTCAGGTGCCCATTTAATCTTTTGCTGTTCTTGTAAGCGCTGTAAGAGCCAAAGGTAATACAGTCGAATAGCCAAGCGATAATGTTGCTGTTGCAGGGCTTCTTCAACCAGTTGTTCAAAGTTGGTCGTTTCAAAATCCTCAGCAGTTAGATTTTCCAAAGCGCTGATTTTTTTGCCTTTTTTCTTGACGAGCCAATAGATATCTTGTTGAATAAACGCTCTGACTAAGTAGTAAATAACTAGTCCAAAGAGAAGAAACCCTAAAACGCGAAGAATAACAACATAGTAAAAGTTGCCGAGTTCTTGCCCTACTTTTTGTTTGAAATTTCGATTGATCCACGCTTCGATGGCTTGCTTAATACGGTCAAAAAGGCCGACTTTTTCTTCTACTTTTACGTAGTTAAACTCCTGATTATTTTTGTACTTATTTTTAAACTTAGTGTCGAATTTCTTGCTGTTTACCACACTGTTTTTGTCTTGTAAGAGGTAGAGGGAATCCGTTGCTACTACTTTTTTAGGTGTAGTGACAGGCTGGATAACGGCTACTTCCTCTATTGGACAGTCTTCACAATCATCGTCTTCGCTTGTCTGTGCTCGGCAGGGAGCAGTAAACAAGAAAAGAAATAACAAGGGAATAAAAATAAGGTTTAGGTGTTTATTCATGCGATGAACCAATACGGTCAATTTTGCTTTTTGTAAAGAAATTTTCTTCTTTTTCTCTTTCGCTATAGTAGATTATCCCTTGGTTGATAAACATGATATTCTGAGCCAGCGTTCCCAAGAGAATATAGGTGAAATACAGCAATACAATAGCCCACTTAAGGGACGAAGTGAAAGCTGAACTTTCGATGTTGTCTGGATCAAATAAAGTGCCTACACCAATTGTAAACAATTGAATGATGATGGATGGGATAATGGTGATTAACGAGGTAATGATATAAAAAATGAAGGTATTACCTATAATGGCCCAATAGTTATTGCGCAAGTAGCGAATAGCATTTCCATAAGCGGTAAAAAAACCTGTATTTTTAGTTAGATATTCATAAATAGCAAGCGTGAAAACCGAATAAAAAGTAGGAATCATCAACAATAGGATGGGAATTCCAATCAGTATAAAAGACAGCAGTGCAGCGATGTATAACATCAATATGGCCAAAGGAGCAATGATAAAAGTACTTCCCAAGAAAAACACGATAATTGCACCTAAATGACTTTTCATTTGCTTTCCTATTTTGTTTTGATCTGCAGCCTCCGTTGTTGCCAGTCCTAGGTTTTTCATGTAGAAAACAGGATAAGAATAACAGATAATTCCCATGATAAGAGCCACAACAACTATTCCAATAATCGAAAGAATACCTAAGGCTAAGTGATTTTCAAATAGGGAAGTAATGAATGCATCACCTTCAAATCCACTAGTTTGTGAGGCTGTTACCGCAGAAGAAATCGTAATATCTGCTAAAAGGTAGATGAGAATAAGGGTTAAGAAAAGAGGAATACTGCACAATTTGATAAAGTGCTTAAAGTAATTTTTACCTTCTAAGCGCAAAAAAGTAAAAGAGTCACTGACTAGCGAACCAAAGTCGCGTTTTTGAAATAATAAAAACATAGCAATTGTTTATATAAGGTTTAGTTTTTTTACTAATTGTTTTGGAAAAATAAAGAAATAGAAATAGATAAGGCTAAATGAGGCTAGAATAATAGCATAATTGAGTACATCTGGCATGGCTTTAGCGTATCGAGTAATAAATCCTTCGATAAATCCAGCTAAAATGGTAAAAGGAATCGTGGCTATAAAAATAGTCAGGCCATCTTTGAATCCAATTTTCAGCGAGTTGACTCGAGATAGCGTTTTGGGAAAGAGCAAACTTGCACCTAGAATAAATCCTGCAAAAGCCTCAATGACCATGGCAGTTATCTCTAAGGCACCGTGTAGCCATATCCCTCGAACACTTTCCATAAAGGCATTTTCATTGACGAAAAGATATTGGAAAGATCCCAACATAATTGCGTTGTAAAAAAGAAAGAGCAAGGTGCCCAATCCTGCGGATAAGCCAAAGAGAAAGAAACGCAGACCTACGTATAAGTTGTTCGCAGTAATGCCAATAAAACTACCCCAATTACTTCCCGATTGATAAACAGCCATAGCGTCGTCATTGTCAATATTGGTAATGGTCGAGTTTACATAGTAATCGCCCAGTACATTTCGCGTGAAACTCGGGTCGTAATGCGTTGAAATCACTCCAATTGCGACAAATACAACAAAGACGAGTAACGTAAAGTTTAATTTGCGTCTGTGTCGGTATACGGCTAAAGGAACATCGTATAAAAAGAAGCGTTTAATTCTATTTTCTTCAATTCGCTTTGTTTTGTATATTTTTTGGTAAGTTTGTATCGCCAAACTGTTTAAATATTGTGTAATTTTACTATTGGGATAAAAAGTTTTGGCATAGGCTAAATCATTCATGATCTGCATATACATAGAGGCAAGATAGTCTGGTTTTTGCGTTTGCAAGGAATAGAGGGCCTTTTCGTATGAAAGCCAGTGTTCTTTATTTTTTTTAATAAACGCGACTTCTCTCATGCTGTGATTGGTTAAAAGTATATTTATGGCTAAATTAACAATAAATACAACACAAAACATAGAAATTGATTTTAAAGCTGCTTCTGTGGGGGAGCGAATTCTTGCGTGTTTGCTGGATATGATCTTTAAAGTGCTCTATTTTATCGTATTCTATTATATGGATACGATTTTTCATTTTTCGAATTTAATACCCACTGATATTTGGTCTATCAATGCTTATTTCATTATTATAAGTATTCCCATTATTTTCTATACGGTCATTTTTGAGATAGTCATGCAAGGCATGACGCCAGGAAAGAAAATACTTGGTATTAAAGTAATTAAGATTGATGGGTATCAAGCGACAGTTGTAGATTATTTTATTCGCTGGATTTTTAGAGTCATTGACCTTTATGTCGGCAATGGGCTCATAGCAGTTATCGGTGTAATTTCCTCTTCAAAAAGCCAGCGATTAGGCGATTTTTTTGCGGGTACAACGGTCATTAGCACGAAGAATAGGGTAAGTTTATCTACCACAATCTTCCAAGAAGTAGAGCAGGAGTATAAACCTTTACTTCCTCAAGTAATTCGATTGTCTGATGCGGATATTGGGGTAGTGAAAGAGATTTATCTCAAGTATATCAAAAGCCGAGATTATTCTTTAATTAAGGCATTGGCCAATAAACTAGAGTCTGAATTGAGTATAGACAAAGGTCAATTGGCGTTAAATAACCAAGAATTTGTAGAATTAGTCTTGAAAGACTACAGTCATTTTACAAGTAAAGAGTAATATATTTTATTAAATGTTTAGTTTTTTTGAGATTTTAGATTTGCTCGGAACATTGGCATTCGCTATTTCCGGAGCATTGGCGGGGCGTGAGCGTAAGCTAGATTTGTTTGGTATGATTATTTTGGCCTTTGCCACAGCAGTAGGTGGAGGAACTATACGCGATATGATGATTGGCATTACGCCCGTATTCTGGTTGACAGACCTCAGTTATTTTTACGTTACCTTTTTTGGGGTTTTTCTATCGTTGGTGTTTTATAAGCGCTTTACGATTTTACGCTATTCTCTTTTCTTGTTTGATACCATCGGAATTGCCGTTTTTACGCTAATTGGTATTGCCAAAGGGATGTCTGTAGGCTTGCACCCTGTATTTTGTATTGCATTGGGTACAATTACCGCCTGTTTTGGAGGGGTAATTCGCGATATTTTAGCAAACCAAATTCCTATTATTTTCCAAAAGGAAATTTATGCCACAGCGTGTATCTTTGGAGGATGTGTATACTATTTGTTAGACCATTACCAAGTGAATAAAGAAATAATCTACCTGACCACTGCCGGAAGTATTATCATACTGCGTTTGTTGGCTGTGCGCTATAAATGGAGTTTGCCTTTTGCAAATCGATTGACAGACCGATAACTGATAACTGTTAACAGTTAACAGTTAACAGTTAACAGTTATCGGTTATCAACCGTTAACCCATAACTGATAACCCATAACCGATAACCCATAACCCATAACTGATAACCATTTATTCTTGTAAGGTGTTTTTTTCATGTGTTTCGAAGTGATCCGGACTTAAGATGACAATTCCCTTTTGTAAAAGCAGGTTGTTGGGATATGAAATTTGCTCTCCGTCTTTTGTCACTAATAAGAGATAAAAGGCTTTAATGTCTAGAATCCTTCCTTCCGTTGGAAAATCTTTATCTTGAATGCGAATAATATCGCCAATGCGGAATGGGAAAGAAAAGAAAAGTAAAATTCCTGCTGTGATATTGCTCAATAGGGACCATTGGGCAAACATAGCAACGCCAATTACCGTGAATACAGAGGTTAAAGTTAGCAATACATTGTCTTTTTCAACTCCCCAAATCGTGAAGATGATAACAAACAACAAAATGAGTATAAGTAAGTTGAATAGGCGAATAACTACGGCCTCTCGACCTTCTTTCATTTCTGATTTTTTCGAAAAAGAGTGAATAATACTCGTGATAATTTTTCTTGAAATCAGATAAATAAGAATGGCGATTACTGTGATTATAGCTTTAAATAAATATCCTTCTGACATATTTTATGCTTTAATAAACTGTATTAATTCTTCCATGAGTTCTGTTGTTGGTAACCCGACAATATTGGTATAAGAACCCTGGATACGCGCAACTCCCACGAGGCCAATCCACTCTTGAATTCCATAAGCTCCAGCTTTGTCATAAGGTTTATAGTGGTCAATGTAATAGTCAATCTGCTCTAGCGTCAATGGCTTGAAATGAACTTCTGTTACTACGTGAAAAACACGTGTTTTCGCAGTCGTTTTTAAACAGATGGACGTAATTACTTCGTGCATCTTTCCGGATAGACGTTGTAACATGGCGATAGCTTCTTGTTTGTTCTCTGGTTTACCTAAGGATAAACCTTCACTCCATACAGTAGTATCACTGGTAATCAGAATTTCTCTGTCACTTTTCAAGGTAATGGCATCTGCCTTTAATTGCGCAATATAATCGGTGATGGCGGCAGCTTGAAGTTCTGCTGGATAATCTTCCTCGATATCCGAAGCGCGAACGACAAATGTTAAGCCTAAATCTTGCAAAAATTGTTTGCGCCTTGGGGAGTTAGATCCCAGAACAATGGCGTAATCGTTTAGTATTTGATAGGGCATAAGGCAGATTAATCGTATTTAGCATCAAAGTGTTGAAACCATTTTTGTTGGGTTTTCATCACTTGTTCGATTACTTCACGTACAGCGCCTTCACCGCCATTTTTGTGTGAGATATAGCGCGAAATACGCTTAATTTCAGGAGAGGCATCTTGTGGGGCTGTAGGTAGTGCAACTTGTTGCATCACGTGGTAATCAGGTATATCGTCTCCCATATATAAAATTTCAGCTGCTTGGAGATTGTGATCAGCACAGTACTTTTTGAAGATTTCCACTTTGTTGGAAACACCTAAAAAGATGTCTTTTACGCCTAAATTGTTTAATCTTGTTTTTACACCTTCGTTACTTCCGCCAGAGATGATACATACGCGATAACCATTTTCTAGGGCAGCTTTAATCGCATACCCGTCTTTGATACTCATGATTCTCAATAAATCGCCATTGTTGGTAACGTGAACTTTTCCGTCTGTTAAAACGCCATCTACATCCAATATGAATGTAGTAATATCGTTCATGATTTCTTTAAAGTGTTTAGACATTATCTATTTTGTATTGATTTTGTAATAAGTTGATAGATTTCTTTTTTTGTAGGATCAGTCAACATCGCTAGGTGCTGATTGATGGTGTTTTCATCTCCTCTAGATGCAGGACCCGTTTGGGCCTCAATAGGAGATAAATGCATAATCTTATCTGCTGTTTCTAAGAGTAAGGGTTTTAAAATTTCAAACGGCACTTGATACTCTTTGCAGATCGCTTCTCCAATGGTAAACATGTGATTGGAAAAGTTATTGACAAATACGGCAGCTAAGTGAATCGCCTTGCGTTGCTCTGATGAGATTTTGTATACGCGCTCTGAAAAACTAACAGCTATATTTTCAAGTAATTGAAAATCATCTGTTTGGTTAGCTTCAATGCAGAAGGGAATAGAAGAGAAGTCCAAGTCCTTGTCTTTAGAGAAGGATTGGAGCATATACATTACGCCTTTGCGCTGTTGCTGTAGGGCAGACATGGGAATGGTACCCGAGGTGTGAACAACGAATTGGTTGGGAATTTCAATGGATCTAGAAACCTCTTCAATGGCGATATCGCTAACAGCAATGACAAATATATCCGCAGGTTTTAATTGCTTTATATCACTTACAATTCGATCTTCAGGTACTAAATCAGTAACTGAATTCATATTTCTTGCGTATATTTGTTGTAGCTCCAACTGATCACTTTCTAGGATATTTCCTATCAGGTGGTGTGCAACTTTTCCCGAACCTAAAATTGTTATTGTAACCATAAGGTAAAGATAGAGATTTTAGCGGTAAAGCAGGGGAGAATTAAAAGAAATAATTGTATGAGTAAAGATATAGAACACCTTAAAGATATTCAATTGTTGGTCAATACTTTTTACGGTAGGGTTCAACAAGATGATTTAATCGGGCCCCTATTTAATGAGCGCTTAGCAGGTAAATGGGAGTATCACCTCGAGAAGATGTACGCATTTTGGCAAACCGTTTTGTTAGAAGAACACACGTATTCAGGAAGACCTTTTCCACCACATGCTAAATTACCCGTCAATCAAGAGCATTTCGATCGCTGGAAACAGATTTTTAATCGCACAGTGGATGAGTTATTTGAAGGTAAAATAGCAGAAGAGGCCAAATGGCGCGCAGATCGTATGGCTGCGATGTTCTTGAGTAAGATTGAGTATTTTAATGGAGAAAAGTGAAAATTGGAAAGAGGAAAGAAGAGAGAGGAGAGAGGTGGGACTTTCTGAATAGCCAAATTGTTCTCCAATCGGAAGAATTAACAAAAAGGCGAAGAAACAAAAAAGCAACCCACAGTTCTTTGTTCTTTCGCTCTTTGTGAAGTTGTAAATTTTCTGCAAAAGACAAACCTCACAAAAATAAAAAGCCAATCCAGCAAAGGATTAGCTTTTCTTATATCTGATCATTTTTATGCCAACCATCAACCATCAATAATCAACCATCAATAATCAACCATCAATAATCAACCATCAATAATCAACAATCAACCATCAACAATCAATAATCAACCATCAACAATCAACCATCAATCATCAATAATCAACCATCAACCGTCAACAATCAACCATCAACAATCAACGATCAACCATCAATAATCAACGATCAACTGTCAACTGTCAACCGTCAACCGTCAACCATCTTACTTTTTCTTCCCGTTGTTAAACTTGATGTTTCCTAGTGGATTTTTAGGTTTATCCGTTTTAGCGAAGGGCTTTTTACCTGAAGGGCTTGCAGCTTTAGGTTTGTTTTTAAATGGCTTAGCCTCAGTAGGTTGTTCTATTTTTACTTTTTTTACAAGATTCTCTTTATTCTTCTGTAAAACCTCCATTGGGTTTTTAGGATCTTCTTTCGTTCCTCTAAGATAAATAACCAAACCGTTTAGGAAGTTTCTCAAAATTTGATCTCCGCACTCCATGTATTTTGGGTGATCAGCAGTTCTAAAGAAATTACCTAGTTCTCCTTTAGAAATTCTAAAATCTACTAATTCAAGAATTTCTACTATTTGTTCGTCTCTCAGTTGTAAAGCAACTCTCAGTTTCTTTAAAATATCGTTATTAGTCATGAGCGATAGTTATAATTTATCTTTTAATATTTGAATTTCATCTCGTAATTGGGCAGCCAGCATAAAATTGAGGTCCATCGCTGCTTTTTCCATTTCCTTGCGTTTGCTGTTGATTCGCTTTTGAAGCTCTTCTTTAGAATAGTATTTCGCTTGGTTTTCAGCCACTTTTTTTACCTGTTCGGTCATCAACTCGTCATAGGTTGGTTTAATCAGGTCGTTGCTTATTTTTTTATTCAATCCCGTAGGGGTAATATTATGCTGGGTGTTATAGGCAATTTGTTTTTCGCGTCTATAGTTTGTTTCGTCTATGGTTTTTTGCATGCTGGCTGTAATCTTGTCCGCGTACATAATTGCCTTTCCGTTGACGTTTCTAGCGGCTCTACCAACAGTTTGAGTTAGAGAACGATGGCTGCGCAAGAAACCTTCTTTGTCGGCATCTAGAATCGATACAAGGGAAACTTCGGGTAAATCCAATCCTTCGCGAAGCAAGTTTACTCCAATAAGAACATCAAATAACCCTTTTCGCAAATCCTGCATGATTTCGATGCGCTCGATGGTATCTACATCCGAATGGACATAGCGACAGCGTACGCCCATTTTGGTAAAATATTTGGCTAACTCCTCCGCCATGCGTTTGGTTAGTGTGGTAACAAGTGTTCGTTCGTCTTTATCTACGCGTTGCTGAATCTCTTCAATTAAGTCGTCGATTTGATTTTCTGTTGGACGTACTTCGATAATAGGGTCTAATAGTCCGGTAGGGCGAATCAATTGCTCTACAATAACGCCTTCGCTCTTTTGAAGTTCATAATCGGCCGGTGTTGCTGAAACGTAAATAACTTGGTTTTGCATGGCTTCAAACTCCTCAAACTTCAATGGACGGTTATCCATGGCAGCGGGTAATCGAAAACCGTATTCTACTAAATTCTCTTTTCTTGATCGGTCGCCTCCATACATAGCGTGAACTTGAGAAATCGTCACGTGACTTTCATCGACAACCATCAAGTAGTCATCAGGAAAGTAATCCAATAGACAGAAAGGACGTGTTCCTGGCTCACGACCATCTAAATAGCGGGAGTAATTCTCAATTCCCGAACAATATCCCAGCTCTTTCATCATTTCTAAGTCGAAATTCGTGCGTTCTTCTAAGCGCTTAGCTTCTAGGTGTTTGCCGATTTCTTTGAAATAGGTGGTTTGCTTTTCAAGATCTTGTTGTATTTCCCAAATGGCGTTGTTTAATACATCTGGTGAAGTAACGAACATATTGGCGGGGTAAATATTTAAACGGGTGAACTTCTCAATGACTTGAGCCGTGGTCACATCAAATACTTCGATGGCCTCAATCTCATCGCCAAAAAAGTGGATGCGATACGGATGATCTGCATAACTTGGAAAAACTTCAATTGTATCTCCTTTAATTCTGAAATAACCAGCCGTAAAATCTGCCTCCGTACGCGCGTATAAACTTTGTACTAGGCGGTGAAGTAATTGGGTGCGACTAATTTCTTGGTCTAGTTCAATGGAAATGACGTTTTTTTGAAATTCAACAGGGTTTCCAATACCATACAGACAAGAAACAGAAGCTACAACCAATACATCTCGACGTCCCGATAAGAGGGTAGAGGTGGTGCTTAAACGCAGTTTTTCTAGTTCTTCATTAATCGATAGGTCTTTCTCTATATATTGCCCTGTAACAGGGATAAAAGCTTCAGGTTGATAGTAATCATAGTAAGAGACAAAATACTCTACGGCGTTATTGGGAAAGAAACTTTTAAATTCAGAATACAATTGCGCGGCCAATGTTTTATTGTGTGCTAAAACTAAGGTTGGTTTTTGTACTTCTTTAATTACGTTGGCAATGCTAAATGTCTTACCCGATCCCGTAACCCCCACTAAAGTTTGATATTTCTGATCTTCCAAAATACTTTGCGTCAATTGGCTAATCGCGTCTGGTTGATCTCCAGTTGGACTATAATCAGATTGTAAATCAAATTTCATAACTACTTATTTAAATGCAAAGGTACGCATTAAAACAAAAAAAGCACAAGCTATACGCTTGTGCTTTTTATTATAATTTACAAGGGAAATTAGTTTACTTTGAAAACTACTTTTCTTGCGATGTTTTTAGCTTGTGATCCGTCGATACCATTTCCTTTAGCAGAAACTTTACCTGCAGGAACTCCAGCTTTAACCAATAAATCTTTAACTGCGTTAGCACGTCTTGTAGATAATTTTTGGTTGTAATCTTTGTTTCCTGTTGAATCAGCATATCCATTAACCTCTAAAGAAGCTGAAGGATTGTTTTTCATGTAAGCAACGATGAAGTTTACACCTTCAATAGTAGTAGGTTGTACTTTATCGAAATCGAAATTAACAGCTACGTACCCTTTGTTGATTAATTCTTTAACCATTGCAGCGTCGTCAGCATTCATTTCTGATGTATTTCCGTATTTTTCTTGGAAATAATCTTCGATGTTGTCAGCGATACCGTTGTTGTTTTTGTCAATGTTTCTTCCTCTAGAATCAACTAAAGCTCCAGCTGGTGTATTAGGCTCTAAGTCTAAGTAATCAGCTACTCCGTCGTTATCTGTGTCAACTAACATAGCTTCGATTTGATCTAATCTGTTCGCTAAAGAGTTGATGTCTTTTTTAGTTTGAGATTCCTCAGAATACCAGTCAGCGTGTTGACCGTGTTTACCTAAATAGATAGAGATACCCATTGAAGCGTTAAACATTGTTCCTTGGAAAACAGCGCGATCTGTAGTGTTTAGACCGTCCCAAGTTCTGTCGTGTTGTGTATTTTGAATCACAGTGAAGTCAGCATTTAAAGCTACTCTACGGTGTAATTTCACTTGTCCTGTTAAACCAGCCATGATGTGTCCCATGTTGTCTGTTCCAGAAAAGTTATCTCCGTTTAACCAAGAGTATCCCCCACCTGCGTGAAATTGTAAGCCTAATGTGTTTGTCCAGTTTTCAAAGTTTAAAACTCTACCTAAGTTTACAACTCCTTCTAAACTTGTTCTGTAGAAATTACTTTGAACATTTAAATTACTGTTTGTCCAGTTATCGATTTTGTCATAACCAAAAGAAGCTTTAACTCCAATTTTGTTGTTGATGCTATATCTAACACCACCATCTAAATGTAAGTTTTCAAATGTTTTAGCAGTGTATCCTTTGCTCAATGTTCCTACTGGCTTAGCAATACCTGCGTTTAAATCAACTGACCACTTATTGTATGGCTTGTCTTGAGCATTAGCACAGATACCTACCGTAAGTGCTAACAAAGATAATGTGATTTTTTTCATAATTTAATTTTTACTTTCACTTGTCCGCTATCGTAATAGCTACTATTGTTTCGTTTACGTTGCAAATATACTATAAAGTTTTTTAATATGCATTTTTTATAAGGAAAATACAATTTTTTAGAGAAAAACGAAATTATATAAAAGCAATAAGCCTTCTTTTTACGTTATATTATTGTTGTGTTTCGAACAATGTATTGCAAAAAGCTTAAGTTTTAGGCATTTTTTTCGTTAATTTGCTTTTTTATTTTTTTCTCCACCACAAATGTGCCAAATGGGATTATTGAGGCAATACACGCTAAAAATAAGGTTTTGTTTGACCATTTTAACTCATTCTTTATTAAAACAGCGAAAACGATGTATGCAATGAATAAGATACCGTGAGCCATCCCTACTTTTTGTACCATATACGGGCTGTCCCATATATATTTTAGAGGCATGGCGATAAATATAAGCACAAGAAGAGATACTCCTTCTAAAAAAGCTATAATCCTAAATAGATTAACCATAATTTTGAGTCTTTAATTTGAATGGGCTAAAATAGAGCTAATGCCGATTAATTCAAATATTTAGGACGGGATTAATGCTAAATAAATCATAAAAAAAGGCCTGGTAAAAACCAGGCCTTTTTTTATGCTAACAACTTAGCGTTATATTCTTTTAAATCAGCAATGTTATGCTTATTTGTTGGATCTTTGAAAAGAGACAATAAGTATTGCAAGCTTTCGATATCGTTTTCTGTTGGTACAAGTACATCGTCCGCTGATTCACCTTCTTCGATTGGCTCGTCATTTGGAATCGCAATGAAAAAACCGCTGTTATTTTCAATGTGTTCATACGTAAGTCTAATCGCTTTTACTAAAGTAGGAACCTCTTCTAGTAAAGCGTATTCTCTTAATTTCTTAAGGTTTGGAACTATTTGATCCACTACAAGACCGTTAGTAACTAAATCAGATTGGATTAACTTAATTAGTTTAATTGCGTTTGCGTTTTCCACAGTATTAAATTTTGGGTATTATTAATTTGTAGGACAAAAATAAGCTTTTTAATAGTTTAGCAAATAAAAAAGTGGATTTAATTTCAAAAGAGGATCTTCTTTTTTATTTCTTTTTTGTCTAATAGCTCCAGTTTGTTGGGGTAAGACTCTATATTGCAGCTGGTTTGTGTGCTAACGCTCGCGTGTTTTTTAGGTGGGTATTTTTTGCTTTTACTGAGTCATATCGCTTGTGAATCTATCATTTTGCCCTCTTTCCTTTTGTATTTTGAATAATTGACGCTAAAAACAAAGAGGATGCCTTGTTAAAAGCATCCTCCTGAAATCTAAAAAGCGGTCTTATTTAGGTTAATCGTCATCTATACCAAGCAAGTTACCTTCTTGGTCAAATAAAAGTTCTATTTCTTGTTTTCCCTTTTTCAATTCTACTTCATATCCAGTTCTTTTTTTCTCTATTCCTGTGTGTTTAAAAGCACTGTAATGTTGTTGGATGTAGGTCGTGATTGTTGCTGGAAATAGGGCTGTAGGAATCTCTTTTCCTTGCTTGGATTCGATAGCCATCCAATCTCCTGCTTGGTTAAACTCGAGCTGAAACCCATCGGTTGTATACACTTTATATTCTGTTTCTTTTGCATCCACTTCTTTCTTAATCAGCACAAATTCAGAAGAAGAAAAATGTTCGTTTAAAAGTGATTGAACGCTAGGAGGTAAGTCCACATAAGAAATTAATTCATCGTCATCAGCTGTATCGCTGTCAATTCCAACAAATACTTGATCTTTGTTGAAGATTAGTTCTAATTCATTGTTTAACTTCACTTCATATCCTTTGCGCTCTCGATCAATTTCAATGATGTAATTGGCTTTATAGTGTTCGGTGGTATAAGCGTAGATTAACGGCACTTCTTGAACTAGAAAATCTGTTGGAATCGCAGAGCGATCTTCTGTTTCAATTTCTGTCCAATTTCCGTCTTGATCAAAATCAATCTCCACCCGATTGTTGAGCGTAATTTTGTAATAAGAACCGTAGTAATTGGGTTTCGTTACTTTATTAGCACCCACTACCGAAGCGTTCGGAAACGTATTGGCAATAAACTGTTGCGTTGTTGTAGGCAGTTGTTCTAACGTTACTTGTTCGATTTGTACCGGATTGTTGTCATCACTACTGCAAGCTGTAAAAGTAAAACTCAGTGTAGTGAAAAGGGCTATAGCAATTATTTTCTTGTTCATCTTTTGTTGTATTAGTTGTCAATGCGTTTAAATACTCCCGATTTAGAGAATTCTAATTCAAGTCCATTGTCTAATTTTACTTCAAATAGTCGAGTTTCCTTATCTATTTTGACAATGTGAGCTTCAGGATAGTTTGTTTTTACATAGGTTACAATCGGTGCTAAGATAAATGTTGTTGGAAGAGGAGCCTTATTGCCGTCCACTTCGTCCCATTCTCCTTTTTTGTCGAATTCTATTTCGACCTGATCCGCAAAGGTTACTTTATAGGATACAGTGAGTAAATCAACATCTTTTTCTACCAGTTGAATCGTTTTACCATTAAAATGTGTATCCATAAAAGCTAGTGCCTTTTTAGGTAATTCACTTTTTGTTATAATCACATCTTTTGCTTGTATAGGTTCGCTCATTAGTAAAGCAAATACACTGAGAATTCCCAAAAATAACGTGTTTAATTTTTTCATAGCAGTTTCTGTTTTTCAATTTATAAGACAAATGTATGTTGCGAATCTGGAATGAATTGGGAATGAATTGCGATTACACTAAAAGGACAAAAAAAACATCACTGTTCAATGGAGGGCTTATCTTGTATAGGGCTGAAAAACAGCGTGGTGTATTAATTAATTAGTAAGATTTAGGGGGGAGTCTAGTTGCCTTTAATTATTTGTTGTATCTTGTTCCGTACTACATCATTTGAAATTTATAGGTGTAGAGGAAGGTATAATACTTCTAGCAAAAGAGAAAGAAATTAAAAAAAGAGCAAGATGAATAAAGGAATTGGATTAATTTTAGGCTTATTTATGTTTGTTGGGTGTAATAATACACCAAAGAAAACAACTACTAGTATTGTAGAGGAAACGACGCAAGAAACCCAACTTATAGGAGGAGATAAAGATAATCAGGGCTGTTTAAGTAGTGCTGGTGAAACATGGAGTACCTTAAGACAAACGTGTTTGAGGTTGTTTGATGAGGGAATACGACTAAATCCTGTTACAACTGAAGACAGTGCTGTGATTAGTGCTTTTGTCTTGCTGAGTGAAGATCAAGCAAAACTTGAATTATTTTTGCCTGAAGCAGATGCTAAAAGCATTATTTTGGAAAAAAAAGGAGAAAATATATATGAAGACCGTACGTATAAGTTTGATGTAAACGAAGGTGTACTCTATATCGATGGACACAAACAATACGCAAAGTAAAACCGAGTTAGCGATAACTTTTTGTAACCAATTTTATGTAATGTTAAGTATGAACACCTCAGAGAAATGTTTTTTGAGGTGTTTTTTTGTGTTTTTGTTTTTTTGTTTTTTTGTGTTTTCGTAAGATCATCGATTAAGGGAGATTTGTTTAATGAGTTAGGAAGGGTTCAGTGGTTTAACCGATTAAGCGAATTTTGGATAAAAAAAATGTCTCCTTAAATCAGATAATCAACTGTTAACCGATAACTGTTAACCGTTAACTGTTTAGGAAGGTTCGGTGGTTTAACCGATTAAGCAAATAAACCAATTAAGCGAATTTTGGATGAAAGAAAATATCTCCTTAAATCAGATAATCAACTGTTAACCGATAACTGTTAACCGATAACTGAAAAACTACCAACGAATGCTAAAACAGTGCATTCCGTTGTATTCGTAGTGCATAGATAGGGGAGGTGTAACTTTGATAATCGTTTGGACTAGTGCTAATCCCAATCCTGTAGACTCTTCATTGGTGGTACTTCTATAAAATCGGTTGTAGATTAATTTTTCGTCCAAAGGTGTTTTCCATATACTTGTATTGCTGATTGAAAAGGAATTGGTCTGGAATTCAATGACAATTTTGCCTTGAGGAATATTGTGGGTAATTGCATTTTTGAGCAAGTTTTGCACTAGGGTTATGGCCAAGCCTTTGTCCATGAGAACACTACGAGAAGGAGCTAACTCCTGTAGAACAATTTCGATATTTTTATAGGTTAGTATATCTTCCCAATCCTCTACGAGATCTTTTGCGATTTGATTAAAATACACTTCTTGGTATTGCACAAATTGTTTGTTTTCAATCTTAGCGAGCATTAAAAGTGATTTGTTCAGCTTAATTAAGCGCGTTAAACTTTGGTGAATGGATTGAATTTGATTGATTTGATGTTCGCTTAAGTCTTCTGCTTCTACTAGTAATTCGAGTTTATTATTGATGATGGCTAATGGGGTTTGCGATTCGTGCGCGGCATTAGAGACAAAGGTTTTTTGTTGTTCGACCATGTCTTCAATGCGTTCAATCATCTTGTTTATTTCGCGTTGTAAATCTGCAAATTCCTTAATAGGGGTTTGTGTTTCAGCGGTAATTATTTTTTGGCCTAGGGTATAGGTTTTTAGGTTGTGTAATAAACGATAGAAGGGGCTCCAAACGGCGCGTTTCAGCAGGAAGTGGTTAATGATATAAATACTCGCTAACAAGGCGAGATACAAGATAAATACGGCTAAGCCAAAATCGCGTAATAAGTCATCTGCTTCAATAGTAGAGGTTCGAATTTCAAGCAGATAGGGGTCTCCCTTTTGATCGATAAAGGTAGTGGTTAACATGCGAACAGGTTCGTCATTGTCGTCGGCATCCATATAGATCATTGCTGTACTGAAGACGTTTTTTTTAGCGTATTCACCTGGTTCTAAAGGGGTAATGCGGAATCCATTCGTGCCAAACGGCAAAAAGCTCTCTACCTGCGGGTTGCTATAGGCTTTTTTGATGATTTCAGTCTTGCTGTTCTTTAAGCCATCGTCAATATTATCATAGACTTCATCTGTCATAAATGCATAAAAAAGACCAACCCAAGCGGTTAAAACCACGATGATTCCAACAGACAAATAGCCCAACATATAATGGTGTAATTTCATCTTATTCCTGTACAAGTTTATATCCCATGCCATAAACGGATTGTATATTGACCTCCGCTTGGTGTGTTTTCATTTTTTTTCGAAGGTTTTTGACTTGTGAATATACAAAATCATAGCTATCGGCCTCATCCATATTATCCCCCCATATTTGTTCCACCAAAGAAGATTTGGTCACCAATCGATTGGCGTTTACAATGAAGTAGTACAACAATTCAAATTCTTTGTGGTTTAAGGTTATGGAACTGCCATTTACCAGAACGGTGCGTTCATCTGTGAATATTTCCACGTTGTTCCACTTAATACTCTGAAAACCATGTTGATTTTTTCTCCTTAAGACGGATTTAATACGCGCGAGTAATTCAGATAGATGAAAGGGCTTTGTCAGGTAGTCATCCGCACCTAGTTCTAGTCCCAGAACTTTGTCGTCAATGGAGTCTTTGGCCGAAATAATAATGACCGAGTCCTCTTTTTCCATTCGCTTGATTTCCCGTAGTAAATCTATGCCATTACCATCGGGAAGCATGATATCCAAGAGGATACAATCGTAGTCATACCCCACTAGCTTTTCTATTCCCTGTTTGTAGTTTTCTGCCATTTCAACTATATAGTGCTCTTTTGCTAAAGACTCCTTCATAATGGAACGCAGCTCTTTTTCATCTTCTATAAGGAGGATTTTCATAGTCTTTTTATAGTTAAAGGTAGTCTTTTTTATTGGTTAACTGTTATCGGTTATGGGTTATCAGTTATCGGTTATCGGTTGAAATTATCTGAAGAGCCAAATTGTTCTTTAATCGAGAATTTTCAACCTTATTTTCTTTTGCTTTTTAGTAAGGTGCTTTTTCGCAAAATTCTTTCAACTAAAGAACAAATGCTTATTTAGGGACGTTCAAAACGCCTCATCCTCTCACCATCTTAACCTACTATCCAATTTCCTACTTCTCTTTCTTATTTCAGTAATCGGTTATGGGTTATCAGTAATCGGTTGAAATTATCTGAAGAGCCAAATTGTTTTTCAAGAGAAGAGTTGACAAAAAAGCACAAATACAAAAACACAAAAAAGCTATCGGTTGTTTGCCTTCATTTTTTCGTATCTTCATTTTCTAATTTACATTTGCCTACATGTACAATCCTGACGATATTCAAAATAAAATCCTTGATCTAGCCTCTAACGACAGTAGAATACGCGCTGTATTGCTCAATGGATCAAGGGCGAATTCACATATCAAAGCAGATATTCATCAAGATTTTGATCTTTTATTGGTGGTGAATGCCCTGGATTCTTTTTTAGAAGATCGTTCCTGGTTGTTAACATTGGGAACTCCATTAGTGCAACAGTTGCCAGATGAAATGGAATTAGGGAAAGACGATTCCATTGAAAAAGTGTCTTTTACCTTCCTTACTATTTTTAGGGAGGGGTTTCGTTTAGATATCACGCTCTTTCCCAAAGAAAAAATAGAAACTCATTTTACATCGGATAGTTTGACTGTTGTTTGGCTCGATAAAGATTATTTGTTTCAGGATATTGCACCAACTTCAGATAAAGACTATCATGTTCAAAGGCCTACACAACGTCAATTTAATGAGGTTAGCAATGAATTTTGGTGGTGCATTACCAATGTGGCAAAGGGCTTGAAACGAGGTGAAGTAACCTATGCGAAAGAGATGTTGGAAACAGTCGTTCGTCCTGTTTTTATGGAGATGATTGCTTGGAGTATTGGTGCTCAGCATCACTTTTCCGTTTCCGTAGGGAAATCAGGTAAATTTATGCAGCAATATTTAACAGAGCCTCAATATCAGAGGCTGTTGCAAACGTATAGTGATTCGTCGATTATCCGCAATTGGCAAGCGTTGTTTGTCATGATGGATTACTTTCTGGAACTCCAACAAGAAGTAGCGCATGCTCTGAATCTCCACCACAATAAAGAAGAGGCAAGGGGTGTTCGTCATTTCGTGGACACCCTCTATGCTTTGGAGGAGTGATGAACCGTTATCGGTTATCGGTTGAAATCATCTGAAGAGTCAAATTGTTCTTTAATCGAGAATTTTAACAGTTAACTGCTAACTGTAAACCGCTAACTATCCCCCCCTCCCTTACCTTTCTTTTTTGTTGTATTTTTGTTGTGGATTTACCTCGTTAATTCCTTGTGATGTAAGGCAACGAGTCATAATAATTTTAAAAATCAAAGAATATGGAGCATATAATAGAAACTCCGCGATTGTTTATTCGAGAACTACTACCTACGGATGTAGCGGGAATGTTCGATTTGGACTCCAATCCAGAAGTACATCAATATTTGGGCAAACACCCCGTGCAGAGTAGAGAAGAGGTAGTTGGTGTCCTTGATTTTATTCGCCAACAATATAAGGATAATGGCATTGGACGTTGGGCGATGGTAGATAAAAAAACAGGTGATTTTATTGGATGGACGGGATTTAAATTTGTTACAGATCTGACGAATAACCACGTCAATTATCACGATTTAGGCTATCGTTTGCGCCAGAAGTATTGGGGCATGGGCATTGCTACCGAAGCAGCGATGGCTTGTTTGGATTACGGATTCAATCAGTTGGGCTTTGAGGAGGTATTTGCCATGGCAGATTGCGACAATGACGGTTCAAATAAGATTTTGACCAAACTGGGATTTACGCGTATAGAAACCTTTGATTTAGACGGTGAACCTCATCATTGGTATCGATTGGATCAAGCATCCTTTGAAAGGATAAAATAAATAGAAAAGAGCGATAATCCCATTACCGCTCTTTTTTTGTCATTATCCCTGAAATTAGTTGTAAATTTAGTAGTATTTATATTCAATACTGCTTTACTATGATCGATCCAAGTATTTTACTTCGTTATCAAGGTTTTATCAAAGAATTTGACAAGAATGAAACCATTTTTTCTCAAGGAGAAGAGCCGCGATACTACTACCAAATTGTACAGGGAAAGGTCAAAATGAACAATTACAATGAAGATGGTAAGGAATTCATCCAAGGGCTGTTTGCTGATGGAGAAAGTTTTGGTGAACCACCGTTATTTTGTTCGGTGAATTATCCTGCCAATGCAGTTACGCTCCAACCTACACGTATGTTGTTGATTAGCAAAACTGACTTCTATTGGTTGTTAGAAAATGAAAAGACGAGCTGTTTTGACATGCTTAAAGCCCTTTCTTCTCGTTTGTACTATAAGTCGATTATGGCACCTGAGATCTCTTCTAATGATTCAGAAAAGCGCATTTTAACGCTACTCAATTACATAAAAGACCAAAGCAACGGCAATCAAAAGGAATATCAGGTTGACTTGACTAGACAACAAATTGCAGATATGACTGGTCTGCGCGTGGAAACCGTCATTCGAACCATCAAAGAGATTGAAGTGAAACAACAAATTCGAATCAAAAAAGGGAAATTGTTTTTTTAGGTTATGTATGGGGTACGGGGTACGGTTTACAGTTTACAGTTTACAGTTTACGGTTTACAGTTTACGGTTTACAGTTTACGGTTTACGGTTTACGGTTTACGGTTTACAGTTTACGGTTTACAGTTTACGGTTTACAGTTTACGGTTTACGGTTTACAGCCTCACCACCTCACTACCTCACCACCTCATCCTCTTATTTTCTCATCCTCTCACCACCTCATCATCTCACCACCTCATCATCTCACCATCTCATCACCTCATCACCTCATCACCTCATCCTCTCATCACCTCATCACCTCATCATCTCACCACCTCATCATCTCACCACCTCATCACCTCATCACCTCATCCGCTCATCACCTCATCACCTCATCCTCTCACCACCTCATCACCTCATCATCTCACCACCTTATCATCTCACCACCTTATCATCTCACCACCTCATCATCTCACCACCTTATCATCTCACCACCTCATCACCTCATCACCTCACCACCTCATCCTCTCACCACCTCATCCTCTTATCACCTCATCCGCTCATCACCTCATCCTCTTATTTTCTCATCCTCTCATCCTCTCATCATCTCACCACCTCATCCTCTCACCACCTCATCCTCTCACCACCTCACCACCTCATCACCTCACCACCTCACCACCTCATCCTCTCACCACCTCATCACCTCACCACCTCATCATCTCACCACCTCATCATCTCACCACCTCACCATCTCACCACCTCATCACCTCACCACCTCATCATCTCATCACCTCATCCTCTCACCACCAACAACGAACAACCAACCTCCCCTTTAAAAGTTTTTCTTTTTCCCCGTTACATAAATCAATAGAATAGGAAGTAGGGTCCAAAGGGACAAGAGTAAAAATGAAATAAGACTCCCAGCACTGCTACCGAAGAATTTTTTAAATACGGCCCCTGTATAGCCCAATAAGGCAGAGATATCGAGTTTGAGTAGAATCAGAATACGCGATAAGTCAATGGGATTGAGGATGGTTCCAATTAGCGCAATATTCTCTAAAGGATAATCGCCAAAAACCATTAAGATACTCAAGAAAATACCATCGTAGATTACCGCTAAAAACAACCACAAGAGGATGGCTAGGCCAAATCCTTTGATTTTGTTTTCATTTCTCAACCCTAGGTTATACGCCAGTGCACTAAAGATAAAAGTCAAGAAAGCACCTATGCCTAAAAGGGAGAGAAACTCAAAGATGATATCCGATTCAAACAGACCATAACAGATAAAGGGAATACCCAAACCGATTAATAAACTCATCGATAAAGATAAGGCAACACCGAGGTATTGTCCAATAAAGATAGCGGAGCGCTTTACAGGTAATGCTAATAGAAGTTCTGTAAATTCCTTGGAATCATAGTAGTACATGATGCCAAAAATCGTACTGATGAGCGGCACGAGCACAATAATGATATTCATTAAAGTAATAATGGCCTTGCCAATATCGTGATTCAAAAATAACAAGACGAAGCCCAAGAGCAAGTAGAAGCCTAAATAGAAGTAGCTCCATCTACTGCGCATTAAGTCATAACAACTATATTTTAGAATTTTAAGCATATTAATCGATTAAAAGATTAGCAATAGCATGTTCAAAAGTATCTTGCTGAGTAGATTCTTTTAGCTGTTCAATCGTACCTTTGAAGTATATTTTCCCTTCGAGAATAAAAATAATTTGATCGGATATTTCTTCAACGAAACTCATAATATGAGAAGTAACTAGAATCGTTTTTCCCTTTTGTTTTTCCTTGAGGATGAGCTGCTTCAAGGTAATCATAGCTGCTGGATCCAATCCTGTTGTAGGTTCATCGAGAATCAGAATAGGATTGTCAAACATAAACGTCAACAAGAGGTTTACCTTTTGTTTAGTTCCTCCTGATAACTTATTGAGTTTTTTGTTTAGAAAAGGCGTGAGTTTAAAAAGCTCAACCAAGGGTTGGTGGTCTTTTTCTTTATCCTCCCTTAAATCTTTGATCATCTGAATAAGTTCGATGACGGTAATGTTGTTTGGAAAATTGGCAATTTGAGGCAAATAGTCGATGTCTTTTCTATATTTCCATTGATTTTCTATATTTTGGCCTTTAATTTCAATCGTTCCTTGATCGGGATAAACCATCGATAGAATACATTTGTTCAAGGTTGTTTTACCACTTCCATTCGGACCCAAAATAGCCAATACCCCTTGGTCAATAGTGAGGTCAACCCCTTGAAGTACTTGGTTATCTGCAAATCTCTTATGTAAATTAGTTATTGTTATCATGTTGAATTTGTTTGATGAAAGGTTGGTTGTCTACTAAATTATCTGGCGTAAATACAGGAGATACTTTCTCTGAGAAATCGATGATATCCACAAATAGACTACGGAGAAAAATAATCGACTCAGGCGTTTTGTTGACAATGTAGGAGAAGAGCTTAATCGGGCGATAGGGAACATCGCCAATTCCATCCTTATCTAAGTCATAGCCCGTGTAATTACTCCAGTAATTCGAATCAAAATTATTCTGGTTGAGCTGTCCCTGATAGAGTAAGTCAAAAGAGTTATTTAAAAAATTATTGTGATTCACGAGGTTCTGATAATTCGCCCCTCTTGAGTTTAATGCCCATCCATTGCTGATAAAATCATTGTGGGTATATTGTATGCGATTCGATCCTTCAATGTTAATAGCCGTCGTATTATTTTTAAATACATTGTAGCTTATTTCCGTGTCATTGACCTCTTTGAGCAGTACACCATAGGCGGCAGATCCCCAGTTGTCACTAAATACATTGTGACTCATCTTCATGGATTTAGAAAACATAATTGCTACACCAGCTCCATTGTTGGTATAAGAACAATTCGTAACCACATCATGGTTAGAAAACATAAAGTGTAGTCCATAACGAACATTGTTTTTACTGATGTTGTTGTGTATGGTACAAAAATTAGAAAACTCTAAGTAAATTCCATCTCGAACTCGTTCTACATAATTGTTTTTAATTTCGATGTTGTTGCAATACCAGAGTTGAATTCCATTCCCTGAATTAAACTCACTCTTAGCTTTGCCGTAAATTTTGTTGGATAATACTTTGCCCTCTTTTGATTTTTCAAGATAAATACCAAAGAATAAATCTTTGATGGTATTATTTTCAATGATAAAGTGTTTGCTTTCTCGTACGCGAATGGCTGCATAGTCTTTGATGTAACTCGTTCCAACATTGATAATCGTAAAATCTTTGATGGTTACATAATCCGCTTGAATGACAAAGATTTCTCCTTTGTTTTCGCCATCTACAATCGCATTTTTGCTGAGTAGTGTAAGGGGTTTCGTAATGTGGATATCCGTTTCTTTGTAGGTACCAGCTTCTACGAGAATCAGATCATAGTCCTCCGCCAGGGCAATCGCCTTTTTAATGGTGTTTACCGTCCCTTTCGGATGAACAGTAATGGTTTTAGCACTTGTTCCCCATCCATGTACAAGTAAAATAATACTGCATATAATTTTAAGTGTGTTTTTCATAAAAGTAAAGGGATTAGAGGGCTTGTAAGAATTAATGATGAGACAATTGTTGACGAAGTGCAGCGAATGTATAGTGTTCGCCGGTATATTCTTCAATTAGCTTGGCGGTTTGTTCCTTGGTTTTAGTAGCAGATAAAAAGGCACCCATCGGACTCGGAATATTTTTAGAGATGATGAAATGAGCTTGCTCTGCTGGAATCAACACCCCAGGGTTGAGTAAATCGGCAACCAAAAGATGCTGATATACGGTAAGGGGTTGATTTTGTTGTTCGATATAATGCAACATACATTCGATGGCATCGAACTTATAATTTTTGCCTTTGGTGGTGACCAATTGAGCGGCGTGTTTAGTATCGACAATTCCCATTTTACAAAAGTCACAATCATCCGTGCCATAGTCAATGGGTTGTACTTTTACGGTACAAGAAACAAAAAGTACAAGAAGGAGAAAATAAGCGAATGGTTTCATATTATTGTTTTTTAGATTTAGTTCCCAGCACAAAAGCTAGGAAGGTCAGCAACAATCCCAATCCCATCAGGTAAGCCCCAAGATGAGGATAAGAATAAGCATCAAAATTTAGAATTTTGCGATGCCCAAATAGGGGAGGCTCATAGGTTAAGGGATTTCCTTGGGCATCTACCATTTTCATGATGGCGTGGGGATCTAAATCACTGCCATAATCGATGAGCCAAAGGTTAAAATCATACATACCTGCAATTCCTAAAAGAGCCATTACAATAAGCCAAACCAAAAAGAAAGAGGGTTTTACTTTATTGAAGTATCCTCCAATACCCAGGGCAATACCGAGGATAGCCATGGAAGCCACGACAAGAGGGAAAACGGTAAATTCCCACATTTGCTCAGGTTTGGGGATGGTTTTCATTCCAATATAATGATTCAAACCATCAATGTTTTGAAGGTCAAATTCTCCTACACCTTTAATCCCATCAATATAAATATTCATTCCCAAGGGAATTGGATATTGTGGAGCTCCAAGTTCAATGTTCCATAGCGGAAAATAGAATAGGGATAAGAGTAAACCAGCCCCCACTATCATTAAAATAGAGGATTTTTTCATGTTTTTCTTTTTAAAAAGGACAGGGTTTTACGCCTGTCCTTTTGTGAATTAAAATTAAAAAGCGGCTTTGTATAACTTGTTATTCATCATCTAAAGACCACGAAAGCGGAAGTGTTGAATCTGCAGGAGATACGCGCACATAACCTTGCATTTCTTGATGCAGAGCCGAACAGAAATCCGTACAGTAAAAAGGCCAAACCCCAACTTGTTTTGGTTCCCATACAAAAGTTTCTGTTTTTCCAGGAGTAACTAAGAGTTCAGCTGTATTGGCACCTAACATGCTGATTCCGTGGGGTACGTCAAAATCTTGCTCTAAGTTGGTCACGTGGAAATACACTTTATCGCCCACTTTAATTCCCTCAATATTATCTGGGGTAAAGTGACTGCGAATCATCGTCATGTAAATGTGTACCTCTTTTCCGTTTCGCGTTACTTTTGTTTCGGCAGGTGATTTAGCTGCGTAGGGGTGTTTATTTTCATCTAGCTTATAAATCTGTCGGGCCTTATCCTTGATCTTGTCCGCTTTAATGGCGGCCGCATAATGCGGTTCTCCAATGGTCGGGAAGTCAAGTAATAACTCCATCTTATCCCCTGAAATATCATAGAGCTGAGCCGAGTGGTTCAAGTCTGGACCTACAGGCAAATAGCGGTCTTTGGTAATTTTGTTCATGGCAACCAAGTATTTTCCATCTGGTTTTCTTGAGTTTCCTCCAGGAATCATCAAGTGTCCAACAGAATAGAAGGTTGGTTTACGGTCAATGATTTCCCAAGTGCCCAATTTCCATTTTACTACTTCCGAAGATATAAAGAAGGTGGTATAGGCATTCCCCTTGCCATCAAATTCAGTGTGTAACGGACCTAATCCCGGTTGTTCTACTACACCAGCTAATACATCCTCGAATTTTAAAATCGGAAGACCATAAGCCTCTCCATCAAATTTCTTTTTCTCGATGGCATCCAACATTTTTGTAAAAGAGTGTACCGTTAGGTTGGCCGAAAGTTTACCATTTCCAATGATGTATTCTCCTGATGGATCAACATCACAGCCATGGGGTGATTTTGGCGTAGGTAATAAATACACTAAATCAGGAAACTCACTCGCATCTAAAATAAGCACTTCCTCTTTCATGGTGTGCGTGGCCATATGCGTGGCATTGTCAAACTTATTATGTGCATATTTCGCGGGCATTTTTTTTCCTTTTCCCGCTTTGATATACTCTTCTGCTTTTTTCCAGTTGACTGCCGCAATAAAATCTTTGTCGTTTTGAGAGGCATTCACTTCTAGTAAACTATGTGCTTCTTCGGTATTATAGGTGGTGAAGAAGAACCATCCGTGAGATTTACCACGCCCAGGGTGTGATAAGTCATAGTTGAAACCAGGCATTTGAATCTGGAAGGCCAAATCCATTTCTCCTGATTGTTGATCTACTTTAATGAAGGATAAACTTCCTTTAAAGTTTCCTTTGTACTCTTTAATTGGAATATCGCGTTGTGGAATAGGAACCGAAAAACGGGTTCCAGCCACTACATATTCAGTATTTTCTGTTACGAAAGACGAGCTGTGATTTCCCGCACTATTTGGGATTTCAATGATCTCGGCTGTGCTAAAATCTTCCAAATCGATACGCGCAATACGCGGTGTATTATTTCCATTGATGAAAATCCATCGACCGTCTAATTCTCCATTGGTTTGAGAAATATCCGGGTGGTGGGAATCATCCCAAGGAATAAAACCATGAGAAGTCATCAACATGGGTTTTGTTTCTTCACTATAGCCGTAGCCTTTTTCTGGATCTTGAGAGAATACGGGAATCACTTTGAATAATCGCCCTGATGGCAATCCATATACAGATAATTGGCCGCTAAATCCCCCTGAAAAGAAACCATAATATTCGTCGTATTCTCCAGGTGCTACATACACTTTCTCCGCTGCATTGGAGGAAAGCGCTCCTTTATTATTTTGCTTGGACTTGTTGCAACTGATGAAGGTAAGTCCAACCAGACAACTCACTAAACTGAGTGTGATATACTTTTTCATACTTGATGGTATTAAGGTTACAGTGTTCTAAAATATTCCAGTACGGCACGAGCCTCTTCCTCTGTAAGATTTTGGTTCGCCATCGGTGCACCATTAAATTCCTTAAGTAAATCTTGTGCTAATGGATCATTTTCAATCATATTTTCGGGATTTAAAATCATGTTCATTACCCATTCTGGCGTACGACGTTCTAAAATGCCTTTTGGCGCTGGTCCAATAAACTTCTTGTCTGTTTTATGACAAGCCGTACACATGGTTTTGAATACTTCTTGGCCTTTTGCTGCCATGGCTTGATCAATATCACCTAGTAACAAGGTTTTGATTGGCCCTTTGCCTTTATTTACTAAATCAATTCGTTCAGAAGCAGGTGCATTGGCCGCATTTGCTGAACTCGATGGGCTAGGAGTTGCCGTTTCTACTTTTCGCTCATTCGTTGTTACACTTTCTTCTGACCTAGGTTTTGCCGATTTTTCACCACATGATACGAGTGTTAAACAACCTGCAAGTAGCATAAATGATAGGACTTTTGATTTCATCTTGATATAGTTTAGATATTATTTTAACCCAAAGTTACCGCCTTCTTACACCTGCTTTTTATGATTCAAATCACAAAGGAGTAAATAAAAGATGAATTGGTCTTTTTTTTGTTGAGGGTGTGGTGGTGTGCGTTTTGTTTTTTCGCAAGTTGTTTTTTCGCAAGTTGCTTTTTTGCAAGTTGCTTCTTCGCTTTTTTGTGTAATTCTTTCGATTAGCGAACAAATGCCTACTCAGAAAATCTCAACAACAATCAACAAACAACCGATAACTATTTCGCAAGTTGCTTTTTTGCTTCTTCGCTTTTTTGTGTAATTCTTTCGATTAAAGAACAAATGCCTACTCAGAAAATCTCAACAACAAACAACAATCAACAAACAACAATCAACAAACAACAATCAACCGATAACTATTTCGCTTTTTTGCCAGATTATCGTTTAAAGAATAGATGTATCCTTAAATTAGAAAATCTCATCCTCTCATCCTCTCATCGTTTCATCGTCTATCTCACCTATTTTATATTGGTTTTGGAGCTCGATGAATATATCTCACCTATTTTATATTGGTTTTGGAGTTCGATGAATCTTCACTACGTTACGATTTTCACTACGTTACGATTTTCACTACGTTTCGATTTTCACTACGCTCCGATTTCTTCTTTTCAATCTGGTCTATTCCTTTTTGTAAAATCTGCACCATACCTATAGTACAAGGGAGCTTTACCTTTGCGGGTAAATGAGGAAGAAATCCAGAAAAGGAAGAAGAGAGCTGCTGGTAGATAGGGATTTGTACCTCGTATTGGAGCATCCTTCTTTCAGGGGGGACTTGTCTTTGAAATAAACTGTAATACATACTTAGCATGAAAACTGTCTTTTTTACGACCTGTTTTGTTCCGCTTACCTCGTTGTCATTTGTACCAGCGATTGCGGTTGAAACACAATCGATGCAACCTTTCTCTTTTGCGTTTAACGCCAATAGTACCGCGCTTTTGTTCCTGTTGCTTATGGGAATTGGCTTGGTGCTTGCCTGCGTATTTTTATATGTAGAAGCCAAAAGTCTACTGCAGACGTATCAAAAGAGTAAAATTCAAGTGATAAAGCGAGAGAATCAGTCTCTCACGCAATTAAAACCCAGTCAGATGAAGCAATTACTGTTGGTTTTGCGTTCTAAAAAACACACCTTAGTGTTGCTCGTTGGGTTGTTTTTTCAATCTTCTGCTTGGGCACAAACTTCTATGAAACTCGAGGATCGTCCCTTGTTGAAAGAACCTGGTATTTTAATTACGATCGGACTGTTGATGATTCCCATTCTGTTGGGAATATGGATGATGGTGGTTCAAGTGCGTCATCTCATCCTGAGTCAGAAGGAAAAAATGACCAAGCGCGATATTGATCATTTGGTGCATTATTTTGAGAATTTATCCGAAGAGGATTTGGAAGTTTTTATGCAGCGAAAGGAGGCTTTAGATTATACTTTTTCCAAGGGAGAACACGCAGGGAAGGAGGGACCAGAAGATAAGAGAGGATTAATTGCGATTCGGGAAAAGGGGGGATTGCCTGTGGTGTCTGCCAAAAAGAAAAATAGTACAAATGCAACGATTGACCCTCAATTGACTCGTATTGTGCTTTGGTTTTTGGGAACGGCTTCTTTTTGGTTGTTAATTGGAACCACCATAGGGGAATATTTGGGAATTAAGTTTGTCGCTCCAGATATCGATCAAACGAGTTGGTTGAGTTTTGGCCGACTCCGACCTGTACATACGAATGCGGTGTTTTGGGGATGGTCTTCATTGGGGATGCTTGGTTTGGGATACTATATCGTGCCACGTGTGAGTAATACAACCTTAGCTAGTTATAAAGGGGCATGGTATTCGTTAATTTTGATTAACGCCTCGGTTTTGCTTGGATCAATTAGTTTGATGGCTGGCATAAACAACGGAGGTGGAGAGTATAGAGAGTACATCTGGCCCATTATGTTGCTTTTTGCTTTGGGACTGGGGTTTACCTTAAGTAACTACCTTAAAACAATAGCACAGCGAAAAACGGAAGAGATTTATATTTCCAATTGGTACATTGTTGCAGCGGTTATTTTTATCACTGTGGTAGCTGTGGTTGGCTATTTGCCTTTTTGGCAAGATGGTTTGGGAGAAACGATTGTTCAGGGCTACTATATGCATCAAGCCGTAGGCATGTGGTTTATGTTGTTTACCCTGGGAATTGTCTATTATTTTGTGCCTCAACAGCTCAACAAACCCATTTACTCGTATAGCTTGGGTATTCTTGCTTTTTGGACGCAGATTTTGTTTTATACGCTCATCGGAACGCATCATTTTGTGTTTAGCGCTATTCCGTGGTGGTTGCAAACGGTTGCGATTGTTGCCAGTGTGGGTATGGTGATTCCCGTAGTAGCTGGAACCACGAACTTTGTGATGACCTTTAAAGGGGCTTGGCACAAGGTAAAGGATAGCTACACCGTTCCCTTTTTTGTCGTGGGAATTATCTTCTACTTTACGGGTTCGCTACAAGGTACGGCTGAGTCTTTTCGCTTTACCAACCTCCTTTGGCATTTTACTGATTTTACCGTGGCGCATTCGCATCTGACGATGTATGGTATCATTGCCTTTTTACTTTGGGGGGGAATTTATGCGCTCGTTCCTCAATTAACAGGAAAAGAAGCCCCTCAAATTACGGTAGGAGCACATTTTTGGTTGGCTTTAATTGGGTTGTTGTTTTACTCGATTCCCCTCATGTATGGCGGAACGCTGCGCGGAATACTCTGGATGGGAGATGCTCCTTTTATTGAAAGCGTCAAACTCATGATGCCGTATTGGCTGTGGCGTGCGATTGGTGGAACGCTGATGTGGGTTTCTCATTTGTTTTTTGCTTTTAACTTCTATCGCATGACGAGAGCAGAACAACTGAAAGATGTGGCTCTTGCCGATGTTGCCCTTGAGCAATTACAACAACAAATCAAGTCGAATACAAATTCTTAATGATTCAATTATGGAGATCTTCAATAATCACAAAAAACTATACCTCGTTGCCAGTGCGTTATTTATCGTTTTGACTTTATTTGTCGCTATACTACCTGCACTAGACAATCAAGCGAAAATACAGCCTTTGCCGGATGCCATTCCCCTAAGTGAAGCGGCAGTGCGGGGTAAACAGGTCTTTATTGCCAACGGATGTGTCGCTTGCCACAGTCAGCAAGTCCGCAATGTGGAGATGGATCGCAAATGGGGAGAACGTCCGTCGATGGCTGCGGATTATGCCACCAATAAGCGAATGGATGTGTGGATCAATACGGCTACGTTAATGGGGACAGAGCGCACCGGACCAGATTTAACAGATATAGGCACACGTCAGCCTAGTTTAGATTGGCATCTGGTGCATTTGTTTAATCCGCGTATTGTAGTGAAAGAATCTATTATGCCAGCGTATCCTTTTTTGTTTGATTATAAGCAAAATCCAACAGACACCGATGTTGTTGTGGCTGTTCCAGAAGGGGTTGTCTCTTCCGCAAAAGGAAAAGTAGTTGCTACACAAGAAGCTTTGGATTTAGTGGCTTATCTGCAAGAATTAAAACAAGCCAAACTACCAGAAGCCACCGTAGCCCCCGAATTCTTGTATCCACTCAAACAGGAGGCTATAACGGGGGGTACGGAACAAGTAGACGAAACAGAAGCCGATGGAAAAAACCTTTACGCAAACAATTGTGCCGCTTGTCACCAGGCAAATGGAGAGGGATTAGCGGGGGCTTTTCCCCCGCTGAAAAATAGTCCCATTGTCATGAGTGAAAATATACAACTCTTTGTCGATATCATCATGAATGGCTACGATGCTCGAGGGGAATATGGGGTGATGCCTGCTGTTGGAACCAATTTAAATTGGACGGCAAAAGAAGTAACCGCAATTGTCAATTACGAGCGAAATAATTGGGGGAATCAAGCGCCCAAAGTAAGCGTAGAGGAAGTACAACAAATCCTGAATTATATTAATGAAATGAAAGCAAAATGAGGAAAGTAAATCAACGAATAGTAGCTTTGATTGTGGTGGGTATTGCCACGACTACAGCGTATGCCTGTCCTGTTTGCGAACGCAATCAACCCAAGCTTTTAAAAGGAGTGGTACATGGAGCAGGACCCGATAGTCAATGGGATTATCTCATTATTGGAATCGTCGCCATTATCGTGGCATTGACGTTGTTCTTTTCCGTGAAATGGTTGGTGAAACCAGGAGAAAAGCAGAGAAATCACATCAAGAGAACTGTTTTAAATGAAGCCTACTATGGAACAAAAAAATAAAGTTTTCCTCTTTATTGATGAGGAAGAAAAACCCTTAGCCCTATTGGAAACTCCAGTTTCGTTTGAACTCGATACCCAACGACTAAGCGATGGAGCGCATGTGTTAAAAATTGTCAGTCAAGATGGGGAAGGAAAACAAGGGATTCGCTTTATCCCCTTTACCGTAAAAAATGGCCCATCCATTGAGGTGGAGGGAATCAAAGAACAAGCCGTTGTGGATGGCGTGGTTGATATTATGATTAATGCCTATGGCAAAGCAGATCCTAAGACATTTTTAATCACGGGAAGTGAAACTCCTCAGAGTATTCCGTATTGGGTATGGATTACGATTATTGTGGTGATCGCCTGGGGTATGTATTATGGGGTGAGGTGGCTTTGATGGGGTGATGAGTTGGTGAGAGGGTTTAACCCATCGAACCGATTAAAGATAAGCCTATCTGTCACTCGCACGCACAGTACTCACGCACAGTAATCACCTCGACGAAAGGAGAAATCGGAGGTTCATCGAACTCCAAAACAAAATAGAAACTCGGTGAGATAGGTCGCATCCTACGAGTTCTTGAGTAACGGATGCGATTTATCTCACCAATTTACGCTATGTTTCTCTTCTCTCTTCTTTCCAATTCACAACTTCACAAAGAGCAAAAAAAAGCCCATAAAATGAGGGTTTAGGAGAGGATTTATTAGCTCTTCGTTATGGGTTTGTTATATCTTTCTTTAGGGTTTGTTTGGTAAAAGGCCCTCAAACCAAGCAAACACAAAGGAAACCCAAAACAAACCCAAAAGGAACTCTAAACTTATTCTTGTAAGTGCATTGATTAATAGTGTGTTGTGTTTTTTGTACTGGACAAAAGTGGAAGTTTTTACCCATTTTAGGACAAAAGTGGACAAATACGGAAGGGGGTATTGTACGTGTGTTTTTTTTTAGTATTGCAACGAGAACATTAGTGAAGGTAGCTACGACACATAATCTCAAAAATTAGTATTCATCAAGTAAACGGTACAATTATGGGAAAAATGGACAAGGGATTAACAGGTGGTTTACAGTGAACAGTTGACGGTGAGCGGCTGATTGGTTAGATGGGAGTTGGGTTAATTGGTTTAACCCTTCTAAACATCCTAACCCTTCTAACCCCTACATAAAAGAATAACCCGTGCGATTCTTCGTAACCGCAGAGCATGACGAGTGTGGGTAGTGAACGGGCCTAAACCCGCGTCACTCAACGCCGTCATGTCATTTCGACGAAGGAGAAATCGCATCTGTTATTCAACACCCGTCAATCAACAATCAACGCTCGTCACTCAACGCCGTCTTTCAACGCCTTGTAGGATGCGACCCTTCGTTGCCTCAGGGCGACATGACGAGTGTGGGTAGTGAACGGGATACCGGATGGTTATTAGGGTAATTGACAGATGCATTTTTTGAGTGATGATCCGTTTTTCAATTGAAATAAATCCTACTTTTATAGGAACAGTTGGTTTTGTAAAACCAAGAGTAGGAGATAGAAGATGTAAATCAGGATATGTTACAATCAATTCCTTACTTTTATAGAGTACTATGAGGATAAGGAAGATAAACCGGAGATTTATTGGTGGCTATTGAAGTATTATAACTGTTTAACTTGTCCAAATTGCAAGGAATGTTATGATTTACCTGATATGTCAGGATACAATGAATATGGATTTATTTTTACTTTTTGTAAATTAACGGTTCCGCCTCTTCCACAAGAGCCAGATCCGCAACCTGAGCCCGAACCTGAATTTCCAGAAGAGGAACTAGGCCCTGGTAAAAAAGATGACGAATGGAAAAATAATAATCCTCCTTTTGAAATTATTAACATAGAAGATCCTTTCTTGGAACACGGTCCTGTTTGGTGGTATCATAGCGACCATTTATCTCATTAACGATTCTATTTGTTTTGGTATTCGATGAACTTTGTTTAGGAAGTACTTCGTATATTACAGATGTTTTAGGAACACCCGTACAATACATTGAGTATTTACCATTTGGTGAGGTAATGGTGGAACAGAGTAATAATAACCTTTTAGAGAATGTGTATAAGTTTAATGCGAAGGAATTGGATGCACAAACAGGCTATTACTATTACGGAGCACGTTATTACGATCCGGGAGCGAGTATATTTTTGAGTGTGGACCCGTTGGCTGAACAAGCACCTGGCTGGACACCATACCGTTACGGTTTTAATAACCCACTTCGATATACTGACCCAGATGGACGTTGGGAATGGGATGCAACAGGGAATCTTATGGCACAAAAAGGAGATAATTCTTATTCAATGGCTAAGTTTTTAGGAACAAGCCAGAAGAACGCAATGACAATACTAAACAGAGGTGGAGTTACAGCGAATGATAAAGGTGTTTTGAATTTAAAAGAAGGACAATCTTTTGCTAAAAACAGTTTATGGGTAGGAACAAAATCAGGAAGTGGCGCTGTAGTAAATAATACTAAAGAGGCAACTAATCATTATTTTTCTGGGAAAGGGGCATCTGCAGATGTAGGCGACCAATCCACAAGAGAATTATTATCATCGAGTAAATTCCAAGAGAAGCATACTAAAATAACAAGTACAGTTGTTGATCCGGAGGGGTATTTTTCAGTTGATTTAACAAAATCTACCTTCCATATAGGTAGAACAAATGTAGATTATAGTGTAGGTGGGAATGAAACATCAAGTTCTGTAAATTATACGTTGTTTTCAAGAGATGGATTTTGGGACCCTGATTTTATAGATGAAAAGGTTTTAGGAGGTTGGTTGAATATTGATAAATTCAAACCAGATGGGAAAGGACCTAATTTGGAAAGATTAGGAGGAACACCTTATGATTATAAAACAAGAGAAAGAACGTACTTTTTTAAACCTGTTAAAGACAATAAGTAATTTACTGTGTTATGAAGAAAATAATAGTATTTGTGGTATCGTTTATTGTATTTGTTTTATTCTATTTAAGCTATGATATCAAAGGGTATAATTATGGATTGGGATGCAATTTTTGTAATAAAAATATGCCTTATGGATTAATACCTAAAATCAATTCTGATTATCCACGGGAGTTTGTTTTACTTGACGAAGAAGACTTTGAATTAACAGGTAAAGGTTTTAGACATAGGCAAAGTAGTTTTAAAATAAACAAATTTTTAGGCTATGGTTATAACGATATATCTGTATTGTTAAAATGTACTGATAGTCTGAATAATGTGAAATATTTGAAGTCTTATGAAACAGGTTACAAAAGTAACAAGGGAAATTCTACTATATCATTTAAAGATATTGAGAACAGCGAGTACAATCAAATTAGAGATAATTATCTATGGATTGAGATTGATGAAGAGAAAGCAAATAAAATAAAGTTTTTGAAGTTTATATTTATAATAGGAACATTACTCTCACTATTTTTTGCCGTTAGGAATTTATTTAGATTATTAAGAATAAACAAAGCCACTCATTGAGAGTGGCTTTGTTTATTTTAGAAACGCTTGTAATTTACTTTTAGCAAGATAGGCATCGAGTAAAGAAAAGACACATTCTTTGTCTTTTTCTGTGAGCTGGTCAATCTCTTGAAATCTTTTCAACATAGTAGGGTCTTTCAAAAACTGGGCTTCTTTTGCTTCGCCAATCAAGTACCCAACGGTAGTTCCGAGTTCATCGGCTAACCTTTTAACAACGTCAATAGAAGGCTTCATCTCGTCACGTTCATAACGTCCGATAACGGTATGCATACTGCCAATCAATTTAGCCAAATCCTGTTGGGAAAGGTTTTTGGCTTCCCTTAATCTTTTACTGAAAGTAACTATAATTAAAACGTATAAGGTTAATAAATACCTTTATTTCAAAGGATACTGTAAATATATAAAACGTTTACGGTTAATGAATTTTTTTTAAAAAAGTTTTTGAGTATAGAAATAAGCGAAATCAAACAACAGCTGACAATGTCGAACGTATTGCATTATTATGGATTGAAAACGGATAAGCAAAGCAGAATAAACTGTCCGTTCCACGCGGACAAAACCCCCGAGTATCCAAGTGTATTATAAAACGCAAACGGCATATTACTTTAGCGGAAACTGTAAAACCCACGGTAAAAGTATGGATGTAATTGATTTTATTTTGCGTAAAGAAAACTCAACTAAAGTGATTAATAAAGCCAAAGAAATTATTGATTAAACAGCACCCAACCCGATCGCGCGGATTTAACTTCGTTCCCTTAGGCTAAAGCCTTGGGTGCAGTCCGTGCGCATCAATTATAAAAAAATAAAACCCCAACGGATCAAAGGGGTTTGTTTTTGTAGTTAACAGTTTATTGTTAACGGTTTGACAGCGTGAACAAAGTCAACTGTTTGTAAAAGAAAATCTAGTGTAAGGACAATTTGTTTGTAGCTTTAAAGCATTATCTTTAGAAGAGGTTTTGTTGTTGTAAAAGGCGATGTAGAACCGTTCACTGTAAACGGTCAACGGTCAACTAAATTGTACGTTATTACGATCCAGGAGCAAGTATCTTTTTGAGTGTGGACCCGTTGGCGGAAGAGTTCCCAGGATGGAATCCGTACCATTATGTACACAATAACCCGATTAATTTAGTGGATCCTACGGGGATGGCGGCAGAAACAGATTATACGCTGAATAAAAGAACAGGAGATGTAAAACAAGTAGGAGAAACCAACGATAAGTCTGATAGAATTTTACAAACTAATAGTAGAGGAGAAGTCAAAACAAACCGTGATGGAAGTCCTAAAGTAGCTATTGATAATATTGATAAAGGAATTTTGTCTGATGGAATGAATTTTCGAACTGAAGGGAATGTTGTTAAAGTCGGTGGAAAAACTGAGGCTACTAAAGAGGGAGTTGAAAGATTTGCTTGGCAATTGTCTGATTATGTACGCAAAGAGATAAAAGGAGCTTATTTTTCAAATGATGGAACAGAAAATATCACTCATATAACTTTAGGAAAATATGAAGGTAATACATATACAAAAAGTATTTCATCTGGTGCAGAAACAATAAGAGGTCTTGTTAGTGATATTAAAGAATTTAACAGTTATAAAGTAAAGGGCTTCTTTCATACTCATCCAAATGAATCAACTAGATTTGAACCTTCTAAAGCTGACATAAATTCAAGAGATAATGGGCTTAGACAAAATAGAAATTTAAAATATTATATATTGACACATCCAAATGGATATGGAAGTAGCAGTCCACATATTATTGATTATACAAGCTCAAACTATTAATTATGAAAAAATATTTGTTTGTAATAGTATTTATTGGTTTAACTAGTTGTAATTCTTATAAATCTCAATTTAAAGATAAAGGAAATTATGAAGATGCCATTTTTAATGGTATAATTGATTTTTCAAATACAGAATTGTTCTCTAAAGGAAAAGTTTTTTTTGTGAATTATAATTTTGAAAAAACAGATTATTATTCTTTTTCAATTATGGAAAATTCAGATAAACTGTTGTATTCTAAAAATAAAATATTTAATGATAACCATCTACCAAATAGGTATACTGTATATAAAAGTAAATTATTTTTTTGGTGGGATGATAGTTATGGTAGTGATGAAAGAATTTTAGAAGAATTGATTTTAAATAATAAGATTCAATATGAAGAGGAGTCTTCTTTTATAGAATTTGAAACGGATGATAGAAAAAAGGCCGTAAATTATTTTTTTTGTAAAAAAAACTTAAAAAAATTTAAAAGGATTATTACAAATAAAGGTATAATTGAAACTCCCAAAATAAAGTGTGGATAGCAGTATCTTTATGAAAAATAGAACACCACCCCAACCTTCCAATCAGATCAAAGGGGTGGTGTTATTTAGGGGGGATTGTTTAGCAGAAAAAGAAACACCCCACCACTGTTACACTATTAAAAAAGGCATCGACTATCCAACAACAATGGTAAGTATGTTTCAAAACATAAAGTACAGCCGAAGATGACAAAAAAGCAACAGTGAATTTTAGTTGACAGTTTACCGTTAACGGTTTACGGAAGATTATTCGATTAAAAGAGAAGTAAAACTGTAAGCTGTAAACCGTCCACCGTAAACTAAAAAGTAGTTGGGTTTTAGACAACTATTTATTATAAAAGAGAATAGAAACTGTTCACTGTAAACCGTTTACTATCAACTATATTTATCGTCAGTGGAGTAGTAAAGAGGAACGCAGTGAAAATCGAAACGTAGTGAAGATTCATCGAACACTAAAACAAATATAAAATAAGTGAGATATATTCATCGAACACTAAAATAAAATATAAACCTAATGAGATAAATATAAACCTGGTGAGATAGATTGCATTTGTTACTCAACGCCGTCTTTCAACGCCTTGTAGGATGCGACCCTTCGTTGCTTCAGGGCGACATGATGAGCGTGGGTAGTGAACGGGATACCGGATGGTTATTAGGGTAATTGACAGATGCATTTTTGAGTGATGATCCGTTTTTCAATTGAAATAAATCCTACTTTTATAGGAACAGTTGGTTTTGTAAAACCAAGAGTAGGAGATAGAAGATGTAAATCAGGATATGTTACAATCAATTCCTTACTTTTATAGAGTACTATGAGGATAAGGAAGATAAACCGGAGATTTATTGGTGGCTATTGAAGTATTATAACTGTTTAACTTGTCCAAATTGCAAGGAATGTTATGATTTACCTGATATGTCAGGATACAATGAATATGGATTTATTTTTACTTTTTGTAAATTAACGGTTCCGCCTCTTCCACAAGAGCCAGATCCGCAACCTGAGCCCGAACCTGAATTTCCAGAAGAGGAACTAGGCCCTGGTAAAAAAGATGACGAATGGAAAAATAATAATCCTCCTTTTGAAATTATTAACATAGAAGATCCTTTCTTGGAACATGGCCCTGTTTGGTGGTATCATAGCGACCATTTATCTCATTAACGATTCTATTTGTTTTGGTATTCGATGAACTTTGTTTAGGCAGTACGTCGTATATTACCGACGTTTTTGGAAAACCATGCCAATACATTGAGTATTTACCGTTTGGAGAGGTAATGGTGGAACAGAGCACCAACAACATATTGGAGAATGTATATAAGTTTAATGCTAAAGAATTGGATTCGCAGACAGGTTACTACTATTATGGAGCACGTTATTACGATCCGGGAGCGGGTATATTTTTGAGTGTGGACCCGTTGGCGGAGAAGATGCCTGATTATAACCCTTATATTTATACATTAAATAACCCAATTAACTTAACTGACCCGACAGGGATGATACCTGAAAAAGGAGATAGACATTATTTTGGAAGTGACGGAAAAACATACTTAGGAACAGATGGGAAAAATGATAATAAAGCGTATACCTTAAAAGGTGGTTTAAAGCCAAATTTGAATAATAAGTCAGTTAATTGGGGAGGAAGGTTAGATGCCAAACATGCTGAAGCATTAAGAAGTAATTCTTCCGAAGGAGTTTTTGATACCAGTAAAGTAGATAGTGCACCGACATCCACAATAAAACGTACTGGAAATGGAGGATTTGACCCAAGTAGAGTAGATGGAGCTGTAATAAATGCGCTTAAATACGATTTACCACAAGGATTACAAGATACAGGAGATGCTGTTAGTTTAGTGGGATATGGAATGACTATAACAGGTATCGGTGGTGGTATTGGTATACCAGTGGCTGGTATCGGAGGTGCTATGTCTGGAGTTGGGAGCGCTATAGAGATTGGAGTTGAGTTTTTTAGTGGAGATTATAAAAAGGCTGGTACAGGTGCTAGTTTTATGGCTGCTGAAAAATTAATTAATGCTGGATTAAATAGAGTATTACCTGGAGCAGGGAAAAAAATTGGAGAAGAAGGTTTTGAATTAGGGAGTGAGATTTTAAAACAAGGAGCTGGTTTAAAGTTGAATTTAATTCAAAAAGAAATTGATAAAGATTAAATTATTATAGATTATGCAAGATTATTTATATAGTATTCTATTTTTGGGAGGTGGCATTTTGACTTTATATATTACATTTAAAGATAGAAAAAATGTAAAGAAGAATTTAGATATAACGTATGTATCCCATTTAAAAGGATATATAGGAGGTGGGATACTTATCTTAATAGGACTAGCTATGTTTTTAAAAAACTTTCTTTAGTAAAAAATAATAAGCTTAAAAAAACTGTTTTATAGTATTTAATAAGCAAATAATAACCCACCCCAACCTTCTAAAACGGATTGTTGGGGTTTGTTTTTAGTTAACAGTTTACTGTTAACAGTTAACGGAAGATTACTCAATAGAAAGAGAATTAAAACTGTACACAGTAAGCTGTTTACCGTCAATCCAATAGCTTGCCGTTACTAGTTGACCGTATAACGATACGTAAAAAGAGAATCATAACACAAGGGCCATCCACCCAGCTTGTCCTGCTGACGAAGGAAGCATCGCATCCGTCAAGCAGGTCTGACAAACCTCACTGCTTCGCACAAATAAAACCAGCCTCCCAATATTTTCAGTACTTTGGTTTTCAATCTAAATAAATTATGACAAAAAATAGTATATTTTTAGTATTAGTTTTACTAACCTTTGCATGTAGTAAAACTATACAGACTTCAAAAGAGAAAGAGGTAAAAGATAGTTTAAGAACATTTAATATTATTAATATGCCTTTAAATTATGATGGAATTAATGGAATCGATAAGGTTGAAGGATATGTATCTGATGCAAATATAGCGGTTCAGATAGCAGAGTTAATTCTTTTTAATATTTATAAGAAGGAATTAATTATTAAGCAACGTCCATATAATGTTTTTTTTAAAAATAATTCTGTTTGGTGCATAGAAGGGAGTTTATCAGATGATATGGAAGGAGGAGTTTTTTATATTGAGATACGTAAAAGTGATGGAGCTATTTTGAAGGTATTACATACTAAATAACAAACACCACCCCAACCTTCCAATCGGATCAAAGGGGTTTTGTATTTAGCGGGGGATTGTTTAGCAGAAAAAGAAACACCCTACCACCGTTACACTATTAAAAAAGGCATCGACTATCCAACAACAATGGTAAGTATGTTTCAAAACATAAAGTACAGCCGAAGATGACAAAAAAGCAACAGTGAATTTTAGTTGACAGTTTACCGTTAACGGTTTACGGAAGATTATTCGATTAAAAGAGAAGTAAAACTGTAAGCTGTAAACCGTCCACCGTAAACTAAAAAGTAGTTGGGTTTTAGACAACTATTTATTATAAAAGAGAATAGAAACTGTTCACTGTAAACCGTTTACTATCAACTATATTTATCGTCAGTGGAGTAGTAAAGAGGAACGCAGTGAAAATCGAAACGTAGTGAAGATTCATCGAACACTAAAATAAAATACAAACCTAATGAGATAAATATAAACCTGGTGAGATAGATTGCATTTGTTACTCAACGCCGTCTTTCAACGCCTTGTAGGATGCGACCCTTCGTTGCTTCAGGGCGACATGATGAGCGTGGGTAGTGAACGGGATACCGGATGGTTATTAGGGTAATTGACAGATGCATTTTTGAGTGATGATCCGTTTTTCAATTGAAATAAATCCTACTTTTATAGGAACAGTTGGTTTTGTAAAACCAAGAGTAGGAGATAGAAGATGTAAATCAGGATATGTTACAATCAATTCCTTACTTTTATAGAGTACTATGAGGATAAGGAAGATAAACTGGAGATTTATTGGTGGCTATTGAAGTATTATAACTGTTTAACTTGTCCAAATTGCAAGGAATGTTATGATTTACCTGATATGTCAGGATACAATGAATATGGATTTATTTTTACTTTTTGTAAATTAACGGTTCCGCCTCTTCCACAAGAGCCAGATCCGCAACCTGAGCCCGAACCTGAATTTCCAGAAGAGGAACTAGGCCCTGGTAAAAAAGATGACGAATGGAAAAATAATAATCCTCCTTTTGAAATTATTAACATAGAAGATCCTTTCTTGGAACATGGCCCTGTTTGGTGGTATCATAGCGACCATTTATCTCATTAACGATTCTATTTGTTTTGGTATTCGATGAACTTTGTTTAGGAAGTACATCGTATATTACCGATGTTTTTGGAAAACCATGCCAATACATTGAGTATTTACCGTTTGGAGAGGTAATGGTAGAGCAGAGCACCAATAACATTTTGGAGAATGTGTATAAGTTTAATGCGAAAGAATTAGACCAAAGTACAGGTTACTATTATTACGGAGCGCGTTACTATGATCCGGGAGCGAGTATATTTTTGAGTGTGGACCCGTTGGCTGAGAAGTACCCTAATATTAACCCCTATGTGTATGTGGCTAATAACCCAATTAATGCAATTGACCCTGATGGGAGAGATATCATTCATTTAAATGGTAAGGGGAGTATTACTAAGGTTGTTAATGATGGTAAGTCTCATATTACCATTATGGATGGAGGAAAAGTCAGATCATTATCAGATTATTCGATTGGTAAAAGTTGGTTTGGTTTAAATAATAGAAATAGGCAATCTGTAGCTAATATTGTTGGTTACTATGCTAATCAAATTGGAGTTGAAGGGGTTGGTGCCACTAATGAAGTTGGTGGGATAGCGCATTATAATTCAAATAATAATAAAATTTGGGTTGCTCCTGTTGGAGATGATGGTACAGTAAGTAGTTTATTGAATGATAAAAACAATTTGATAAATACATTAGTTCATGAAAGAGAACATAGAATTGATAATGCTAACGGAATAAATAGTTCATTTGAAAGCCATGTGAATGTTTACATTAAACAAATGGGGGATAAATCTTTTAGTGAAACTACTGAAGATTTTCAACAAGGTATGATTTCTTCAATGACTTCTTATTTAGGAGCTATTAGAAGCCGTAGTAAACGTAGTGAATTGATTAATAAGTTTAATAATAGTAATGGAGGAGGATATAAATTAGAAGACTTTAAATCAGGATATGGTTATGGAATAGAAAAAAATGGTGAGAAAAAGTATTTTGATGTTAAGACTAAAAAGGAACCTAATTAATGTTTTTAATATGAAGTATATAATATTGTTTAGTTTGTTGTTGGTATTGACTAATTGTAATAATCAAAAAAATGATTTTTTTGATATATTAGTAAGTGATGCTAATGATACAAAAATTTGGAATTATTATGTGTTAGAGAATAAAAAAGAATTTCATTATTTGGGATATAAGTATAAGTTTGAAAAAGATAAGTATGAGATTTATAGAGGAGGCGTAAATGAGGTTGGAACTAATTTTGCTAAGGACTTTGTAATAGATAATTTAGATAATGATTGGTATTTTGATTCCAAATCGTTAGTATTAAATTTTGGACTAAATTCTTTTATAATAGAAAGATATACTACTGATACTATTTTTATGAAAGGCAATGGTTTTGAAGGTGAATGTTTAATGATTAAAATGAATGTTTTAAAATAATTGAAGTACTATAAAAATATGATTTTTTTAGATGTACAAAATTAAACAAACCACACCCCAACCTTCCAAAGCGAATCGTTGGGGTTTTGTTTTTAGTTAACAGTTTACTGTTAACGGTTGACAGAAAATTATTCAATAAAAAGAGAATTAAAACTGTACACAGTAAACCGTTCACCGTAAACCAAATAAAACACCCCACCACCGTTACACTATTAAAAAAGGCATCGACTATCCAACAACAATGGTAAGTATGTTTCAAAACATAAAGTACAGCCGAAGATGACAAAAAAGCAACAGTGAATTTTAGTTGACAGTTTACCGTTAACGGTTTACGGAAGATTATTCGATTAAAAGAGAAGTAAAACTGTAAGCTGTAAACCGTCCACCGTAAACTAAAAAGTAGTTGGGTTTTAGACAACTATTTATTATAAAAGAGAATAGAAACTGTTCACTGTAAACCGTTTACTATCAACTATATTTATCGTCAGTGGAGTAGTAAAGAGGAACGCAGTGAAAATCGAAACGTAGTGAAGATTCATCGAACACTAAAATAAAATACAAACCTAATGAGATAAATATTAACCTGGTGAGATAGATTGCATTTGTTACTCAACGCCGTCTTTCAACGCCTTGTAGGATGCGACCCTTCGTTGCCTCAGGGTGACATGATGAGCGTGGGTAGTGAACGGGATACCGGATGGTTATTAGGGTAATTGACAGATGCATTTTTTGAGTGATGATCCGTTTTTCAATTGAAATAAATCCTACTTTTATAGGAACAGTTGGTTTTGTAAGTCATGATTGCAAGAATTTACCTTCAAGACGTTCGGCTGAAGTCTTAGGTTTAATATGAGTTTGAAGTGGAAATAGTATTTATGAGGTTTAGAAAGGTACGGATTGCACCCGAGGCTTTAGCCGAACTGAACGAAGTTAAATTCGCGCTATCGGGATCTTCAACTTCAAATAAGATAAGAAATACGAAGAATAGAAGTAACAGTAATCAAATTTCAAAAGGATTGTACCATGATGAAAGAAATTAAAAAAAATATTTTATTTGCTCTTATAGTAATCAGTTTGGTTGGTTGTAAGAAAATAAATACAATTGATAAAGCATTAGCTGAGGGGAAAGAGTATGGGACTATATATTTTGTTAGAGGTATGGTAGATACTGATCTCCCCGTTAGTTGTAATAATTATTTGAGTAGTTTGGATTTTTTGATTTCTTATTTTAAAATAGATGATAAGGTGTTTATAGATCTGTTGTTAAAGGATTGGCAAACAGATGATATTGTGAAATCGAATAATGATTTAGATATAAGGTATCGAATTGAATTTAAAGATAAGGTTATTTGTATTGATAACTTTGGAAACTACTCTGTTGATAGTAAGTTTATTGGTAAACTAAGTAATTTTCAACTACTTTTAGATTACATTGAAGAGCATAGAGAAAATAGTATAAAACTGAAAGAAGATTTTCCTTTTGAGGATGTTAAATAAAATCCACCCCAACCTTCCAAAACGGATTAAAGGGGTTTGTTTTTGTAGTTAACAGTTTACTGTTAACGTTGACAGCGTGAATAAAGTCAACTGTTTGTAAAAGAAAATCTAGTGTAAGGACAATTTGTTTGTAGCTTTAAAGCATTATCTTTAGAAGAGGTTTTGTTGTTGTAAAAGGCGATGTAGAACCGTTCACTGTAAACGGTCAACGGTCAACTAAATTGCACGATATTACGATCCAGGAGCGAATATATTTTTGAGTGTGGATCCGTTGGCGGAAGATTTCCCAGGATGGAATCCGTACCATTATGTACACAATAACCCGATTAATTTAGTGGATCCTACGGGGATGAGTGCAGAAAATTCAGGGGAAGGAGATCCTGTGAAACAACCATCATTATTGGAGTCTACGTTTGAAGGTATAAGTAGTACTTTAGATGAAATTGTTATTAGTGCGAAGAAAAGTGGTTTCTCAAGTGAGAAGATTTCATCGGATTGGGAAAAAAACAAAGAGAAATCGGGGTTTAATCATTTTAAGAATTGGTTTAAGGATAAAGATTTATCGGCTGCTACTGGAGTTGCAAATAATGTAGGAACTTTAGCTGCTGCAGGAATAGGGAATTCTTCTTTGAGAGTTGCTATAGGAACGGCAAGACCAGATATTCCTGTTAATTTTTTAGGTAATAATTATTATGGAAATGGTAAGTGGTATATAAAAGGTTCATATATAGGAAAGTTTCTGGGTAGATTCACGTTTGGTCTAGGTATTGCATTAGATACATACGGTTTGAATGAATATAAACAGAATCCTAATTCACCAAGTGCAGTTTCTCCTGTAAAAATGGGAGTTAATACTACGATGGGGGCATTAGGTTTTACAGGTTTTGGAACACCAGCATCTCTCATATATAATGGTATGGAAGTTTTACACCCAAATGGAGCATCAGGAGCATTAGAAGATTATGGAGAAGCACAAGCTACATATAGAAAAGGAAATAGAGGAGCTGTATTTAAACCAGAGTTATAGATGAGAGGATATTATTATTTATTTTATAAATTATTTATTTTTTGGGAAAAGATTTCTTTTCCCAAATTTTGGAGTGCTTTTAAAGCAGAAGTTTCAATTATGGCTTTAGAAATCTGGTTGGTAATGTCTGTGGTGAATTATTATACGGTTTTTATTGATAGACACTTTTATTTGAATAAAATAGTGTTTATGCTTATAGTAGTATGTATTGTGATCGTTAACTTGAAATTTTTTACGTATTCAAGTGTGTGGAAGGATTACAATGTAAGATTTGAGCGATTATCTAAAAATCAAAATCTTATAGGAGGTATAATTGTATGGTGTATAATCTGTATGATAATATTAAATTTTATATACTCATTTTACTTGTTGTATCAATTAGATTAATTATCTGAGAAATGTCAATCTCGATCGCGCGGAGTGTACTGTGAATAGACAATAGTTTGAAACCTTGTTCAATGCTTTATAGGAGATGATAGTAGGTTTATCATAATCGTTGTACAAGCGAGGGTTTCAAACCACCTCTCGGTGCTTTGAAAGTAATAGAAAGGTATTGAACGGCAAGAGGAAAAGGCTATCAAGAATAGTGAGGTACGAATAAGAGAGATGAACGCAAGTGAACCTGATCGCGCGGACTTAACTTCAAGCCCTTCGGTTAAAGCCTAGGGTGCAATCCGTGTGCATAAATTATAAAGAAGAAAAACTCGTTAGTCTTTCGATTAACGGGTTTTGTCTTTTATAGCGCATTCCCAAACACTCGTCACTCAATGCCTTCTTTCAATGCCTTGTAGGATGTGACCCTTCGTTGCCTCAGGGTGATTACTGTGTGTGCTCAACACTCGTCAATCACTCCCCGTCAATCACACTCCGTCATGTCATTTCGACGAAGGAGAAATCGCATCTGTTATTCAACACCCGTCAATCAACAATCAACGCTCGTCACTCAATGCCGTCTTTCAAAGCCTTGTAGGATGCGACCCTTCGTTGCCTCAGGGTGACATGATGAGCGTGGGTAGTGAACGGGATACCGGATGGTTATTAGGGTAATTGACAGATGCATTTTTTGAGTGATGATCCGTTTTTCAATTGAAATAAATCCTACTTTTATAGGAACAGTTGGTTTTGTAAAACCAGGGTTAGTTTCGCGCGAGGAAAAGAAGAAGTAGAGGTGGTTGTGTGTGGACCCGTTCCGTTGGCGACATGGGCACAATAACCCGATGAATTTGATTGACCCAACGGGGATGAGTGAAGAGGATTCAACAGGGAAAGATGATTGGTTTGTTCAGAGAGAAACAGGTGCAGTTGTTTTTGTACCTAACCAATCAACTTTAACGCAGGAAACTGCAGATGGTATTGGAGTTGGTGATGCTACTAAATTTGATAGATTAGGCGCAGATGATATGTTTGGAGATAATTATCCACGAGCTTCAAGTATTCAAAAGACAGCCAATAAATATGGTGCAGCACCAATTGAAAACCCTGAGAGTTTTATGAGTAGTGTAGGATATGCAAAAGCTGAAAGTGTTAGAATAATGGAAACAGAATACACAACTGGGGGAAGGATGGGAGCAGAAAATTTTAAAAATATAACTCCTGGATTGAAGGAGATAGGAGAAAGTAAACTTACCTATGCAAATAAAACTGATTTGAATCTGAAGAATATAATACGTGAAACAAGTAATTCTGGGCCGTCTTCTAGTACTAAAAGTATAACATATGATTTAATAAAGCCATATGGACAGAGTAACAAAGTAACAGCGGAATATTATTCTAATAAAAGTAGAGACTATGGACAAGGAGCTACATTTTTAGAAAATGCGATTAAAGTAATTAGAGCAGCATTAAAAAAATAATCATTATGAAAAACAGTATTATATTATTTATTTTCTTTTTTGTTTTTGTAGGATGCAAAAAAGAGCTTTCTTTTAATGAAGAATCAGTGAAAAGAATGAATAAAAGTTACTTAGAATATAAAAATGAGTACGATTCATTGATGGTGGATCATTTTCCAATAGCACTTAAACGTTTTGAAAATTCTTTGAGTTCCAACACTGACGTTAGAAAGAATAATATTGGACTTTATTTATATCAATATAATATACCGAAAACAGAAATCGACTCAATTGTGAGTTATTTATCAGAAAGAGGTTATAGAGATAAATATAATTCTAAAGAAGATTGTTTGTTTAAGGTGAATCCTTTTGAAACAATTGAGTCACTTGAAAGTTACGATAAACCAAAACTAAAAGAAGGTATTGAAATTGAAAAAAAATGTTACAGCAATAAATTGCCTATTCCTAATTTTGTTGATTTTCAACAGGATAGTAAGATAGATATTTGGAAAGATGATGAATTTGATATCTATGTATTTGAAGCAGAGAAAGGGATTTTTTATAAAGGATTAGAAATAGCTTCTGAGCAGATGCCAAAAGAATGGGGAAATGGTTATTCAAAAGGAATGGCAATAAGTCAACAACACAAAATTGTAATATATTGGATGGTTATTTGGTAATGGAGAAACCCGATTGCCCAGATTCAGCTAAAGCCTCGGGAACGATCCAGTCGCATAAATTATAAAGAAGAAAAACTCGTTAGTCTTTCGATTAGCGGGTTTTGTCTTTTATAGCGTATTCCCAAACACTCGTCACTCAACGCCGTCTTTCAACGCCTTGTAGGATGCGACCCTTCGTTGCCTCAGGGTGATTACTGTGTGTGGGTACTGTGTGTGGGTACTGTGTGTGCTCAACACTCGTCAATCAACACTCCGTCAATCACTCCCCGTCATGTCATTTCGACGAAGGAGAAATCGCATCTGTTATTCAACACCCGTCAATCAACAATCAACGCTCGTCAACCATTGCTCGTCTTTCAACGCCTTGTAGGATGCGACCCTTCGTTGCCTCAGGGTGACATGACGAGTGTGGGTAGTGAACGGGATACCGGATGGTTATTAGGGTAATTGACAGATGCATTTTTTCAGTGATGATCCGTTTTTCAATTGAAATAAATCCTACTTTTATAGGAACAGTTGATCTTGTAAAACCAAGGTTGAGTTCGTGAGAGGAAAAGAAGAAGTAGAGGTGGTTGTGTGTGAACCCGTTCCGTTGGCGACATGGGCACAATAACCCGATGAATTTGATTGATCCAACGGGGATGAGTACTGATCCAACAGAGCATGGTAATTTTTAAAATGGAGATGTTCATAACGATAATAGTACTGGAAGCTGGACATTTAACAAAGGAATGTGGCATGATAACTCGGGAGGAGAAAATAATTTTATTCCAGAGATTGTAAATGAAAAACTAAAAGAATAATTAAAATGGGAAATTATTTTTTGTCAATTCTTTTGATAATAGGAGGATTATTATTTTTTATCATGACGCTAATAGATGAGAAAAATAGAGATAAGGCTTTGACAACAAGTTATGTAATGCACTTAAAAGGATATTTAGGAGGAATTGGTCTTTTTTTGATGGGAATAATAATGTTATATAGATGTTTTTTTAATTAAAAACTTAGCTTGATTAAAAAACATGGATTAAAATCTAATTGTAAGTGCTTTAAGTCTTGGTTACCCTAATCGCGCAGACTTAACTTCGTTCCATGTTTCTTTGTCGTAAGATACATCTAGTGAAATAACGAGCGTTGAGTGACGGATGCGATGCTTCCTTCGTCAGCATGACCTACTGGGTGTGGACCTGTTGGCGGAGAAAATGCTAGCTATATAGAAGATAGTATGGCTTTGGGTGGAGATGGGATGAATAAAGTTATTCCTGGTCCTAAAAATGATTTAGGGAAATAAATTCTTAGGCAAGGAGCCTCTTTAAAGCTTAAGATAATTGAAAACGAAGTTTAAAAAGGAAATTAATGGAATTAGTTTATTCTATCCTATGTATTTTAGGAAGTAGTTGGTATTTAGCTTATTTATTTATAAAAAAAACAAAGATTATGATTTTTTGGATAAGTCAATGGAAATACGTGGATATTTAGGAGGAATTGGTCTTTTTTTGATGGGAATAATAATGTTATATAGATGTTTTTTTAATTAAAAACTTAGCTTGATTAAAAAACATGGATTAAAATCTAATTGTAAGTGCTTTAAGTCTTGGTTATCCTAATCGCGCAGACTTAACTTCGTTCCATGTTTCTTTTTCGTAAGATACATCTAGTGAAATAACGAGCGTTGAGTGACGGATGCGATGCTTCCTTCGTCAGCATGACCTACTGGGTGTGGACCTGTTGGTGGAGAAAATGCCATTTAAAAGGATATAGGAGGGGAGTACTTATCTTAATAGGATTAGCTATACTTTTAAAGAACTTTATTTAGTAAGAAATAATAAGCTTAAAAAACTGTTTTGTAGTATTTAATAAGCAAATAAAAAAGGATGCTCAACTTCCTAGCAGATTAAAAGGATTTTATCAGAACGGTTCAAATTTTCTTCATGCGGTGTCATATAGCATAAACCCCGTTTGAAGGGTATTTAAACGGGGTTCTTCAAGTAACCTGTTCACCCTAAGCTTCCGAACCACCAATATAACTACTCTTCTATCGGTTCTTTCAGTTGTTGAAAAGTATTAACCGCTTCTAGGATGTTGTGAATATCTGTGGAAGTGAGCAGTAATTCATCTTCGTTGTCTGTACAATGTTGTACATAGTAGTAAAACAGTTCGTTGATGCTTTGGGCATAGGCTGAGAAATTGGCATTTTGCTCATAAAGAGCTTGTAAAATCGCTAAGTTGTGAAGATCTATAGCCGATTGACTTTGTAGTAATAGAAGATTACTCATAATTGAAAGATTTTAATATAAACACGTACAGATTAGGTGTCCTAACGTTTACACATCATTTGTTTACGCTTGCGGTCGTTTCCAATACCGCCACTCTGCCATACGAGTAAAATTTTTTATCCTCTTTTGATGTTGTGTAGTTTAATAGAAACTGTAAAATAAAGTGTTTTTATGCTGAATAACAAATGTAAGTGATTGAAAATCTGTGTTTTATTTGGTTTGTAAACGAGATTTATAGTTTGTGTTTGTTTTATTTAGGGTTTATAGTGAACCATTTACGGTGTGAATTAGGCTACGTACAGAAGAAAATAAAATACAAAAAGAGTATCTTTAGCAAGCCCCCAATTCATATAGTTAGATAAAAATTCACCTGTGTATACCAGAATTTTTTTGTTGATTATTTTTATACTATGCCAGCGTATAGATGCACAGCATAAAAAAAGCTACATTTTTTTTGAAGCTGATCCGGCAATAGAAGTTAAATTCTTTGCTAAAAAGAACAGGAAAAGTAAGGAAGTTGAACCAATAGAACGAAATCTCTTTATGTTCAACAATCAAAACCCTTGCTGGGTAGAGTTTGATACTAAATTAATCGCAATAGACTTGAGAAGGTATAAAAAGGATGCTTTTTTTAATGTGAAGTTAGAGGTAAATAAAGAGTCAACGGGTATTGTTTATAAATACAAAAGAGGAGATGTCATTCGCATAGACGATAGGTGTAAGAGTGAACAATGTAATGTTTTAACCATTGAGTTTCCTCAAATAATATCCCTGGAAAACGGATATCACACGATAAGTAATGATGTTTTTACAAAGTATATTTTGGACTAAATTGGGTAATGCGATAGGACTTAACTTAAATACGTATAATGAAGAGTATTAAATTACTGAGTTCTCTCATAATTATGGTTGGATTACTATATTTTATCATTGATCAAAGTAGAAGTTTTTATAAATTGGAAGATGGTAAAGAAATAACTGTATGGAAAAGAATTGGAGGTAAATGCTATGTTGTTCCATATAACTATTTTGGGATAAGTAAACCAGTAGATTGTTATATAGAGACTGTTAATACAGAGGGTTTTACCTTGTTGTGGTATCGCGGAAAATTAATTGCTGATATTGATTCTACTGCAATGATAATTAGTGAGAAAGGTTGTGGATTGGAAGATTATAATGATAATAAGATGCGAAATGATTCACTTTTTTTATGGAATGATGGAGGAAGTTTTAAACTTAGATCAGATATAAACTATTTAAGTGTTTATATTTTGGATGGATCTATTTATTATAATAAATAAGGCGCGACAGGAAAAAGTATTGTAGAAGCATTGATACAAGCTATGCTAGTATCATTTAATATCAATAGAAAGAGCAATCCTATTTTACATAGAAAGATAATGAGTAAACGTGTTGTATTTAAATTGAGTAAAAAAGATATTAGTTGTCTTATTTTGCTCTTGTTTGTGTTAATTACCGTAGGGATTTTATTTATATCATATCCTTCTATTTTTACTTCTTCTGTTGTTCGAAGTGAGCTTTTTATTCGAATAGCAGGAATCCTGATTAGTTTTTTTTCAATCCCTCTTTTTATTGGATACGTGCTGCTTTTATTTGAGGAGGATGGACTAATTGTGTCGAATGAAGGCCTGATTAATAACACGAATTTGATAAATATAGGTCAAATAGCATGGAAAGATATTACATCAATAAAGACTAAAAAAATTAAAAAACACACTTTGCTTTTAATTTTCGTAAAGGATGAAAGTAAATATTTGAAGAATAAAGGTTTATTGAAAAAAATCAATGCTTTAGGATATAAAAGTTCGTATGGAACGTCTATTGTTATAGAAACAAAGCATGTACTTTGTACGCTTGAAGAATTGAAGTTGACGCTGCGTCAACATGTTAGCGTTGAGTAGCTTCCTTTCGATGTAGTGAAGCAATAAACCCTAACGAAAGAAAGTCAGGGTTAGGTTGTTGTAAAAAGACGATTAAAACAGTCAACTGTAAACCGCTAGGTCATTTGCCCCTAGCGGTTTTTTTAATGCGCTATTTTAGATCAGCAATAGAAGCTCCAAAGTTGATGTGCAATACATTGCCATTGGATAAAACTAAAGCAGGTACAGATTGCACTCCTGCGCGTTCTGCTTCCTGTACTTTTGCAGGTTCTTCTCCCAAGTGAATAATTTCGATGGGATAATCAGCAATTAAGTTAAGAAGGTCTTGTTCAGCACTGACGCAAACAGGACAACCCGCATGGTAAAAAGTTAGTTGTTTCATTGTATATCATTTTATAAGTAAATATTGTAGGGTAAAAGTAGTTGGACTGTTGCGGTTTTGAATGGTACAGGATCAGAATATCTGGATGGTCCAGGTTTTTTTGTGAGGTTTATCTCATTGGTTAATATTTATCTCATTAGGTTTATGTTTTATCTAACCGAGTTTATATTTTGTTTTGGAGTTCGATGAATATATCTCACTTATTCTATATTTGTTTTAGTGTTCGATGAATCTTCACTACGTTACGATTTTCACTGCGTTACGATTTTCACTACGCTACGATTTGTGCTTTGTAGAGCATTTACAACTTCACAAAGAGCAAAAGTATGACGTGAGCGCGGGATGCGACCCCTCCTAGCGTCGGGGTGACATACTGTGGGGAAGCAGTGAGGTTTGTTATTTGTCAGATTCTATGCCTCACAAATAACAAAAACCTGGACCACCTCTAAAATCACAATTCTGTATCATGTTAGTCCTCCAGAGAGGCTGTATGTTTGTACTAGATTAGTTAACGGTTAACGGTTAACAGTTAACGGTGAACGGTTAACAGTTAACGGTGAACGGTTAACAGTTAACGGTGAACGGTGAACGGTGAACGGTTGATAGTTGATGGTTGATGGTTGATAGTTGATAGTTGATGGTTGATGGTTGATAGTTGATAGTTGATGGTTGATGGTTGATGGTTGATGGTTGATAGTTGATGGTTGATAGTTGATGGTTGATAGTTGATGGTTGATGGTTGATAATTTTTCTGATTGAAGGATATATTTTCTTTCATCGAAAATTAGACGAAAAGGCAACTTGCGAAAAAGCAAATCGAAACGAAGTGGAGATTCATCGAATACCAAAATAAAATACCAATTCGATGAGATAAAAAAGCAAATTTAACAGTTAATTTTTCTGATTGAAGGATATATTTTCTTTAATCGATAATCTGGCGAAAAGGCAACTGGCGAAAAAGCAAATCGAAACGAAGTGGAGATTCATCGAATACCAAAATAAAATACCAATTCGATGAGATAAAAAAGCAAATTTAACGGTTTACAGTGAACCGTAAACGGTCCACTGTAAACTAAAAATCGGTTCCCTGGCTGAGTGGTAGGCCTGGTTACGCAATAACCAGTAGGTTGGTTCGAATCCAACGGGAACCTCTAATTAGTTAACCGTTAACGGTGAACAGTTAACAGTTATCAGTTAACAGTTATCAGTTAACAGTTATCAGTTAACGGTTAATTTTTCTGATTGAAGGATATATTTTCATTCATCGAAAATTAGACGAAAAAGCAACTGGCGAAAAAACGAAAAAGCAAATTTAACAGTTAACGGTTAATTTTTCTGATTGAAGGGTATATTTTCATTCATCGAAAATTAGACGAAAAAGCAACTTGCGAAAAAACAAATCGAAACGAAGTGGAGATTCATCGAATACCAAAATAAAATACCAATTCGATGAGATAAAAAAGCAAATCTAAAGGTTGTCAGTGAACCGTAAACGGTCCACTGTAAACTAAAAATCGGTTCCCTGGCTGAGTGGTAGGCCTGGTTACGCAATAACCAGTAGGTTGGTTCGAATCCAACGGGAACCTCTAATTAGTTAACGGTTATCAGTTAACAGTTAACGGTGAACAGTTAACGGTTAATTTTTCTGATTGAAGGGTATATTTTCATTCATCGAAAATTAGACGAAAAAGCAACTTGCGAAAAAACGAAAAAGCAAATTTAACAGTTGACGGTTAATTTTTCTGATTGAAGGGTATATTTTCATTCATCGAAAATTAGACGAAAAAACAACTTGCGAAAAAGCAAATCGAAACGAAGTGGAGATTCATCGAATACCAAAATAAAATACCAATTCGATGAGATAAAAAAGCAAATTTAACGGTTAATTTTTCTGATTTAAGGAAATTTTCTTTCATCGAAAATTAGACGAAAAGGCAACTGGCGAAAAAGCAAATCGAAACGAAGTGGAGATTCATCGAATACCAAAATAAAATACCAATTCGATGAGATAAAAAAGCAAATTTAACAGTTGACGGTTAATTTTTCTGATTGAAGGGTATATTTTCATTCATCGAAAATTAGACGAAAAAACAACTTGCGAAAAAGCAAAAAAGCAAAAAGCAAAAAGCAAAAAAGTAAAAAACCTTCTTGTCATCTGCTGTATTCCATCAGCAAGCTGTCATTTTTTTAGTTGATCGCAGCAGATACAAAGAAGGGCAATCATTTAAAAACAACGATCCCATGAAATTACATCGAGAAGGAAAAGGTCCTATTGCCGTTGCAAGTTGCGTTTTTTTATTGTGCAATGGATTAGCTTTTGTTTTAATTAGCAATAGCCTGTGGTATATACAAGGGTTTGTACTCGTATTGACTACCGTTTTATTGGGGTTAGTTTTCTTTTTCTTTCGCATACCCAAACGAGTGTTGAACATAGATGACGCTTGTATCCAAGCGCCTTGTGATGGTACCGTAGTGGTCATTGAAGAGGTAGAGCCTGATGAGTATTTTACCGAAAAACGCCTGCAGATATCCGTGTTTATGAGTGTGCTCAATGTACATGTCAATTTGAATCCCATTGCAGGTGAAGTGGTGTATAGCTGTTATCACAAAGGGAAAAATTTAGTGGCTTGGCATCCCAAATCCTCTACTGAAAATGAGAGACACAGCGTGGTTTATCAGCATGCAAATGGAAAAGAAGTATTGGCCAAGCAAATTGCAGGAGCTTTAGCTAACCGCATAGTAAACTATTTAACATGTGGAGAAGTAGCCAATCAAACAGAAGAAATGGGGTTTATAAAGTTTGGATCGCGTGTAGATTTGCTCTTGCCTTTGGATTGTGTCGTAAAGGTACAGCTTGGAGATAAAGTACAAGGTGGCATCACAACATTGGCTCAATGGCCATGAGATTACGGTAGCTGTTCTTGTAGACATTCCCCAAGTAGACGTACTCCTTTTTCCAACTCTTCCATGGAAAGCGTACCAAAACTCAAGCGCAATCCATCCGCAGCAGTAGGCGTACGATAATAGTCGTTCGGATTAACCAATTGCACGCCTTTTGTAGCTAAACGCTCAATTAAAAGTGCATAATCTACGGCGTAGTTGGGTTTTATCCAAAAGGCTAACCCACCATCTGGAATGGTAAAGGTTACATTATCAGTTAAGTACTGCTGAATCAAGGCCTGAGTGAAATCTCTTTTCTCCTTATATAAACTTGTCGCTTTTTTAATATGTTTCTTTATCAGGCCGTCTTCAATTAATTGGAGGACGGCTTGTTCCATGATGCGATCTCCTTGAATATCAATAATTTTTCTCAGCTGGCTAATCTTGTCAATTAAGCTGTTGTGACTGGTAACCAAGAAACCCACGCGAAGTGCTGGTGCAACAACTTTGCTCAGCGTGCCAATATACACGTAGTTTTCGAGTTCTGCATAGCTGCACAAAGGCAATACAGGACGGTAGGTATAATGGAATTCGTTGTCATAATCATCTTCAATGACGGTAATATTGTATTCATTAGCGAGCTGAACAAGTGCTAAGCGTCGCTGTAAACTAAGTGTTACCGTGGTTGGAAATTGATGGTGGGGCGTAAGGTAAACCGCTTTAATGGATGGGTTCTGTTGGAGCTGTTGTCTCATCGTGGCTACGCAGATTCCCTCCGCATCTACTGGAATGGGAATTAGCGTGGCACCAGCATGTTCAAAGGCATGCCAAGCCGATTGATAGCCTGGGTTTTCCACTAATATAGCATCCCCTTTTTGAAGCAAACATTGGGCTACCAAATAGATCGCCATTTGCCCCCCACGCGTAATGCAGACGCAATCCTCTTTGACATGCATCCCCCTTTGGTGGTTGAGCATATGGGCAATGTGTTGAATGAATCGCTTATCTCCTAAAGCATCGCCATAGCCCATCATTTGCCATTTTGCATTGCGATTGAAAATTTGCCGATAGGCACGTGCTAACTCTTTGACAGGTACAATTTTACTATCGGGATATCCATTGTCAAAAACAAGAGGTAAGGGTGGTTGTACCTCTGCTATTGTACCGCCTATCATGGGAGATTGACGCCTGATTGGTTTGGATTGAGGAATGGCTTGGGCAATGAAAATACCTTTTCGCTCGACGGATTCTAACCACTCTTCATCCAATAGAACACTCAATGCCTTGACAAGGGTATTGCGATTGACCTTTAGCATTTCCGCCAAAGTACGTGTACTGGGTAAAATATCTCCCTTTTGCAATCTCCCTTGTTGAATAGCCATAATTATAGCATCTGCTATTTGCAAGTAGAGTGATTGATCAGAAGAAGGATCTAAGCGAATTTCTAATTTCCAAAGCCTTTTCATATGGACTATTTATTGGGGTTTATAAATTAGTTATAGGTAGTCCAAATATAAGCAATATTACCCGCTAAAATCGGTTTGTACGAAATAAAAGAATCCGCTCGATGAACAGGAAACTATTGCATGGTATGCGCTAGTTCAATTAGTTTGATGCAAGTTTTGTAGTTGCGCGTCGTTGCAATAAGGTCCAGTTTTTGTTCAAAAAGGGCATTGGTTATTTTAGTGCGGCCATAGCCTTGAGTAGCGACTAAATAAGCAGCGGAATCCGAAAAAGCCAAACGTTCTTCGGGTGTTACTTTTTCGAGAATTTGAGCGTTGTTTGGAGTCGTTGGTATTGAATCAAAAAAGCTAATGTACAGTTGTGCTTGTTCTTCGGCTTGTGTAAAGGGGCATTGGTTGACGATCGATTCAAATGTTGTTGCAGATAGGGTAAGTACTGGTACAACTAGGCCTAGTTCTGCTTTGATGGCATGTTGTATGCGATTGGAAAGGTGTTTCTCATCTAGCTCCTCGGACTGAAAGAGGAGATTTCCACTTTGAATATAGGTTTGGACTTGAGTGAAGTTTAAATTCGAGGCGAGCTGTTTCAAAACCTCCATTTTAATTGTGTTTTTACCACTTACATTAATGCCTCGAAGTAGAGAAATAAAGGTTTGCATAGGATGGGTTTAAAAAGGATATAATTAACGCGAGCATTATCGCATACAAAGATAACGTATCTGTGTAGTAGTTGGATACCTCGTTTTTTGTTTGTTGCGAAAGAAAATCGAATGAAAGGTGTCATTCATCAAAATAAGTAGACCAGTGGTCAAAGAGATGCGGTTTCTTGAGGAATTAGGAATTGCTTTGCACCAAAATCAAAAGAATGAAGATACGTTTAGTTTTAGTTTGTTGTGCTTTCCTACTGGGGATGGTAACCATGTGGTCTCAAGAAAAAATAAGAGGAGAATTTAAGGTGGATTATGTGCCTTTTTCCAACTATGTAAGGCCAATAGATAGTGTAAAAACACCTTCAAAGACCGATTTTAGAAGGGTAGAGGTCAACGTGGAGATTCCGTTATCCTTAACGATGGATAAGCGAAATAAACCCCGTATTTGGTCTATTGTTGCTCAAGGAGCTTATGCACAAATGGAACATAAGTTGTATGAAGAAGAGCTGTTTCCGACTGAATTGTTGAATGCGCAGGTGGGGTTGAAACACTTTCGTTCGATTAGTGATTCCTGGTCGATGTTAGTTATGGCCACCGTTGGGGTATACACGGATATGGAGGTAATCAATAGCGAAGCTATTTTGGCCCAAGGAGGTGTTTTTTTTATTAAGCATTTCAATGATAAAGTAGCTTTAGGGGTTGGACCTGTGCTGACCAATAGTTTTGGAGTTCCCATGGTATTACCAGGAATTTATTTTAATTGGGAGACCCAGGGTGATTTTTACGTGCATGTAGCCTTCCCACAAGGGGTGGAATTGGGATATAAAGTCAACGAAATGACAGACGTAAAACTAGCAGCCGATTTGCAAGGGATGACCGCCGTAATTAAAAAAGACGACAAGAATATGTTGTTGGGGTTTCAACAAATTGTTGCGGGACTCCGACCGGAGTTTAAATTGAATGAGCACCTGACTTTATCTCTAACGGCAGGTAGTTCGCTTGTGCGTTCTTTTTCGTATAATGAGCGCAAAATCAAAAATATATTCAAAGAGAAAAAAGAGGCTGATCCGCGATTTACCAGTACGTTTTATGGCGCTGTTAAATTGCGCTGGGCCCTGTAGGGGCGAATGGCTATTCGCCCCTTAACGAGAGAATTGAAGTAAATAGCAAAAGAGGCACATGTGCCTCTTTTGCTATTTACTCAATAAGTTTTTATAGATAATATCATTCAATAGTGCTTCTTTGCGCAATCGGGCAATGGGCAGCTGTACCCCGTGAATCAGTACTTTATTTCCTGAGATAGAACTCATGTGATTCACGTTAATTAAGTAGGATTTGTGTATTCGAAAGAAGTGATCCTTAGGCAGAAGATCCTCAATAGCAATCATGGTTTGATGGATGATGTAATTTTTATCTGCCGTGTGAATCTTCACGTAATTCTGCATTCCCTCAATGTAGCGAATGGAGGTCCACTGTATTTTGACAAAACTATCCTCGTGTTTGATGTACATCGAACCATCAGATAGACCTATTTCTTCTTTATTTTGATGTTTGAGATCATGCCATTCTTTAGCTTTTAGGGCCGCTTGGAAGAAGCGTTTAAAAGTAATGGGTTTGAGTAGGTAATCCACAATCTGCAAGCGATAGCCCTCTAGGGCGTGTTCGGAATAGGCCGTGGTAAAAATAACCATAGGCGGTTGGTTGATGGATTCTAAAAAATCAATTCCCGAGAGATAGGGCATATTAATATCCAAGAAGAGCAGATCATAGTTGTCTTTACGCATTAACTCTTGTGCCTCAAGGGCAGAACCACAAGAAGCTTGTGCGATTAAGAAATCCACTTGTGCGATGAAATCCACGATGGCTCTTCGCGCTAAAGGTTCATCGTCTATGACGAGACATTTGAGTGGAAGGGGCGTTTTAGCTGTGGTTAATTGCATGGTGTAAATCGATTTGGAGTACTACAGTAAAGGTATCTTCTTTTTGTGTCATTTGAAAGGAATGCGCGTTGGGATACTGCATGTTCAATCGCTCGGTAATGTTGAGTAAGCCAATGCCTCCTTGTTGTTTTTCTCTTTTGTAGGTGTCGTTATACGAATTTTCAATGGCTAAGGTCAGTTTTCCCTTTTCCTCTTGGCATTGAATGTGTACATACCCCTGTTGATGGGGTAATCGAGAAACGTGTTTAAAGGCGTTCTCAACGAGCGGTACTAAAAGTAAAGGGGCAATTCGCAGTTGTTTGGTTTCAATTTTCCAAGTACATACTACCTCTAGTTCTTCTTGCCAGCGAATTTCTTCTATGGCTACTAAATCTTGTAAGTATTGAATTTCCTGGTAGAGGAAAACGAATTTCTGATTGCATTCATACAGTTGATAGCGCAAGATATCCGAGAACTTAAGCAATACCGTTGAGGCTAATTCAACGTTGGATTGCATGAGGATGTGAATGTGATTGAGTACGTTAAACATCAAATGAGGGTTGATCTGATCTTGTAACAATTTAATTTGAGCTTCTAAATGTTCTTGTTTTAGCTTGGCGTTTAGTTGTTCAATCTTATGGTGTTCCTCATAGAATCGAATTCCACAAGTTGTAGTGACAATTGCCATGGCTGAAGGAATGGAATTGAACAATTTAGAGATAAACAATTCTTTCCAGGTTTGTACATCAGATCGAACCAATACTTGTTCATCTCCAATAAAATAAGGAAATAGAGTAAAGCAGAGCGAGACTAAAATATTGAGCACCATAACGCCAAGAAAGAATTGAAGGAGAAAGTGTTTCATTCGTCCTTCTTTTAAGGCTTTAGGCAACACAATATCACTGAGATAATGAGAAATACCAATAAAAGAGGCCATCACAAAAGCCGTGTACAACATCCAATAGTAAAAGGGATGGTCGCTGAGGTACACATAGGGCCATAGCGAAAAGGTTAGGATAGACCAGAAAACAATAAAGAACAGCCGCTTATGTTTGTGAATAGGAGTAGTCATAGATGTGTTTTGTATACTGCAAAGGTAAAGAAATGACATTCATTGGATTGCTTGTGTACTTTTTTGACCACTGGTTGCTGTAATTTGACGATTGGAAGTAATGGAATAGGATTTATAAAAAAAAGCATAGAGGAAATAGTTCTTCTATGCTTTTTTGTGCTTGAATTTACAAGAAGTAATAGCTCAATCCCAATTGTACCTGGTTGGATTTCGATTCGCTGTACAAAAGATCGGCTTGAACAAAAAGGCGATCAAAGTGATACTGTGTGGTAATTCCGCCCGAAAATCCCAAAGCAGAGGATTTACTTAGGTTGTTTAAATTTCCTGCTATATTCGCGTGATTGGAACTTACTTTTACCCCTAATTGAAAAGAGCTTTGTGCATTGATACTGTTTACTGCTAGGAGCATACCTAAGCTAAATAGGGTTGCTTTCATGTTGAAAATTTTGAATTATTTCGGCAAATAACTTGTAGTTTTAGCATGGAGACAAGCTTCTTTGACCAATGGTTTATACTTGTTGATTACTAGTGTAAACGGACAGAGCAGAAGTCTATTCGTTTTCAAAAATGCTCATCTTTTCGTCATAGATGGAACTTGTTATACCTAAGAAATGGAGCACACTGTGAAAGACGTGATGTTGAGATAACAAAGTATTGGGTTTTAGTTTTGTATTATCGTCCGATACCCATACAATAAATGGAATTTCATATTGTTCTTTTGGAGCAATGCGCATCGGTAATCCATGCATATACAAGTTTTTCTCCCCTAGGGACTCGCCGTGATCGGAAACGAATAACAAGGTGCTTTTGAAGTCCGTTAAGGTCTTGAGGTCTTCGATGACGCGATGCAAGAGATAATCCGTATATACAATGGTATTGTCATAGGCGTTGATGAGTGACTCTTGTGTACAATTGGATAGATCTACACTGGTGCAAACAGGAGTGAATACTTCAAAAGCAGGAGGGTATTTGGTGTTATACGTTGGGCCGTGACTCGTACTGGTATGCAGCACAACCAAGATTTTGTTTTTAGTACTCGCTAAAATATCCTCTTTGAGGTTAGTTAAGAGGATTTCGTCATACCCACAAGTACCGCTGTCACATAGCTTTCTTAAGTCCTCCTTACTTTGGTAATGAGCGATGTGAACAGGAGGTTCTCCCCAATTCGTTGTCTTCCAAATGACTTCTACCTGGTTTCGATAGAGGTAATTGGGTAATATTTCATATAAATCTGAACTGTCTTTGTGTTCCAAAATACTCTTTACACCCGCTGTAGTATAGGTAGCAGAAGAGTTCGCTTTGAAGGGATAGACGTTTTTTGTTTGAGCGAGCAGTGGGTTGGTGTTTTTCTCATACCCATATAAAGAAAAGTTCTGTCTTCTTGCGGATTCCCCAATGACTAATACCACGATGGATTTTTCCTCATTTGTACTTGTGGCATCAGGTAAGCGTATTTCTTTTTTGTTTTTTTGCGCTTGATGAATATAAAAAAGTGCCGTATTGACGGTATAGGACCAAGGCATGGCTAGTCCTCCTAATTGTTTGGAGTGCTTGTCAATCCAAAGCAGCTGGTTGGCATTGAGGGCAAATAGACCCAACAGGAGTCCCAAGGCCAAACCCAGTCGAATAAAAAAGGTTTTTCGCGTTTCGCGTTCAATGGAAATTCGCCAGAGCAGCATACAAGGTAAAGCGCCCAACAACAAGAAGTAGACCACCAATTTCAAGGAAAAAAAGCTACTGGATTCTTCTGTATTGGTATTGAGAATATTACCCATCATACTCTCATCGATAATAACGCCATAGGTATGAATAAAATAAACAGCAATGGCATTGATGGTAAAGAAGAGAGACAGGAGCACTTTACCCCCTCGACGAGAGAGGGAGAACAAGAGGTAAAAAGTAAAAAAGTTAGCCGTGATCATCGTCAATAGCAAACTAAAAGAAAAAGGCAGCTGACGCAGTGTACCCGTTTCCAAATGTTTAAATACAAAATTGAAAAAAGGAAGGTGATACAAAATGGTGTTTAATAAACTCATCCAAAGGGCAACAAGACTAGTTTTATGATTTCTTTTGAACATAGGCTTTAGCAATTTTGTAAGAGGAGTAGCATAAACTGAGTAAAGCACAATAGTAAATAAACAGGTTTTCTTGAAAGATGCGCACAAGTAACACCACACTACAAGATAGGAATAAAACGAGAAATGCAGGGTAGTATTTTCTGTTGTGAATCCAAGGCCATAAGTTGTATTTTTGGGTAATACAGATGCCCAATAACCCTGAAATATAACCTAATACACAACCGACAAGTACATCTAAAGGGTAATGAGCCCCAACAGCCACACGTGTAAAGGCAAAGAGCAAGCCTAAACTAACCATTGCAATAAAATAAGAAATCTTATAACTTCTCTTTTTTGGAGCAAAGGCAAACATTAAAATAGTTAAAATGGTAAATAGGGTAATCGAATGCCCAGAGGGAAAGCTCGTGGATCCGGATAGTTTTTCACCAATAATATTGAAGGTGGTATAGTCAAAAGCCCTTGCTGGTCTAGGAATGGCAAACGCTTCTTTGAACAAAACCGCAAATGCCATTGAGATTAAAGATCCCGTAAGAATGGATTCCCATATCTTCGGAGCATACATAATGAGAAGGGTGAGAAAAGAGAGGAAAATTAAAGCATCGCCGAATTGCGTTAAATTGAATATAAGTTGGGGATGCTGATCAACGTAATGGTTGATAAAGTAAAACCACTTTTTTTGGATGTGTACATACCCAAATATGGACAGTGCATCAAAGAGATACAAGAAAAAGTAAATCTTGAGTAGCAAGGCGAAGGGAAGCAAAAATGTAAAGGACCGGGGTTGGATCGCATCAGTTGCAATATACTTATTCATGTTTTGGAATAAAGGAGTTAATAATTCTAGTTTTCTTATGTGTTAAGAAAGGGGGGTACAATAGTAGTCTGCACTAGTTCTTTCGTCAAAGAATAAGGATGAAACCAAGATGTACAAGGATAAAAGCATTGCGACGTAGCTCATTCCATTGCAGCGACACACTACAAGATTTAGACCATTTTTTAGTTCGAAAAAGGAGATAAAAAGGAACTTGGTTTACTATACGAATATTAACAGCTCAGAAGAAAATAAATCAAATAAAAAAGGAACCTTTTTAGGGATTTCTTACACGAATATTAACTAAATATTATGAATGATGAGATGCTCTCATAGGGTGCATTTAACCTGAATAAATAGCGTATTACTTGTTGTTTTACAACCGTAATGGAGGATGCCTTTTTTACTGCTATATCTTGGGATTAGTGCCCGCTGATTCTTGATATAAAAGAGTTTGGGGGGTAAAAGACAACGGATGTTATATCTCATAAGAATAAAATATTTTTAAATACGCAATCTTTTATTTACTACATTAGTTGTATACACCTAACAAAGTAAAGAAATGAGAAACGTTTTATTGTACTGTTTTGTGCTGCTGTGCAGCTTGCATGTTTTGGCAGGGCCGAGAAAAATTAAAGGAGTTGTATTGGCTAAGGGAGATGGGCTTCCATTACCAGGGGCTGCTGTTTTAGAAAAAGGAACAGAAAATGGTGTTGGTTCAAATGTCAATGGCGTATTTGAATTGAAACTACAGAATAAAAAAAGTGATTCTATTGTGTTTGCTTATATAGGGTTCCACACCCAAGAAATTAAGTTGGAAAAAGAAAAGGACTTTTATACCATTACTTTAGAAGAAGATTTAGGTGACGTTGAAGAAGTAATTATTATTCACAATTTAGATTCACCTATCAGGAAGAGAAGAGCAGGTTGTACCAACTAAAATTTCAGAGTAATTGGAGTACCGGATGTGAGTCGTACATCCGAAGCGCCTGTGGAGGTCAAAAAATAAAGTGAAGGTAGCGGGGCATTTCTCCCTATGCAACACCTAGCTCAAAACACCACTTAAATTAGGTTGGTGTTTTTTTATTTTCAATATTAATCTTTGATTTTCAGTTAATTAAGGGTTGTTGTGTTTGTTTTTTGACTGAAATAAAGCAAGGATTATTCAAATAATGCACTTATCTTTGAAGTATCACTAAATAGAAATAGAGGTAGGACTTAAGAAGTTATACAAGGTGTGGTTTCTACCTCTATTTTAAAGGTAAAAAAGATATCTTTTAAAAATCGATTGGACGGTGCATATACTTTTGTACAGGGTATGCTTGACTAAGTACAGAACTCCCCTTAGTTGTAGAATAAAACTTCTTCCTACTGCAAGTTAAAAGCGATATAGTCGTTTTTGTTTTTCTTGATTGAAAAGACGCTGTTTTTTTGATAAGAACAGCTGGATACAGGACGCCCCAGCGATACGTTAAAGCGAAGGTGCAAGCTGGTGTTTGATACTGTATGGATCAGGCTAATTATTTGAGGAGGTCAACTTTCACTTTAAAAAGTAGGGAAATCATGAATTAAAAAGTGTAACCATGGCAAATTTAGAATGGTTCCCTGTCAGTCCGGTCTTGGATGAACAAGGAGGGTTTTATGCTCTAAAAATAGCGGATGAAACGCAAGAGAGTTTAAAACCAGTAGAGTTGTCTAGTGGAGACCAATTGTTTTCACAGTCTGAAGTATTACAACGATCGATTAGTGTAAACCTAGCAGCAGAATTAGGTATTTTAACCAGTACTGCATCGGTGGTATTTAATTCGTATTGTTTTTGTTATGAAGTGATGTTATTTACAGATAAAATTACATCCACTCCTATCGCAGGTAAGATTTATGGAACGCGTTGGGGGGCGGGGTTGAGAATCATACTCAATGTCAGTGATTTTAAAGGGGATACTCAATTTAAATTTGGCGCCATTGCAGCTTCGGCAGAATTGGGTTTAGCCAAAGTAGAGTATCGCATTAACACCATTGGGTTTAATGACTCAGGCATGCTGAGCATGTTGCCAGATCCAGGTGAGTTTGATTTTGTTACTTACAGTAAAATTATTGCTACCTCCGCTTTTGTAAAGCAGTATATGGCAGATAATCTAAGTAAACTGACCCCACAACCTTTTCAAGTTTATTTATCCCGTGACTATAGCAATTATGATATAGATAAAGCGCGTTCGATCCTATATGCCGCCAATGCCGTGAAAGCTCGATTAAGTTTGCTCGATGCCATCCTAAAGGGCAAGGGCGTATACGATGAAAATTTGATTCGCAATTTTTATGCGCAAATGGGAATCACAGATGAAAGAGCTATACCAAGTAAAGATTTAAAAAAGAGAGCCAATCAATTTTTATCTTTTTGATAGGGGTGTACTCCATAGACTCTGATTTTATATCTATCTAATGAAGGTACGAGTAAGAGATTGTCCTAACGTGATGCGTTTGTACATTTTCCAGCTCTCTTGCTTGTACCTTTTATTTTAGTAGCTAAATACGCGATCGTATTCCCCTAAGAATACCTGAAAATTATCCGTATGCTTCGAGTACAATGCAGAAAAAGTTTCCATATCGAGATGCAAATCCGCTTGGAAGTTGACCTCAATATAGAAAAAATCAGAAGCATTTGTAAGGGGGCGTTGCTACACAAACAAAGGCAGTATACCCGACTAATAACAGTATTTCTTTTTACTAGAGCAAATAATGGTACTGTTCTGGAAATTGATGCCCTTTACCAAACCAAGATAATCGGGTAAATGAGCTTTTGAGAAAAGAAAAATGAGCTTTACAGTAAAAGAAAACCCTTTCCTTTTTGTACATTTATAGGAAGTAAAAAAGAAAATGTACCATGGCATCTACTACCTTTAAAACCCTTAATTATTCAGGGATTTTTCTTTCTTGTTATTCTGACTATAGTGAGAAATGCATTCACGCAACTCCTGAACATGTTTTGGTTTACGTGTATTCAGGAGAACAAATTATCGAAGATAGAAATAAGCGAACGAAAGTAAAAGCAGGTCAATGTGTATTTATTCGACGCAATCATCAGTTGACCATGTATAAAAATAGTGTTGGAAATGAACACTATAAAGGTATATCATTGACTTTTAACCGCAATGTATTACGAGAGTTTTACAGTAAATTAGATAAGACTCACTTGCCTCAACATGTATCGATTTCAGATAAAAGTGTTTTTACCATTGAGCAACGAGCCGATATTACCAGTCTATTTGAATCACTTACGCCTTATTTTGATCAAAATATTCAACCGAGTAAGGAAGTAATCGACCTTAAATTGTTGGAGGGAATTTATGCACTATTAAATAATGCAACGGTATTTTATCCGTTGCTTTTTGATTTTACAGAACCTTGGAAAATTGATATTCTCGATTTTCTCAATGAGCATTACAAAGATGATTTGACGATTGAACAAATCGCGACGTATACAGGACGAAGTTTAGCGACGTTTAAGCGAGATTTTAAAAAGATTAGTACGCTTACGCCTCAAAAATGGATGATTAAGAAGCGATTAGAGGCCGCTTATATCAAATTAAAAGAGGAACGAGCGAAGGTACAAGATGTGTATTGGGAAGTTGGATTTAAAAATCCCTCTCATTTTTCTACAGCATTCAAAAAGGAATACGGAATATCACCTTCTGAAATTGGCGTAAATTGAGCCGTAGAGCAAAGGGTTTTGAGCTGTACAGTAAAGAAAATAAACCCGATAGCTACTAATTTTGCAATACATCAAACGATTGATTTAAATAAAAAAATAATGAAAATGGAAACAACTCAGGTAAAAGCTTTTGGAACAGAAGCACCAGAAGCAGATTTAAAACAGATGAATATCAGCCGCCGTGCGGTAACAGCGAAAGACGTAGCCATTGATATTTTATATTGTGGCGTATGTCATTCCGATTTACATACAGCGCGTAATGAATGGGGAGGTACGCAATATCCCAATGTACCCGGACACGAAATTGTCGGACGCGTAACTCAAGTGGGATCGGCAGTAACCAAGTTCAAAGTAGGTGATTTAGTTGGTGTAGGTTGTATGGTCGATAGTTGTCGTACTTGTGATAGTTGTAAAGAAGGCGTAGAACAATATTGTGAAAATGGCAATATCGGGACTTATAACAGTCCAGATGTGCATTTAAACCAACAAACCTTTGGCGGGTATTCAGAAGCTGTTGTTGTAGACGAAGATTTCGTTTTGCGCGTTCCGACGAATTTAGATTTAGCAGCAACCGCTCCTTTACTTTGTGCAGGAATTACTACTTTTTCACCTTTGAGACATGCGAATGTAGGTCCTGGACAAAAAGTGGGGATTGTAGGAATTGGAGGATTAGGGCATATGGCAGTTAAAATTGCCAAAGCCATGGGAGCAAAAGTGGTTGTCATTACAACTTCACAATCGAAAGTGGAAGACGCTAAACGCTTAGGTGCAGATGAGGTTATTTTATCGACAGACAAAGAACAAATGAAAGCCAACGCACATACGTTGCACTTTATCTTGGATTGCGTGTCTGCCCAACACGATATCAATGCGTACATCAACCTACTGAAGAGAGATGGTAAACTAACATTGGTAGGGGCACCAGAACATCCACTGCCTGTTGCGGCATTTAGCTTGATTATGAATCGAATTAGCTTCTCCGGTTCTTTAATTGGCGGTATTGCACAAACACAAGAGATGCTAGATTTCTGTGGAAAACACAAGATCACCTCTGATATTGAAATGATTCAAATGCAAGAGATTAACCAAGCTTATGATCGCCTATTGAAAGGGGATGTCAAGTATCGATTTGTTATCGATATGGCTTCATTAAAAAAGTAAGAGAAAGACTTCCGAAAGGAGGTCTTTTTTTATGGAAGTAGGGGCATTTACCTACATCCTTTCATAAGAGAGAAAATGAACAACTGAATTAGAAGCTTTACGTTACTTAATAGCATTCGTTACTCCACACTATATATCTAAAAGGGCTTATGTCTTTGTCTTAAAAAAAGCACATGAGTTACCCTTCATTTGTTTCCGAAATGAGATGATTTATTTTTTTTAACAATAAGAGGGGTGTCAAACAAAAGCGGATAGGTGGTCGAGAGCGTACAATGCTAGTAACAGATCCCGTAATTAGACCTGCTGCCTCAATTGATTTACCTGTTATAAAAGATTTTAGTAGTACTATTCGTTCTTCCTTTTTACAAGAGATCAACTATAGATACAATATTAGAGGTTGGCTAACCCAAGTAAATAGTACGGGTAATTTAGAAGCGGGTGATTTTGGCAAGAAAGCTCTGTTTGCGATGAAGCTAAACTACAATACCTTGGATAGTGAAGGGATAGGTGAAGTCAAGAAGCTGTATAATGGAAACATCGTTGAACAAAGCTGGAAAACAGCACAAGACAATGTATTGCGTCGCTATAGTTATGGATATGATAAGTTAAGTCGTCTAAAAGCTGGAATTTATCAAGAACCAGAGGGAACTACGCCCCTTATAGGTTTGTATGATGAGCGCATGAACTACGATGTCAATGGAAATATTACCTCCTTAAACCGCAAAGGACGCAGTGTAAATACCGCTATTGCCTTGGATTTAGATCAGCTGACTTATAGTTATGATGGAAATATCCTACAAAAAGTAGAGGATGCCTCTAACAATACCGATGGATTCAAACAGGGGAGTACAGCTGCTAAACACTATGATTACGATAGTTTTGGTAACCTAAAAGTAGACCGCAACAAGGGAATTACTTCGATGAAGTACAACCATTTGAATTTACCAACCGAAGTTGTTTTTGCAGCCGGAAAAATTACTTATCTTTATACAGCCACAGGAGAAAAAGTGCAGAAGAAAGTCACCCAAGGCAGTAGCGTCGTGGTAACGGACTATGTAGATGGTTTCCAATACGTAGATGGAGTATTGAGTTTCTTCCCGACCGCAGAAGGATATTTCAATGCAGAAACACAAAACTATGTGTATCAATACCGCGATCACCTTGGTAATGTTCGCCTAAGTTATTCTGATTCGAATAAAAACGACAAGATAGACATTGGTGAGATCATTGAAGAAACGAATTACTATCCCTTTGGATTAGCGCATCAAGGGTATAATGAGAAGAATAATACCATAGGTGCGAATTATAAGTATCAGTATAATGGAAAAGAAAATCAAGAGGAGCTGGGATTGAACTTGTATGATTACGGAGCAAGGAACTATGATGCTGCGATTGGTCGATGGATGAATGTGGATCCGTTGGCGGAACAGTTCCCAGGATGGAATCCGTACCATTATGTACACAATAACCCGATTAATTTGGTGGATCCTACGGGGATGAGTGCGGAAGGAACAGGAGAAAAAGATAGTTGGTTTTCGAGAGCGTGGAGTTCATTTAAATCTTTTTTTTCTAGTGCGCCTAAAGCAAAGGTTAGTGTAGGTTCTCCAGAATTTCAAGGATATTTAGAAGATGAAGGAACTCCAAATCAGACAGGACAATCAAATAGTTTAACTCAAGCTATTTCAGATATAGGAGGAGGTACTCAAGTTATGAATACACATAGTCAAGCTATGGATGCTTCTACAAGGTCGGATGGTTCTAAGGATTGGACAGCATATGCAGCACATTCATTGTGGTTAGATAAGATTAATAATTTTGGAGGTGATATGGGGTCTGCAGGAACTCCTAGTCAGAGTAGAACCCCGAAGTCAATTCATTGGGAAGGTAAAACGTTTTCTCAGTATAAGGCGACATATTGGGCAACACGAACAAAGCCGATATATCAACCAATAAGGATGTCTAATGGTAATGTATTTAAGGTTTATGAAGAACTCCATCATCGTTTTATTCCTCAGAGAGCTACTTGGGCTCCTAATTGGTTGAAAAATAATAGATTGAATTTACAGCCGCTTAATTCAATACAGCATTCAATACATGATTCATATAGGTTTAGATTCTTACCTAAAGAGATAAAACAAGAAATTAAAAATGGAAATACTTTTGGATACTAATGTTTAATATATTTAAAAAAAAGAGAAAAAATAATATGCAAAGTTGGGAATTTGAATTATTAAAGGCTGTAGTCAAAAAACTACCTTTAAAATATTCGTTTTTGAATAATCAAATTACTCCAAAATTCATATTAGATATTGTACCAAATGAACTTTTGGGACATGGATGGAAGCGTATGATTGTCGATTTAGAGCTTTCTAAATTGTATATAAAGAAAGAGATTAATTATCAACTTATAGGTATAAAAATTTGTAATTTACTTGATCAAAGTTATAATGTAATGGCGCTTGATTTATATGATGGTATTTTGATAGGTTACAGAATAGAAGGAGATTTTAAAGAAGTTTTGTTTGATTTAGAAAACATAAATGTTGAATATTTAAGAGAAGTACCTTATGTTAATATAGATAAAGATCATTTAAAAAAAATAATGGGTAATGTTGATAACGATGTTCTACGTCAATTAGATATCGATATTACGTTTAAGATAAATGTTGATGAGGGGGAATTTTATGTAATTAAAGATTTAGGAGATGGAAATTACCTTTCAATGGATCAAAATGGAGCTGTTTATGGAATGATACATGATCCTTATGAAATTGAAAAACTTTTTGAAGATAAAGAAAGTTTTTATAAAGCATTGAAATCAGGAGATTTTAATATGATAAAATATTATAATATAAAAATGTTGTAGTTTTTGATATACAAAAAAAAACAATCGCGCGGATTTGACTTCGTTCGATTCGGCTAAAACCTCGGGTACAATCCGTGCGCATCAATTAAAAAAGAAGAAAAACCCGCTAGTCGAAAGATTAGCGGGTTTTGTTTATAAAATAGCTTGTAATTTTTGTGGTTTTACTCTTTTTATTAAGTACCATAAAAGTAACAAATGTATCACATATGGCGCATAGTTAAATTTTAGTTAAAAAAATTAGAGAGTAGCTATATTTTTATTGAAGAAGTCTTTAAACTTCTTGTTGGTAAGCATTTTATCAATAATTTTAAAGATGGTTTGCTTATCCTCTTCTTCTAATTGTTGGATCAGTTGAATTTGTTCCGCAGTGGTTTTATCTTCAATTACTACTTCTTTAGGCAGGATATTTTCATCGTAATTTAAAATTTCATCAGTAGATAAATTAAAGAGCTTGGAAAGCTTTTGCAGTTCTGCGACAGTTACATCACGCGATCCTTTTTCAATTTTACTATATGTAGATTTATCTACGCCAATATGCAAGGCCACTTCTTTTTGTAAAAGCCCTTGTTTTTCTCTGATTACTTTAATATTGTCTGCTAAATCCATAGTGTAAAAATAGAGTTTAAAGTGTAAAAATAGAAAATAAACAAACTAATTACAATATATGGAAAATATATAAACTTTTAAGTTGCTTATTTGTAAACTTATTTTTAGGTTTGTAGTGGTGAAATTAGCAACAAATATTTTAAACTACTGTAAGTTATGGAAATAAGCGAGATCAAACAACAGCTGACCATGGCAGCTGTGTTGCATTACTACGGGTTGAAGCCCGACAAGCACAGTCGGTTGTGCTGTCCTTTTCACGAGGATAAAAGCCCGAGCATGCAGGTGTACTACAAAACGCAAACAGCTTATTGCTTTAGTTCTAACTGCAAAACCCATGGGAAGAGTATGGATGTGATTGATTTTGTGATGCACCAGGAGAACAGCAGCAAATCCGAAGCTATTGCTAAAGCCAAAGAAATACTAGGAGTTCAAACAGAAGAACAAAGTAGGGTATTACCTAGTACAAACTTTTTGGGCGGTATGTACCAATATTTTAAAAATGCGGTTCACAACTCCAAATCAGCCAAAGATTACTTACAACAACGGGGCTTAGATTACAAGAAAATCGAAGTGGGTTACAATGCGGGGCAGTTCCACCATGGGACAAGGCGTGATGAGCAGCTGATTGCGCAGTGTGTGGAAAGAGGATTACTGCTAGACAAAGGGCAGGTGAGTCGAACAGGAGAGAAAGCGTATGGAATTTTTGGCAAGTGGTGTATCGTCTTTGCCCTGAAAAACAAGGAAAATGCTATTGTGAGTTTGTATTTTAGAAGTAGCATCAGCGATGCAAACAATAAGCATTACTACCAAAGTAGAAACCTATGAAGACAATATGAGTCGGAGTTTTTTGATTGCAGTAGATGAGAGCAATGCGCAAACCCAGCGGATCATCGACTATCAGAATCGCAGAAATGCAGGCGAGATCAACGCCGACCAAAGTCAGAAAGCAATTGGGTTTATCCAGCAAATTGTACGTAATCTAAAGGTTTACGAAGTGATTAATCCGTATGCAACCAAGTTACAATTACCCGAAAAAGTGCATAAGATTAGACGGTTAAACGAGATGTACCAAGCGGTTATTAAACAAGTTACTTTTTTAAATCAGTATAATAGAAAGTTAACCAAAGACAATCAGTTACTCACTGAGATTGAAGATATAGAGCAAGCTACCGAAATCTTGTTTGAAAGTATCGTCTTAAAAGTCGATGAACTCGATGGAAGTTTGAGACAGTTTTTTGAACGGTTGAAGAAGCACGTTAAGAATGAAAACCAAGATTTTTTACAGCGTGAAATCCGCCAAGAGTTCGGGCTGTCCAAGACCCAAGTGCAGCGGTACATTAACAGTCTTTTAGAACTAGAATACCTCAAGCAAACAGGAGGTTATGCCAACAAAGGGATCAAGTATAAAATCTGTTATTGGGACAATCATCAGAAGTTGCGAATGGAGATTAAGGATTATCTTTTGAATCAAATTGAAAATTTAAAGCAAGTATGATGATCAAACGACAATATGAACCACTGTTGGGTCACTAATGGTTCGCTAGTGGGTCACTAGAAGTCAATAAAAAGTTTTTAACGTGTTGTAAATCAGTAGTGCTTAGTCTAGCGACCCAAAAAACGAAAAGGAAGAGTAAGCAAAACGGTCATACCCCTAGTTCCTATGATAGCAACTACCCTCAAACAATATTACGATTACTTGGTGATCAAGGGATATCAAGAAGAAACCTCGAGAAACCGCTATTGGAATGTCTGTCATTTTATCGGTTTTATCCAAAAGGATTTTATGGAGGTAACCCAAAGCGATGTAAAAGCGTATTACACTTATTTACAAGAGCGTCCCAATAAGATCAAAGGTCGTGGTAAACTCAAGAGCAGTAGTATCTTGCACCACATTCGCTCGATCGAACTGTTTTATCTTTTTTTATTTGAGTTTAAAAAGATCAGCAGTCCCCTTCAACTGGAACTGCCCAGCATCAAAGAGGAAACCGATTTTGTACGCGAGATCTTAACGCAAAGGGAAATCAAACAACTTTATAAAGAAGCAACGATTAAAGAAAGCGTCATCCTGCACTTGGGATATGGCTGTGGGCTTCGCGTATCGGAACTGGTGGCGGTGAACAAAGAAGATCTGTATCTGAAGGAAAACTTACTTTTAGTTCCCAAGGGTAAAAACAACAAAAGGCGCATCATCCCCTTTACCCAGCAAATGCAAGTTGATTTTGTCGCTTATCTAGCTGAAGAACCCGCTGCTGTACAGGCTTTGGTTGTCAATACTAAAGGCAGGCGCATGCAAGCATGGACGTATAATCAACTGCTTAAACGCTTGCTTAAAGCCATTGCTATTCCTGTCGAAAGGCTAGAGAAGATCAGTATCCACAGCCTTCGTCACTCCATCGCTACCCATCTTTTAGCCAGTGGGATGGAGCTGGAGCAAGTGCGGGAGTTTTTAGGACATGAACAATTAGAAACTACCGAAATCTACACCCATATTCACTCAAGCCAACTCAAAACCCTCCAAGATGAACAATGATGACATTAGCTCAATACCTTGAAACCCACTATAAAACCAAGGGGATCCACCACTTGATTAAACGCTATACCGACTATCAAAACGGACAAGCAGCAACCGCTGAATTAGCATCAATCCTGCAGTACATCGCTTATCTTCGCAAGGGCGGCGTCCATCCCAAAACCCTTCGCAATCACCTTTTTGCCATCAAGATCTACTACCGTTACCTGCAATATATCGGTCAGCGTGAAGATCACCCTTGCGTTAAACTCACCCTTAAAGATCCGGTCAACCGTGCTATTGCTACAGAAAAGCTGTATACCAAATCCGAATTAGACGCTTTACAGGCTAACTACCAATGCAAGGACAAACGCCTGGAAACCCGCAATAAAGTCATCCTTAGCTTGCTGATTAACCAAGCCTTACAAGTACAGGAAATCAGCGCGTTAAGTCTTGAGAACATCGACTTAGACAAGGCAGAGATCTATATTGCTAAAACCAGTAAAACCCACGGAAGAACCCTGCCTTTACAAGCTACTCAAATCGCGTTACTGCTTCGCTATTTATCTGAACGAATGCAATTTAAGCCCAAAACATCACACTTTATTATCTCCAAATACGGCAAAACCTTGCAAGGGCAGGGGATCAGTCGATTACTCAATGAAGGCAGGAGTAAAGCCGATCGGATCCAACCGATCAAAATCCGTCAAAGTGCAATAGCCTTGCTGCTAAAATCAGGCGGGAACTTGCGTTTGGTTCAAGCCTTTTCCGGACACAAACACAGCAGCAGTACACAAGCCTACAAACAAAGCGAACTAGAACAATTACAAGCATCAGTCAACAAATACCATCCCTTGCAGTAAAGTATTCTTAGAATAAAAATTTATCCAAGAAAGAAGAGCAGGAAAAGCGGAGTTCGTCGTCCTAGCTCGGCAAGCGTCGGCCAACCCTTCAAGGCCCTTTTTTTTCAATTGAAAAATAAAAATAGGAGCAAAAAAAGAGCCTTGAAGCCCTACGGGTGCTCCGCTTCGCTACGCAGGTTGTCCTTCCTCTTGCAGCTCGCTTCGTCCTTCTCACGCCCGGCTATTTTGTCCGTTTATGCCTCTTTGTTTTTTTTGCGCTGCGCTCCATAAAACAAAGCAGCAACACGTCCACCGCCGGGCATAATTTGGCTCGCCTGCGGGTCGCTGTGGGCTACGGCGCTTAGTTGTAGTTGCCTCCGCTTCGCTTTGGCTAACACTAAGGAATGCCTTGTATCCTGCGCCCAGCCCTGTCACGATTTATCAAAAGATCAAAAATCCCGCCAGGGCTGTTCTTGTATATATGCAAGCCCTCGCAGTCCACTGCGCTGCCTGCTTTAGGTCTTCCACCCTTGCTCCACTCGCAGGGGGCTCGCAGGCTGTCGTTCGTTGCCTCTCTCCAGCCGGCTTTGGCCATCAAGGGCTCCGCTATCGCTACTCCCTTTTGTCCAGCCATTAGCTCAAGGCTGTTTTTCCTTCGGATCATCTAAGAAAATTTGTCTAAAAAGCTAACGCCCTTCGGTTGTTGACTCATTTTTTACATCGGTTTGTTCGCTGCGCTGCCAAACCGCTATAAAAAAGTGAGTTATTTTTTTTTCAATTGAAATAAACCTTATTTTTATATGGACAGTTGGTTTTGTAAATCCAAGGTTGAGTTCGCGCGAGCAAAAGAAGGAGTAGATGTGGTTGAGTGTGGACCCGTTGGCGGAGAAGATGCCAAGTTGGAACCCTTATGCGTATACGTTTAATAATCCGATTATGTTTACGGATCCTACGGGGATGATAGGAGAAGGGATAATTGTAGGTAATTCAATTAAAGAAAACTTCGTAAATAATCAAGCATTAAATACTTTTGCATCAACGGAAGAGGGAAAAGCCTTTTTAAGTGATTATGCAAAAAAAGGAGATGTTGTTGGAGAACATACTTTTAATAAGGATGGGAAATATCATAGCAAAGGGATAGATATAGTTTTTGAATCGAAAGATTTAGGTAGAGATGTTGGAGGGAATACTTCTAGTTCTATACAAGAAAGTAGAGCTGAAATTCTATTTACTATTAATAGTAATCCAATTGTTGATTCATCTGATGGTAATTCTTATGATACTAGAAATCTTAGTAATAAAAATGATATGGTAAAAGCTATTATAGGCAGAACTGTAACTATTTTTCATGAAACTTTTTTGCATGGTGATCATAGTACTAAAGATTATTTGGATGATTATAGTTTTAATAAAAGTAACATTGATCCACATATATTAAATCATTATAAAAATGCTCTTAAACATGCAGGTCATGCACAAGCTCAATTTGGTTCAGATGCTTCAAGTTTATTGTTTAATACAAAAGGATTTAAAGGTATTGAATCAGCGAATTCTAAGTGGAGTTCAGGTAAGCAATATAGTGGCAATCAATTGAAAAAAATGATGTGGAATTTCGCAGGAAGTTATAAATAATTTTAACTATGAGACTTTTTTTTTTAGGATGTGTATTTTTTCTTTTTTTTCATGTAAACAAGATAATGTTGTAGTAACTGAATATAATTACTTTACAGCGGATATTTGGAATAAAAATACAATAAAAGACAAGCATGTAGTATACAAGGCTTTGTTAGAAGGGGATTCATTATCAATATATAAAAGAGATAATGGAATTCGTGAAAAATTTAAATTTGCTTTAGATGCAAAAGGAATTTATGTAGTGGAAAATAAGAGGCGAAAATTATTGTATTCGTTTGAAAAAAATGTAAAAATACTAAGAGATAGTAGTGTAACTAAGAGTTTCCATAATGAAGTAGAATTGATAGAAAAAAAGAAATATATAATTAATGAAGTAGAGTATCAAATCTATCATTTTTTGGAAAGTGATTATGATGTAACATTAGATAGTTATTACTTAGAAGGAGAGGGGTTTATTTGTTTTTATGAATTTAAAGGAAGTAAATTTTTATATCTTGATTCTCCAAAAGCATTAGAAGTGTATAAAATATTTTCTGAGGACTATTCTTTTAATGCTGTATTACAAGCAGAGATGATGAGAAAAAATGTTTTAAAAAGTAAAGAAAATTGATTTCACCCGATCGCGCGGAGTGTGCTGTGAATGGACAAAAGTTAGAAACGTTGTTCAATGCTTTATATGAGATGATAGTAGGTCTATCGCAATGGTTGTACAAGCGAGGGTTGCACACCACCTCTCGGTGCTTTGAAAGTAATAGAAAGGTATTGAACGGCAAGAGGAAAAGGCTATCAAGAATAGTCAGGTGCGAATAAGAGAGATGAACGCAAGTGAACCTTTGAAGAAGTTGTGAGATATCGGAACATTTTGTCAAAATCCTGTTTTTCCGCGAACGGGTGATAACTATAGCTGACACTTGTTTACAGGCTATAGGGCAAACGCAATAGAGAAGGCATGACTCTTATTCAGGCTCATATAAGGAACTCAGGAAGTCCTTGTGAAATGTCAAGAGAACCGCCAAGTAGGCAATACCTACAAGGCTTACATTATCAAAGTTCCCAAGGATGGCGGATGTTGTTGTTGTAGTGAAGAAGCTTTTGTAATGAGAGTAGAGCGAAGGGCAACAGTCATACAGTTGTTGATATTTTAACAACTTAAACAAAATTTAAGGATGATTAATTTATTTACAACAGAATCAAAACCAATTCCAATAACCAAAAAGATGGTAAAGGAAGCGTACCGAAAAGTAAACTCAAACCAAGGCAGTGTAGGAGTTGATGAAGAAAACTTGAGAGAATTTCAAGAAGATTTATTAAGTAACCTTTACAAAATTTGGAATAGAATGAGCTCAGGGAGTTACTTTGCTCAACCGGTCAAAGAGGAACTTTGCTTGACAAAAACGGACGAGGAATTCCATAAGGAGGAGTAATAAGTGCGTTGTTAGCTAATCTGTTTTTGCATTATGCTTTTGATGCATGGTTCGAGAAAAACTATCCCCATCTAAGATTTGAGAGATACGCCGATGATATCATTGTACATTGTCACAGTGAATCTCAAAGTATAGAAGTCCTCCATGCTATAAGAAACAGGTTAAAAGAATGTAGATTGTAGCTAAATGAACAAAAGACACAAATCGTATATTGTCAGGCTTATAATCGAGCAAGGCAAAAGGATTATCCTAAGAAATTTGATTTTCTAGGGTTTACGTTCAAACCAAGGTCGAAAGCCACTAAAGGAGGTAGAATGTTTTTGGGTTTCGATTGTGAAATTAGTCAAAAGTCACAAACAAGGATTATACAAAATTGGTCAGCCTTAAAGTTTCATAGACGTAGTAGTATAACTATACAAGATATAGCTACCAAACTACGTCCTCAAACAATAGGGATAGCGCGTTATTATGGGTATTTTAAAGTTTGGACGTTACAACGATTATTTAGGAATTTAGAAAACCGATTGGCAAAATGGGTAAGGAAAAAGTTTAAATCAATGAAAGGAAGTTATAGTAAAGCACATCGTTGGTTAAAAGCTATCAGAATCTGCTATCCAACACTGTTTTATCATTGGCAACTTTTTAAAATGATATGATTTGTATGACAAGAGCCGTATGAAACGAGAGTTTCACGTACGGTTCTGTGAGAGGCTTGAGTTGAAATACTTTTGCCTACTTGACCTTAACTTCGTTCTCTTCAGCAAAAACCTCGGGTGCAGTCCGTGGGTATAAATAAAAAACAAAAACCCGCTTTTGATTAGCGGGTTTTTCTTTAAAAATAGCTTGAGCGTTATTTAGCAAACGCTTGTTTAGTTTTGAAATTTTGGATGTAGGTATCAATATGTACTATAGTATAGTGTGAGTGACGGATGCGACCTATCTTAATCGGTTAATTTTTCTAATCCTCCTAACCAAGTTACTCTACAGTATTGTGTGAGCGCGAGATGCGACCCTTCGTTACCTCAGGGTGATTACTGTTAGTGAGTGACGGATGGATATACTGGGAGTTAGTCGCATCCGTACTGTAGATGTATGGAGGAATTGTACAACTACACAACAATCAAAAAGAGTATCAGTTTTTCGAAATTTCTTGAATAGCCAATGGTTCTTTAAATCGGAAGAGTTGCTAAAGAGCAGAGAAACAAAAACACAAAAAATACAACTTAGGATTGAGTAAGAATTCTGGAAAAGAAAAAATCAATACTTTTTCTATACTGTATTGTTATTTTTGCTTTCTTTGTATCGTAAATTCTCGATATATAGAAATGACAGACTTATTTAAGGCGCTATCCAATGAGCATAGAATTCAAATACTGAAATGGCTCAAAACACCGCATGATTTTTTTGAGTTGGAAGACATTGAACCAGAGGTTCATGAATTTGGCGTTTGCATGAGCGTAATTCAAAAAAAGGTAGGTTTGTCTCAATCTACTACATCTGCCTATCTCACTTCGATGGTGGCTATTGGATTGCTCGTGTCTGTTCGCAATGGTCAATGGACCTATTATAAACGCAATGAAGAGAAGATAGCCGAGTTGGCTCGTTATATTCAAAACACCTTATAAATCCCTCAACGGCACAGTCCGTTACTTTTCATGATCCAATATATCTATAATTCCCGATATCTAAATATTTAAAAATATGAAAAATGAATTTCATAACCACTCGATTTTTAATCGAGTATTCCAACCAGGAAAATTGTCCTTGGGTATTTTCTTACCCTTGCAGGTCTATAATCAATCGATGACGGTATTTCATCAACACCTCAAGTACATCAAACAAATTGACAGCAGTGGTTTTGATGCTTTATGGGTGCGGGACATTCCGGTGTATGATCCTAACTTTAGAGATGTAGGACAAGTTTATGACCCTCTGACGTATTTAGCCTATATTGCTGGGCAAACACATCAGGTTGCTTTGGGAACTGCGAGTATCGTACTGCCGTTACAGCATCCCATCGCTTTAGCGAAAACAACGGCATCCATCGATCAATTATCAGGAGGGCGCTTGCTCTTAGGAGTAGGATCAGGGGATCGCTATGCTGAATTTCCTGCATTTGGAAAGTCGTTTGAGCAAAGAGCAACGTTATTTCGCGAGGTTTTTCAAGATATTCAAACCCTGCATCGCATCGATACACCGAAAATGAGTTCTGCGTTAACCAAAATGCAGGATTTGGATGTTGTACCCAAACCGCTACATCGCGGTATACCCATGTTAGTGACGGGTGCCAGCCAACAATCGCTAGATTGGATTGCAGCACATGCCGATGGATGGATTACCTATCCTGGACCTACAACAACAAATGAGGATACACTAGTGTTGCAACAAAAAATACAAGCGTTTCGAAATTTGGTGCCTGAGGGGGTATTTAAGCCCCAGATGACAAATGAATGGATCGAATTAGACGAAGATCCTTATTTTCCAAGAACGCCTTTGCGCGGTGGTTTTATCCTAAAAACAGGACGCTATGGCTTGATTGAATTGTTACAAAAATGGGAGGAAATAGGAGTAAATCACGCCGCTTTAGGGATTCAATTTAGCAAGAGAGATATAGGGGAAACACTAGATGAATTAGCCAAAGAGGTATTGCCTTATTTTAAAAATAAAACAACACTCATACAGGGGTGATTGGGCTAACTTTTTGGAAATCTAAGCTTTATGTTGTATATTAGTGCGTAATGGATTAATTGTAGCAAGGAAATAATTTGGATGCTACTGGTACATGGGGGTGTTGAAGTGCGTTAATTTTAGACAACGATTTCCGTAGCATAACCCTAAACCTTCATTGAGGTTTGATGTTCCTTAATCCAACTGCCGCAAGAGAAAATCTCCATTCACATCACCTTGCACAAAGTAAACGCATTAACCTTATCATTTAACAGAAAAAACATGAAGAAAACAAAAGTAGTAGGCCCTATACTAGAGGATCAGACTGTAGATTTACTCGTTGTAGGATCTGGAACAGGTTTAACGGCAGCTCTTGCTGCACACGAGTTTGGTTTATCAACTCTTGTGGTTGAAAAAACACCTTATGTAGGTGGTTCTACGGCACTTTCAGGAGGAGCATTTTGGATTCCTGGGAATCAAGTACTCCAAGAGGATGGATCCAAAGATCAACTAGAAGAGGGAGAAAAATACTTAAACGCCTTAGTTAAAAAAGAATACCCAAGGGCGCGATGGCAAGCCTTCTTGCAAGAAGGGAACGCTACCATTGCAATGTTATATCGCCAAACAGCACTGAAGTTCTTTTGGGCAAAAGGATATTCCGATTATCACCCTGAAACCCCAGGAGGATCAGCTAGGGGGAGAACCTGTGAATCCAAACCTTTTAATTTAAACCGCTTGGGAGTCGAAAAAAAACGTTTCCGATATGGAAAAATGGAAGCGCCTTTACCCATGCCCGTTACGGGATATGATTACAAATGGATGAATCTAATGTTGAAAAAGCCCTTAAAAGCTTTTCCAATTATATTGAAGCGATTGTTTCAAGGTGTTGGAGGACTTTTGATTGGAAAAAAACTAGTAGCAGGCGGGCAGGCTATTGCTGCGGGGATGTTTGATGGAGTCATCCGCGCTGGTATTCCCGTGTATACTCAGGCAAGTTTGATTGCTCTTCTCTATGATGGAACACGCATAACAGGGGCTGTAGTGAGGCAAAAGGACAAGGATGTAACGATTCATACTAAAAGAGGTGTAGTTTTAGCTGCTGGAGGTTTTGATCACAATATGCCGATGCGCCAACACTATCAATCTCCTCATTTGGTTGCTAATTTGAGTTTTGGAGCAGAAGGGAATACAGGAGATGCTATTACAATGGCGGAACAGTTAGGGGGAGTGCTTGACAATATGAAAGAATCTTGGTGGTTTCCTGCTGTAGCACCACTGAAGAAAGGAGGGGATCCTCAAGTATTGTTGGCAGAGCGTTCTCTCCCCGGGAGTTTTATGATTAATGCAAAGGGAAAACGATTCATTAATGAAGCAACGGATTATATGACGTTTGGACAGACTTTACTCAAGCTAGAACGGGAACAACAAGCCGTAGGTGACATGTGGCTTATTTTTGATCAAAAATATAGAAATCAATATCTTTTAGCGGGTGCTGTATTTCCAATGATGAATATACCAAGAGAATGGTATGAAGCTAAAATTGCGTTTAAAGCTCGTAACGCACAAGATCTAGCCAAACAAATGGGGATATCTGAAAAAATATTTATTGAAACCTACCAGCGTTTTAATACTCTGGCACAAAAGGGAAGGGATGAGGACTTTCATAAAGGTGAAAGTGCTTATGACCAATACTATGGTGATCCAACAGTGAAGCCTAACCCGTGCTTACGTCCCTTGAAGGGAAATTTATATGCGGTAAAAGTGGTGCTTTCTGATTTGGGAACTTGTGGTGGACTCATGACGGATGAAAATGGTGTAGTACTGCGCGAAAATCAACAAAAGATGGAAGGACTTTACGCCATTGGAAATACGGCAGCTAACGTTTTTGGACAAGTGTATCCAGGGGCAGGAGCAACCATCGGGCAAGGAATGGTATTTGGCTATATTGCCGCTAAACACGCCGCAAGCATACAACAAAATACAACACAAACAATTGGAATAGAGGATCTAAAGTAAGAAGGGGATCTCGAAAAAATGAACCTACAAAAAGCCAATCCGGATAAGGGATTGGCTTTTTTCTATTTGATTATCGCCTAGCTGTGAATAACCTATTTTCCTTTTTCTAAAATTAACTTCTCCGTAGGCATATTGTCTTCCACACCAACGAAATAGCTTTTGAAACCAAATTTCTCCAGTAATTTTTTGGATGCAATATTCTCAGGGTAAATCAATCCGATAATCGAAGTGGTGGGATGTGTTTGCTCAGCAAGAGCTAGTAAGGCAGTACAAATTTGCGTACCATAGCCTTTGCCCCAGTGTTTCTCTTCGAGGATATAGCCAATTTCTAAGAGGGAGCTGTCGCGTTTGTTCCACTCCATTTTGCCATCACCTAAATACGTGCCTGTAGCGTCGTATATTTTGAACGTACCGAGTGCTGGATTTTGCGCATTTATCTCCAGGATTGAATTGAATTTTTTGCGTGCTTCTTCTTCTGTTAGCCCTTGGCCAGATACATAACGCATGACACTGTCTTGCTGAACTAAAGAATAAAAAACAGCAAAATCATCAGCTGTATATTGAACGAGTTGAATAGACTCCATCGTTTGAATTTTAAAGTTTAAACAAAGATAAGACGTTGTTGACAATGTTTGGCTTGTAGTTGAGGATTGTTTTATACCTTTAACAGCATTAAAATAGGTGGTAGTATGATACAGTCTAAGGTCCTTATCGTTGATGATGAAGAGAAATTGCGCAAGCTTTTATCTCGTATTATTGAGTTAGAAGGTTTTGAAGTACATCAAGCTGAAAATCTAAAGGTGGCAACCAAGAAGTTAGCCCAGTTTCCCATTGATGTTGTTTTGTGTGATGTGAAATTACCCGATGGGAATGGAGTGGCCTTTGTGGAGCAGATTAAGCTAGCGCATCCTACTGTGGAGGTGATTTTACTTACCGCTTATGGCAATATTCCCGATGGGGTACAAGCGATTAAAAATGGCGCTTTTGACTATATTACTAAAGGAGATGACAACAACAAAATATTGCCTTTGTTGTATCGCGCCTTAGAGCGTGTCCAAATTAATCGCAGTTTGGTACAGCATCAGCTCGATATAACAACACAAGTTGATGGTTTTGATCAAGTCATTGGACAATCCTCGCCTTTATTGGCGGCTATTCACTTGGCGAAACGCGTAGCACCCACACAGGCAACAGTCTTGTTGACAGGCGAAACAGGAACGGGTAAAGAAGTATTTGCTCAGGCCATTCACCGTGCTAGTACGAGAGGAAAACAAAATTTTGTAGCGATTAATTGTTCTGCTTTTAGCAAGGATCTGTTAGAGAGTGAATTGTTTGGACATAAAGCAGGATCTTTCACCAATGCAATCAAAGATCAAAAGGGATTATTTGAAGAGGCCCATCAAGGCACTTTATTTTTGGATGAGATTGGGGAAATGCCCATGGAATTGCAGGCGAAATTACTTCGCGTATTGGAAGTAGGAGAATTCCTGAAGATCGGAGAAACCAAACCAACCAAGGTTGATGTGCGCATCATAGCAGCTACAAATCGAGATTTTGATACCACCATCAAAGCAGGTCTCTTTAGAGAAGATTTATATTATCGCCTTTCGGTATTTGAGATTCCCTTGCCCGCTTTAAAGGAGCGAATGGAGGATATTCCTTTATTAGCAGAGCGATTTAGAGTGCAATTTGCCACAGAACAAGGAAGCAAAGTCCAATCCATTAGCAAAGAGGCAATGGAAGCACTACAGCATTATGCTTGGCCAGGTAATATTAGAGAATTGCGCAATGCTATGGAACGCGCCACCATTTTGTGTATGCATACTGTTATACAACTGAGCGATTTGCCGTACGAAGTGCAGCAGCAATATCGTCCCGAACGAGAAGGCGAAACGGCTTTCGATTTAGCATCTGTAGAAAAACGACATATTCAGCGCGTCTTGCACTATACTAAAGGAAATAAAACCAAAACAGCAGAATTATTGGGGGTTGCACTAACAACCTTATACCGCAAAATGGCAGAATACAATATCAATTAACACAAGTGGGTTCAAATCATAGTTTTTGGTATATCCTTTGCTTTTGAACTTAATCAAACGAGCGAAATCGCCCAATGTGTACGCAGGGAAGATTAAAATATAATTGGCTTAAAAAGGCCAATTGTTCGAAATTGGCCTTTTTAAGCCAATTTGCATAAATTGGCCTTTTTAGGCCATTTTTTTTGTATATTTGTGTAGATAGATATAGATACAAGATTATGATAGCAGTTATAACAGGAGATATAGTCAATTCAAGAAGCGTTAGTCCAGAGGCGTGGCAACCTCAGTTGAAGTCCTTTTTAGAAGACAAAATAAAGGATACCTCTAAATGGGAAATCTACAGAGGAGATAGTTTTCAGATCGAAACAGCAGTCGATACGGTGTTGGAACTTGCCTTAAGTATTAAGGCATTGGTAAAACACAGCAGTAATATTGATGTGAGAATGAGTATCGGTATCGGTGAACAAGCATATACTTCAGCCAAAGTAACACAGTCTTATGGGGCGGCTTTTATTTTATCGGGAGAAGCTTTTGAAGAGTTAAGAGATAAAACGCTACACATGAAAACAAATGACAAGGATTTTGATGATTATTTTTATCCCATCTTGCGATTGGTTAGCTTTATTGCAGATCAATGGAAACCTGCAACGGCTGAAGCAATGTTTTATGTATTGAGCAATAAGAATATGTTGCAAAAAGAAATTGCGGTGTTGATGAATAAAGATAGTACCACTGTAAATAAAGCGTTGAAAAGAGCTGCTTATGATGAAATAAATGATGTATTAAAATTATATGCTAATAAAGTAAAACAATGTTTCTCTTCCTCTCAAAAATAGTATTCGCTCACTTACTCGGTGATTTTGTCTTTCAAACAGATAAGATGGCAAAGGATATCCATGAAAAAGGGATAAAGTCTGTCGCATTTGTGAAACACATAGGCATTCACTTGTTGCTCTTGTTTGCGGTTACAGCATTGGAACGCAAGTTTATCTGCGGCATACTCCTACTAACAGCCTCTCATGGCGTCATAGATGCATGCACGAAAGGATACTTAGCTAAAAAGATAAATCCAATTTGGACTTTAGTATGGGACCAAATACTGCATGCTGTATGTATCGCAGGATTTGTATATGCCTATTATCCCTATACCATTGATTGGCCTCTTTTGTTAGGCAAAAACGCCTTGGTTTTGTATAGCGCATGGATTCTCTTGATTTTCGTTTCTCCCATTGTCATAAAAAAAATAATAGAACAGTTTGCATTTACAATACCCAATAACGGGTTAAATAATGCGGGTAAATACATCGGAATATTAGAGCGTTTGTTTATCTTCTTCTTTGTTGTACTTCAGCGTTGGGAAGGTATAGGATTTTTATTAGCCGCTAAATCTATTTTTAGATTTGGTGATTTAAAGGCAAATAAGGATTTAAAATTAACGGAGTATATCTTGATAGGAACGTTGCTTAGCTTTGGATTAGGCATTGGTATTGCCTTATTGTATAATTTTGTTGTTTCGCTTTAAATAGTAACGTTATATTGTATACGATGCGGATGACCTTTAGGGGACATCCGCTTTTTTTTACTCCTTTTTTGTGTTGTAGTGTATCGTATTGATAGGCTTGCCCTAGTAAAACCCTATCAAAACGATAGGGTTTCTTTTTGGCATAATTCATTTTTTATGTTTAATTCATTGATTTATAGGTGATTGTTTGGTTTTGTGTGAAATTGGTATACCATTCGCTTATACTTGAACAAAACAAATCAACATGAAAACACAATCAATCTCCCCAAGTAGGCGAAACAACCAGAGGTCTCCCCAATCAATTTTAGCGCTAGGCGCATTAATGTATCAAGTAAATTTAAATTCTTAACCCATGATCATATTAGCGTGTATCGTTTTAGGTGTGGGATGCTTTGTACTGTTTTATAAAGCCATTCAATTTTTTGAAAATCTATAATATTTGACTCTTATGATTGTATTACTAATTATAGCCCTGGCTGTATTTGCTTATTTGTGTTATGTCTTACTCAAACCAGAACAGTTTTAAAAAAGACGCCAAGGAAGTTGGTATAACACTTTTAGTCTTTACGATGATTTACGGCATCATCTATCTTATCCATCAGATTTTATTATTAATTAAGTAAAAATGAACACAGAAATATTCGGAATTATCGTCACTTTTTTAGTGGCTATTGGAATTTCTATTCCTCTAGGAAAATATATTGCCAAGGTTTATGCAGGTCAACCTACCTGCCTAGATGGTATCATGGCTCCAATAGAAAATCTGTTTTACAAAAGCAGTAAAATTAGGCCAGAAGAAGGGATGAACTGGAAGCAACATTTAGTTGCCTTGTTAACCATTAATGCTGTTTGGTTTGCCGTGGGATTTGTCCTATTGCTGACACAAGGATCTTTGCCACTCAACCCTGACAACAATCCGAGTATGCCTCCTGATTTGGCCTTCAATACCATCATTTCTTTTCTCGTTAATTGCAACTTACAGCACTATGCAGGTGAAACAGGAGTAACCTATCTCACGCAACTGGGGTTGATGTTTCTTCAATTTGTTAGTGCTGCAACGGGAATGGCCGCTGCTGTAGCTGTATTTGAAGCATTTAAACAGAAAAAAACGACCTTATTAGGTAACTTCTATGTGTATTTTGTAAAATCACTAACGCGTATCTTATTGCCTATTAGTATGGTGGTAGCTGTAATCTTGATTTTTCAAGGTACTCCTATGACGTTTGAAGGAAAGGACAGCATGACCACTTTAGAAGGCCAACAGGTAGAAGTGTCTCGGGGTCCTGCCGCAGCGTTTATCGCAATTAAACACTTAGGAACAAATGGAGGAGGTTTTTTTGGAACCAATTCTGCCCATCCTTTTGAGAATCCAACTTACCTAAGTAACATGACAGAAATGATAGCTCAATTGATTATTCCGTTGGCTATGGTGTTTGCCTTTGGTTTTTACATTAATCGCAAGCGATTTTCTTGGATGATGTTTGGCGTAATGACCGTAGGCTTCTTGTGTTTGGCAATTCCCAATATTATCATGGAGGCTAATGGAAATCCCAATATAGCAGCCATGGGGATTGACAATAGCGCAGGAGCCATGGAAGGAAAAGAAGTGAGAATTGGTGCCGCCGCTTCTGGTTTTTGGAGCATTGTTACAACTGTAATCTCAACAGGGTCGGTCAATTCTATGCACGATAGTACCATGCCGTTATCAGGGATGAATCAATTGCTTGCCATGATGATCAATTCCTTTTATGGAGGAGTTGGAGTTGGTATTCTCAACTTCTTTGTATTCATTGTACTAGCCGTATTTATTAGTGGCTTAATGGTAGGAAGAACACCAGAGCTATTTGGAAAGAAAATAGAGGCTAAAGAAATGAAAATTGCCATGGTTATAGCACTTATTCATCCGCTTTTAATTCTCAGCAGTACAGCTCTAGGAGTGGCTTTTCCTGAAATGACAACAGATACTTTAAACAATCCTTCTTTTCACGGATTTAGTGAAATACTCTATGAATATACTTCTGCCGCAGCGAATAATGGAAGCGGATTCGAGGGACTAGGAGATAATACATCTTGGTGGAATTTTTCAACAGGTATTGTCTTACTCCTGGGGCGTTTCTTGCCAATTATAGGTCCAGTGGCCTTGGCCGGATTCCTTGCGCAAAAGGACTATGTGCCCGAAAGTGCTGGTACTTTGGCTACTGATACTGCAACCTTTGGAACCATTGTGTTAACAGTGATCTTACTTGTAGCAGCTTTAGCCTTCTTTCCGGTATTAACTCTAGGTCCAATTGCAGATTACTTTACTTTAACACGTTTATAAAACATGGCAACTCAAAATAGTCAAGCGCTTTTTCAAAAAGAAGCAGTGATAAAGGCCCTCAAAGAGGCTTTTATCAAATTAGATCCCCGAACATTGGTGTACAATCCGGTTATGTTTACCGTAGAAATTGGTACAACTATTATGCTCGGCGTTTGTATCTGGATTTTAACAGGAGCACAAAGTCAAGGGAGCTTTGGTTACAACTTTAGTATTTTTCTGTTGCTGTTGATCACTTTGTTGTTTGCCAATTTTGCTGAGGCAATCGCAGAGGCTAGAGGGAAAGCACAAGCGGATAGTTTGCGAAAAACTAGAGAGGAAACCCCTGCTACATTAGAAGATGGCACACAAGTTTCTTCATCTGTTTTACAGAAGGGAATGATTTACTGTTGTGTTGCTGGAGATATTATCCCCGCAGATGGGGAAATTATTGAGGGATTAGCAACGATTGATGAAAGTGCTATTACAGGAGAAAGTGCTCCTGTAATTCGCGAAGCAGGTGGAGATAAGAGTTCTGTTACCGGAGGTACGAAAGTATTGTCTGATCGCATTAAAGTACGTGTAACGGCACAAGCTGGGGATAGTTTCTTAGATAAAATGATCGCCTTAGTAGAAGGTGCGAATAGACAAAAATCGCCTAATGAAATTGCCTTGACCATCTTACTTGCTGGCTTTACCTTGGTGTTTACGTTAGTTGTTATTACGCTTAAGCCATTTGCTGATTTTGCCCATGTATCGATTACTATTGGTGCGTTGATTTCCCTCTATGTGTGTTTGATTCCAACGACAATTGGCGGTTTGCTATCTGCTATTGGTATTGCGGGAATGGATCGCGCATTACGAGCCAATGTGATTACGAAAAGCGGTAAAGCAGTAGAAACAGCCGGAGATATAGATGTATTGCTATTGGATAAAACGGGAACGATAACCATTGGAAATCGCAAGGCAACTCATTTTCATCCTGCAGACGGTGTTGACCCCTCAACGTTGATCAAAGCTGCAGTATTGAGTTCACTTAGTGATGACACTCCAGAAGGAAAATCAATTTTAGAACTTGCGCAAGCGGATCCTTGCGATTACGTTGTGGACAATCCGCGTTTTATTTCTTTTACTGCAGAAACAAGAAGCTCTGGAATTGATTATGGCGATGTCCGCATCCGAAAAGGGGCTGTTGATGCAATGAAAAACAGTTGTATTCAGGCAGGACATTCATTTCCTCAAAATGTAGCGGATTGCGTCAAACAAGTGGCTGAAAACGGAGGAACACCTTTAGTGGTTGCACAAAATGAACAAATACTTGGCGTAATTGAATTGCAAGATATTATCAAACCGGGTATTCAAGAACGATTTGCTCGATTGCGAAAAATGGGAATTAAAACGGTAATGGTTACGGGAGATAACCCGATGACTGCTCAGTATATTGCTACAAAGGCAGGTGTAGATGATTTTATTGCGGAGGCGAAACCAGAAGACAAGATGAATTACATCAAACAAGAACAAGTTGAAGGACGATTAGTAGCGATGATGGGCGATGGTACGAATGACGCGCCTGCCTTAGCGCAAGCTAATGTTGGAGTAGCGATGAACAGCGGAACACAAGCCGCAAAAGAAGCAGGAAATATGGTGGATCTAGACAATGATCCAACCAAATTAATTGAAGTAGTCGAAATTGGAAAACAGTTATTAATGACTCGCGGAACACTAACTACTTTTAGTATCGCTAATGACGTAGCCAAGTACTTTGCCATTATCCCCGCTTTGTTTATTACGGCGATTCCCGCTTTGCAGGGATTGAATATTATGCAATTACACAGCCCTGAAAGTGCCATCCTTTCTGCGGTTATTTTCAATGCAATTATTATTCCTTTTCTGATTCCTTTAGCGTTAAAAGGAGTTGCCTATAAACCAATCGGAGCAAGTGCCTTGTTGAGAAGGAACTTGTTGATTTATGGACTAGGAGGTGTACTTGTTCCGTTTATTGGTATCAAATTAATTGACCTTTTTGTTTCCTTATTTATTTCTTAAACACATGAAAAATAATTTATTACCATCGATTATATTAACTACAGCTTTACTGGTATTACTAGGGGGAATTTACCCCTTAGTCTTGTGGGGAATTGCACAAGCAGCTCCAAATGCAGGCGAAGGATTTACAGTAGACAGTGAGAAGGGAAAACAATATATCAATATTGGACAAGCCTTTACATCGGATCAGTATTTTTGGTCACGCCCTTCGGCTGTAGATTACAATGCCGCAGGTTCAGGAGCTAGTAACAAAGCCGCATCAAATCAAGAGTATTTAGCTGAAGTACAACAACGCATAGCTGATTTTATAGCTAAGAATCCGACAGTAAACAAGCAAGAGATCCCTGTGGATTTAGTAACCGCAAGTGGTAGTGGTTTAGACCCTCATATTTCGGTGGCCGCTGCCTATGTACAAATCGAACGCATTGCCAAAAAGAGAGGCCTAGCTGTGAGTCGCTTGGAACAATTGGTGTTAGAACACATCCAACAGCCCTTATTGGGCGTATTAGGACCTCAAACAATAAATGTAGTCGAATTAAACCTCGCATTAGATGCGTTACAATAATATGAAAGAGAGCTTTTTTTTAGTAGGTGCGCTTATTAGCGGCGCACTTGCTTTTTCAACCGTTCAAGCACAAGAACGCCAATGGACAGATGCAGTTAAGGTGTCAGCTTATGGGGAGTTGTACTATTTGTATAATTTGAATCAGCCCGAATCGGGGCAAGTAGCGCCATTTCTATATTCCTACAATCGCCACAATGAAGTAAATCTAAACTTTGGAATGGTCAAGTTGAAGTATGAACAGGAACGGGTCCGTGCCAACCTTGCTTTGATGGCAGGTACCTATGTGCAAGCGAATCTCGTAAATGAGGCCGATGGATTAAAAAATATATATGAGGCCAATGTAGGGGTTAAATTATCTCCTACTCATGAATTGTGGTTGGATGCTGGAATTATGCCTTCACATATCGGCTTTGAAAGCAATATTGGGGCAGATATTATGACGATGACACGCAGTATAATGGCAGAAAACTCTCCTTATTTTTCCTCCGAAGTAAAATTGTCCTATGGAACACCCAACAAAAAATGGCTGGTGGCTTTGCATTTGATGAATGGCTGGCAGCGTATTCAACGTCCAGAGGGCAATTCATCTTTGGCGCTTGGACATCAATTAACATATACGCCAAATAGCGCTTGGGCATTTACTAGCAGTTCCTTTGTAGGAAGTGATTCACCCGATGTTAACCGTAAAATGCGCTACTTTCACCATGCTAATATGACTTATCAACTGAATGAAGACTTGAACTTGCTGTTTGGCTTTGATTTTGGAGTTCAACAAAAAGAGAAAAATGGAACGACTTACAGCAACTGGTGTGCACCGTTAATCATGGGACAATATAAAGTAAACAACGCATGGAGAATCGCCGCTAGATTAGAATATTATCGCGATAAAGAGGGAGTAATCATCCAAACGGAGACTCCAAACGGCTTTCAGACTTGGGGATATTCATTCAATGTAGATTATGAAATTACAACCGGAGTGCTGTGGAGAGTAGAAGCGCGATCATTGACTAGTAAGGATGCTATATTCACGAGAAATGAGCGAGCAACCTCAGGGCAATTCACAATAGGAAGTAGTATTTCAATTCGATTGTAAATGGAAAGAGAAACGCGCCAAAGTGCGGAGGATTTTTTAGCGCTTATCCACCGTTCTAAACGGGGTAAATTTAAGGTATATATAGGAATGAGTGCGGGTGTTGGCAAAACCTATCGCATGTTGATGGAAGCTCGAGATTTATTTCAGAAGGGAATCAATGTCAAACTGGGGTTTATAGAAACACATAACCGCAAGGAAACCCATGCACTGCTCGAAGGTTTACCCCTTATACCGAGAAAAGAGGTATTCTACAAAGGAAAAAAAGTAGAAGAACTGGATTTAGAAGCTATTTTACAAGATCATCCTGACATTGTAATTATTGATGAATTGGCGCATTCTAACATTGCAGGAAGTAAAAATGCCAAGCGTTGGCAAGATGTGATGGAGTTATTAGAGGCAGGTATTCACGTTATATCTGCCCTTAATATCCAGCATATTGAAAGTCTACATCAAGCTGTTCAGGAAATTACATCTATTGATGTCACCGAACGCGTGCCAGATAAAGTCATTCAAGAAGCGGATGAGGTGGTGAATATCGACCTAACTGCGGATGATTTGATTGAACGATTGAAAGGAGGAAAGATTTATCCCCATGAAAAAATTCCCTTGGCACTGCAAAACTTTTTTACTTCATCCAATATATTGCAATTAAGGGAGTTAGCTCTAAAAGAGGTTGCTTCTTACGTAGAAAATAAGGTAGCTACTGAAGTGAGTAGGTCTATTTCGGTTAAACCTAGTCGTTTTATGGCGTGTATTAGCTCTAATGAAAAGAATGCAAAAAACGTCATTCGAAAAACAGCGCGATTGGCAAGTTATCTCAATTCGAAGTGGTATGTGTTGTATGTGCAAACACCTCCAGAACATCCTAATAAAATTGCTTTAGATAAACAGCGTCATTTGATTAATAATTTTAAATTAGCTACAGAATTGGGAGCAGAAATCATTAAAAGTGAGCATGCTAATATTGCTAAAGCTATTCTCATCCAAGTTGAGCAACGGCAAATTACAACGATTTGTATTGGAAAGCCTCGTTTGCGCTTGTATCAGATTATTTTGGCAACCAATGTGTTTAATCAACTGTTGAAAAAGTTGACTTCTTTACCAATTGATATAATAATTTTTTCAAAATGAAAATTAAGACAAAACTGACTTTAGGACTGGGATTATTGTTTACACTTATCGTATTCTTAGGAGGAATAGGAGCGGTGTATATTCACTTTCTCAAGTTGGACACGCGCAATATTTTACACGACAACTACAATTCGCTTTTGTATGCGAAGAGTATGTTGCGTGCTTTAGATCAGCAGGGCGAAAGACAGTTGATTCAGTTTGAAGAACAATTGAAGAACCAAGAAGGCAATGCAACAGAAGTAGGGGAAAAGGAGATGAACATTACCTTGCGTAACTACTTTGAATCCTACAAGAGCAACGGACAACGTGAGACTGATTTATTGCAAATTAGGACTTGGTTGATTGAAGTAATGGAGATGAATATGCAGGCGATAGCGCTCAAGAGTGAATTGGCAAATAAAACGGCTGTACAAGCAACAATATGGATTGCTATAGCTGGCGTAGCTTGTTTTGTGATTGCTTTAGGCTTGTTAATTAATTTACCCTCAAATATTGCAGACCCCATTCAGAAGTTAACGGCGAGTATCAAACAAATTGCCAGTAGTAATTACAAAGAACGGGTGTTTTTAGATAAACAGGATGAATTTGGTGAATTAGCACAGTCTTTCAATACGATGGCTCAAAAGTTAGAAGAGTACAACAGCAGTCATCTAGCCAAATTGATGCGACAGAAAAAGCGAATTGAGGCATTGATTAACAGCATGTCGGACGTTGTTATTGGATTGGATGAAAATATGCAGGTTATTTTCGTCAATGAGGAGGCTTGTAAAGTATTGGGGCTTTCAGAGGAAGAAATGGTGGGAATAAGCAGTAAAGATATTGCTATTTACAACGACTTAATGCGCATGCTATTGAAGGAAATTAAAGTGCCACAAGCTGAGAAAGAACCTTTTAAGATTATACACAATGACAAAGAAAATTACTTTGACCAACAATTTTTGCATATTGAGATTACACCAACAGGAGAAGCTGTTAAAGAATTAGTTGGCCATGTAATTATACTGAAAAACATCACGGAGTTTAAAGAATTAGATGCGGCAAAAACGCGTTTTATTGCTACGGTTTCCCATGAGTTTAAAACGCCTATATCGGCTATGAAAATGAGTTTGCAACTGCTGCAGAACAGTCGAATCGGAACATTAAACGAAGAACAGAACGTCTTGGTTGATAGCATTCAAGAAGATGTGGGACGCTTGTTGAAGATTACATCTGAATTACTCAATTTGACACAAATAGAGAGTGGCAAAATAACAATGAACAGACAACCGTGCAAGGTGCAGCAAATCGTGCAATATGCCGTAGAAGCAAATCACATACAAGCAGAACAAAAAAAGATTCAAATCGAGGTTAGATTGCCTGATGAGATGAAAGCTATTAGTGTAGATATTGAAAAGACTACGTGGGTATTGACTAATTTAATCGCGAACGCCATTAACTATTCGCATGAATCCTCCGTCGTTGCGGTTAGCGTCACACAAGAGGTGGACCAAACAACCATTAAGGTTAAGGATCAAGGAATAGGAATTCCTCCTGAATACTTAAACCGCGTTTTTGATCGCTATTTTAGAGTGCCAGGAACACACCGGGAAGGAACGGGCTTAGGACTTTCAATCAGCAAAGAGTTTATCGAGGCTCAGCAAGGAACTATTGCCGTGAATAGTGAATATGGAGTAGGAAGTGAATTTGTGTTAAACGTACAAACGATTTAATGCGATGAACGGTTCAATCGATTTGAACTAGATGTAGTCCCAATAACATAAGCTCTGGGGGTGTAGAGGGGCATTGGATTTTTGGGAAGGCGTTAATGCGGAACAGCCACGGTTAACATCACACCTTCTCCCTGTTTAGAATGAAGGTGTAGCGTAGCGTTAATTTGTTGAGATCGCTCATGCATGTTAGAAACTCCCATGCCCATTCCTTCTGTTTTTTCAAAACCAATACCATTATCACAAATGATGAGGTTAAAAGTAGAAGCGGTGTAGTGAAATACAATGGTACACAAAGTGGCCTTCGAATATTTGTTGACGTTTTGTATCGCCTCCTGTAAGATATAGTACAGATTAATTTTGGTAGTAGCATCGAGTTTTTCAAAGTTTATACGCGAATCAAATTCAAGAGAAAAACGCGTTTTCCAAGCGTTAATCTGAAAAGATACTAAGTCCGTCACTACTTGTTCAAATTGATGCTCATTGAATAACCTATTGTCAATGAGTGTATGTGAAATGTCTCGGGTTGTATTTTCTAATTTCTTTAATTCCTGAATGAGCAACTGCTTGCTTTCTGTTTGGGGTGTATCGAGTAGTTCTAAGTGAAAACGTACCCCAAATAACGTATTAACGATACTGTCATGTAGGTTTTTGGCTATTCTATTGCGTTCTTTTTTCTTGATATCCAAAGAAATTAAGTTGCGTTCAACAATTAATTCATTGATGCTTTTGTTTGCTTTTCGCTGTGCTTTAACAAGTTGTAATTCTTTGTTTTTAATCTTCAATTCAGAACGAAATATACTGATAATCAGGATGAACAACAGTATTATTCCAAAAATGACCACGGTATAGATACGATCTTTGAGTTGATTGTTTTCTTTTTCAATGACTTCCGTTTGATAGGCAATACGCGCAAAAGTATTTCGCGTTTGATTCTCTTGCGTAGTTAAGGCTTGTCTCAAGCGGATTAATTCTTTCACTTTATCGTGCATTTGATAGTCGTCATGAGTCAAAAGAAACTCTAGCGCTTCTACTTGTTGTGGTAGTACCTGATGCTTGGTTGCGTTGGTATATGCAAGCTGTGCCCATGTATTCGCTTGTTGTGGCTGTTGTTCTAGTAGGTATAAATGAGCGAGATTCATTGCGCTATAATACATGCGAAAACTATTTCCTAGAATAGAATCATCTATAAAACTTTGATGCACTTCTTGAATAAAACGGCTGTCTTTTGTTAATCGATAATTGCATTGAGCCAAGGTATTTCTAAGAAAAGAAACGAGCATAATGGGGGTGTCTTCCTCGAGGTAGGCTTGTCCTCGCAGGGCATATGCTTTTGCTTCTATAAACTTGTTTTGGCTATAGCAAACTTCTGCTAAATTGCCGTAGGCATTACCAATGGCCATTTTTGCTCGTTTGGTATCCAGTACTTTGTGTTTGGTAATATCCTGTTGAATCTGATGAACGGCTGTTATAAGATAGGTTTCGGCCTCTTTATAGTTCTTGCGTTCCATTAAACACAATCCCATGAGCTGATTCGCTTCAAAATTAACGGGGTTTTGAGGATATTGATTTAATATAGAAAGAGCTTGAGATACCTTGGATTCACTTTCCATATGTAAGCCCATCTCAAACAACAAACGCGCTTGATAAAATTTAGTTTCTCCAATTTTTAGCGAATCATTTAGTTTTTTATAGATGTTTTCCGTCTTGATATAGTAGTAAAACGTACTATCTAGTTGATAACTATCGTGATAGTACATTCCCATATGGTTATAGGTACGGGCCAAATGGGGCAAGTCGTTTTTGCGTAAAGAAAAGGAAATACTCTTTTGCGCCAACTGTTGAAAGTTAACAGAATCTAAGGTCCATCGAAGCTGATTTAAAGTGCTGTCAATCACACTTCTGTTGTGTTGCGTATTGGATAAGGTTAAGGCATTCGCAACGGAATGAGCAAGTGATTTAGCGAGACTATCTTTATGCGTATTATCATATTGTACAGCATACAACTGATCGATATCGGTTGGGGAGGTTAACTGCTTATTGGTACAATGTGTAAAACTGAAAACAGCTAGTAATACTAGGGAGTATACAAGCACTTGGTGTCTCATAGGCATTAGATGGAACTAGGTAAAGTTAGGAAAGTTTTACTACATAATCTGTATCATTTTAACAAATTTTATCAGCGGTTGTTTTTATAGCCGAATTGCAGTGAATTCACCGAGTAGCCCAGCGGTAATTAAAATAGGTTAGACCATAGGAAAACCATGGAAATAGTCTAATTTTGCATAAAAGATTTAGATAATGAAAGAAGAGAAGCAAATCAAGAAAAAACTACATGAACGCAATAAACATCGAGGTTTATACGATTTCGATCAATTGAAATTGGCAGTTCCTGAATTAGCATCTTTCATTAGCAAGAATCCATCTGGTGTAGATACGATTGATTTCGCACTTCCTGAGGCAGTGGTATTACTCAACAAAGCTATTTTGATGAAAGAATATAAGATTACGTTTTGGGAGATGCCTAAAACAAATCTTTGTCCGCCCATTCCTGGGCGTGCAGATTATATTCACTATATAGCCGATTTACTTGCCGAAGGAAATGGCGGTAAAATACCAACGGGAAGAGGGGTAAAAGTATTGGATTTGGGAATCGGAGCCAATGTAATTTATCCCATTATCGGTATAGCTGAATATGGATGGGAATTTGTGGGTTCTGAAGTGGATGTAGTGTCAATGAAAACAGCAAGTCACATTGTGGAAAATAATCCTCACCTGAAGCAAAATATTGAAATTCGCCAACAGAAGAGCAAGCGAAATATCTTGAAAAACATCATAGGAGAAAAAGAGTATTTTGATGTCGTTATCTGCAATCCCCCTTTCTTTTCTTCTCGAGAAGAAGTATTGGCCAAAACCACACAAAAGTTGAGAAATTTAGGAAAAGAAGTAGTCGGAAAACCCGTACAAAATTTCAGTGGTCAGAACAATGAATTATGGTGTGAAGGAGGAGAGAAAGCCTTCATCACAAACTATATTTACGAGAGTAAACACTTCAAAAGACAAGCGGTTTGGTTTACAACATTGGTGTCAAATAAAGACAACCTCAAACCCTTACAATCGTTGTTAAAGCGATCCGAGGCGGCCGAAGTACGCATTATTGCAATGGAACAAGGGAATAAAATAAGCAGAATTTTGGCTTGGAGGTATTAATAAGGGAAATTGAATTTCATAAGCCTGATTAAAGCGGAATATAATAAAAAGACAAGTTTCTTGTTTACAAGAAGGTGATAACTAGAAGGATAGGTGATGGTGTTTGCGTTGAAAGTCAACGTTTAATCATCACCTAAGAATAGAGAAAATTCGAAGATATCCTCTTCGTTTTTACTGTATTTCTTTCGCAAACGCTGCTTGGCCTTTTTCACAGCGTCAGGAGTAATTCCGATAATTTGTGCCATTTCCTGGTTGTTTAACCCCAATTTTTGCAATAAAATAATGCGCAAATTGGATTCGGTTAAATTGGGAAAACGAGTGAGTAACTGTTGGTAATAGGTTGTTTGTTCTTCTCGGAATGCTTGTTTAAAAAAGGCCCAATTATCATCCGTCATCAAGTGCGACGTTAATAAAGCCTCTAATGAAATCTTTTGTTCTTTATTTTTAATTAGTGAAATTTCTCTTTCTAACTGTTTAACCTGGTCATTCTTACTATCTAGGTAGGTATAAAAGGAATCCAAGGAGTTATGTGCATCTGTCAACTTAGCTTCCATTTGCATTTTGTCATTTTGAAAACCCAGTAGTTTATTTTGAAATTTCACATCATTTAATTTAATGCGGCGTTTGTATAGAATATAGATAAGAATAACAATAATAGAAAGTAAGAAACTGATAAAGAACCAGGTTCTCTGTAACACTTGTACTTGCTCAAGTTTAATCTGTTGCAAACTCAATTCCCATTCGATGTTTTTCTTTTGATAGTTGAGCGCTACTTTGTCAATAATGCTTTTATCTTCTGTTTTTACTTGTAAATTTAAACGGTCTAATTCTCTTCTCAATGTAAGCTCTTCCTGTTCATTCTTTTGAACTATAGCTATTTGCAAAAGTAAATCGGTACTTTCTTTTGCGTAAATTTTTAAATAGCTCTTGCTATCGGCATAAGTTTTGACTTCAAGTAGGGTTTGTTTGGCTTCAGCCAATAATCCTTGCTTAAAATACATTTTACTCAATTGCAATTGAGCGTACATTTCATTTCTAAATTCGCCAATACGAGCAGAAATAGCAATATCTTCTAATAAGAGTTGTTCAGCCTTTTTCCAATTACTTCGCGTAATTTCAATTCGAGCTAAATCGCCAATAGCTTTAGCATAGCGAATGCTATCTTGGGCTGTAATGGCGCTTTCTTTGGTGCGTATAAAGTACTTTTCTGCCGTAATAAAATCTTTTTTATTGAAGTAATTAGCACCTAGTGCATTGAGAAGCGTTGGATATTCTTTTGAATTTTTAGGGATTATATTTAACGCTCTTGTGAGAAAATCAATACTCGTATCGTATTCTGTTATGGTCTGAAAAAAGTAAGCATTCTCCTTCAAAACTTCATTTCCTCTAAATAAATCAGCGTTTGAAAGTTGATTCAAAGCCTGAGCCGATTTGGTAAAATACGGATAGGCTTCTGTATACTGGTTGTAGATATAGTAATAAAACCCCGTTTTAGAATACACCCATGTTTGGAATGCAAGATCGCTATCATGTTCTACCCATTGAATTGCCTGATTGTACAAGCTGGTACTTTTATCATTTAGAGCATCTGATTCTCGTGCGTAGAGGGCTGCTAATCGAATGGTGTAGCCAATTTTCAATTCCTTTGCATGGGGTGTTTTGGGCTGTGCTTCTATCTTCTGTAGTTGTTGATATAATTCACTTTTAGTAGCAATGGATTCGATAGTTTGAAATTCTATCTCAAGTGATTCATGGGATTTGTTTTGTGCATGACAACCACTGATCAGTCCAATAAGGACAATGAATATGTAAATAAAAGTTCTGATGTTATTTGTTTTTTGCTAAAGTAAGTAAAACTTGATAATTTCAACCACAAAAAAAGCCCTAACTTTCGTTAGAGCTTTCCTTTTGTCGGGGTGGCAGATTACCTCCCTTCAGTCGGTGTTCCTCTAAAAAGGAGAGTTGTACCAAATGAAAGCTTCGCTGCGCTCGTATGCCTTTTTTATATCCGATTTGAATTCAAGTAGAACTTGATTCAATCTGGATATAAAAAAAGCCCTAACTTTCGTTAGAGCTTTCCTTTTGTCGGGGTGGCAGGATTACCTCCCTTCAGTCGGTGTTCCTCTAAAAAGGAGAGTTGTACCAAATGAAAGCTTCGCTGCGCTCGTATGCCTTTTTTATATCCGATTTGAATTCAAGTAGAACTTGATTCAATCTGGATATAAAAAAAGCCCTAACTTTCGTTAGAGCTTTCTTTTTGTCGGGGTGGCAGGATTCGAACCACTCCTCGTAAATATCTTTAAATCAATCTATTGTATTGTTTGTAAAAAACCAACTCACCTAATAGCTCACCTTAGTAAATTAGGTTAAAATCAAATATAATGATTTTAAATGTATTAAAAAAGTACTAAAAAGTTAAATAATAACCTGTTTTTTTGATTGATGGAAGCGAATATTTTAGAAAAAATATTAGGTTTAGCCTTTGTTTGTTTTTGTTTTGTTTTTTGGTGTTTTGTTGTGTTTATTTTATATTATTAGTTAACTAATTTAATTTGATGTATTTTGTTGTGAAATGACATGCTTGTTATGGTATTATTGTGTTGTCGGGGTGTATATTTAGCTTTAATTATGTGTTTTTAGATTGAAATAAATAGACTTTTGTCTATTACAAAATATTTTTTTACTATGAATGTTTAGGTAATTGATTCTTATATCTTCACTTTATGTATTTTATGTTCAAATAATTGTTTTCTTATATTATAAATATTAATAAAGTTTTTATCTCCCTTATATTCCTCATTGCCATTTGCAAAACCTTCTTCTGTAATTTCATCTGGATAACAATTAATTACGGGTATAATAGAAGACTTAAACATATATTTTACGTGATCTATTAAATTGATGTCATTAATTTTTAATATTTTAAATAGTAAATCAATTTCTTTAGGATTAAATTGAAAATTGCCCATAGGAAATAAATGAATCGTGAAATAAGCACTATTAAAAGAGTGTTGTGATTTTTCTTCTTCTTGTTCCAGTTCCTTAAGCTCTTTTTGCATTACTAATATCTTATTTGTGCTATCATCAATTTTCTCTTTTTCTTTAATGATCCATTCAACAAAGGTTCCTTCTTCTTTAGTGTAATTAATTTTTTTATTAAAATCATAATTATCATATTGTTCTATGTAGGTGTCAAGAAGATTTAAAACTTCTAATATCTTTTCTTGATTTTCTATATTTTGATAGTACTCAAGTAAAACAGTTAGTGTAAATAATACATTTTCAGTGTGTTTTATTGATTTAAAGTAAGATAATATATCATTCACATTGTTTAAGACATTTGATAAAAATGTATCAGGAAGCTTTAAGTTTGTGATTCTGCGTACTAGGCAATCAAAGTGTATAATGAAACGACAGTATTTTATAGTACATATGTGATACGCAAAGTTTGAATTACCTTGTTTTGTCTGATGGCAAAGCTCTTCATATTGTTTACTAATTTCACCAAACTGCTGTTCTGCATATTCTACTTGATTTTGAACTAATATTGTAATTAAGCTAGAAATAAATTGTTCTGATGTATAATCAAGTAGTTCTATTTTAGCTAGGTTTTTAATATAATTTGTAGCTCTTGGATTGTTAATAAGTTTATGAATCGCTTTTTCAAATTTTATAGAAATATTACCAGATGTATACATTTCACTCCTTAACAATTTTATTTCATCCAATTGTTGGTGGAGATATATTGTTCCATCCTTTGTAAAGGAGTTTGCTATATCTTCATATTGAGTAGTAGTAATAAAATTTAAGGTTTTTTGGAGGTTTAAATACATAAAAAGCAAGTATTCTTTTAGAGTAGGTTCTAACAGATTGATTTTTCTATTTGCTTGTTTAAGAAAGTCTATTGATTTTAAAAACTCTCCTGAATAGTAGTAAGATACGCCAACAACAAGGTTATATATGGCGGATCTATCGTTTAAATGTCTTGTTTTTTGGTGTAAAGAAATAATAGTATCCCATTTGCATTGGTCAATTAAAAGAATGCCAATTTCTTCAATGCAAGAAACAATTTCTGATTCAGAAATGACATTGTAATTGAAATCAGTAAGGATAACATCATTTTTTTTAATTGCTCCGAAATTTTCAGCAAGTAAAGCATTTGTTTTTCTCAATGAAATACCATCAGAAAAAACAATTCTATATATTTCATCTATAGAATTGCTATCCAATTTGTTTTTAAACTTAATAGTATGGTTAGCTTGCTCTTGCCACTTAGGATTACTATTTGTTAGATAATGTATTACTTCTTTTAATGTTACAAAATAAATTGCATTCTCCTGGTTAATGTAGAAGCCATAGAACCCAGGTTGTCCATTATTTAAAAGATATTCAATATTACTTGTTTTGATACTTTTACTGTAAGATCCATCAATATTTTGCTTAGTGTTTTCTGTACTCTTGAGTTGAAAATTTAATCCAAAACCTGTTATTTTACTATTAGCCTTAAGTTCAAGTCTGAAATCAATTCCATTATCAATAGTTTCTTCTTTAACTACAAATCTGTGAGGATCAAATAAAAGGCGAAAGTAGTTTTTAGACTTTATTTCTAATTGTATATTTCTTGAATCATTAGGTAAATTCCTATTATTAATATCATGTTCCATTTTAAGACTAGGATTTATTGTCAAGTTCGTTTAGTATACTTATGTTACTCTTGTCTAAGTAGTTTTTAAACAAATCAAATGATTTTAGATACCATTCTTTAATCAATGTAATACTATCATCTTTTTCTAAGTAACTATCTAATTGGTCTTTTATATATAGTGAAGCTCCTGTATCTATTTCTATTAGTGTGAGTTCTTTTGGATACTCTATGTTTATAAATTGCTTGTATAAACTATGATTTCTTTCAATAAATAAATGTGTACTCAATTCAACTGTTTCAAATTCGATAGAATACAGCATTTCTGAATAACCATCACCTTTTAGTATGTTCTCTGTTAGATTACAAAAACGATTAGACCGTTTAATTTCTCCCCAATTTTGATTACTATTTCCTTTTGTCTTACCAAATCTTGTTTCAAAATCTTGTTTAGAGTTTTCAATATATGTTAAACCAATCTCTACTGTTTTTTGTAAAACCTTTAGAGCATTAATATTTTCGAGTAATAGTTTTGTGTCTTGTGTCATTTTCTGTTCTTTTAGAAATAATATATACTCATTTATGTAATAATTACGTGTTGTATAATGAATTAAAAAATCTGCAATCTCATACCATCTATATTGTTTGAAATTGTAATTAAGGATGTTCTTAGGGTCATAGTTTTTAGTGATATAAAGTAATGTCTTAGTTTTATTTGGATAATGTGTTTCTAAGGCTACTTGATATCTCTCAAGTTGTTTATATCCTTCTTGTGAATTTACTTTGCATTCAATAAAAACAATATTGTCTTTACCTTCTAATACTATATCAATTCTACAATCAGAATATTCTTGATGTGTATTGCTAATATTTTTACTTATTTGAGTGTTTATACTATACTTGTCATTTGAAAGCTTTAAAAAGGTATAGAGGAAGGCAGTTTTTAAATCTTCGTTTCCTTTTAGTAATCCAACAAAGGATTCTGTGTTAAAATCTTCAAGTAATGTTTTGTTCTTCTTTTCTTGAGAATCATCTCGTTTGAAAAGCTTATATAGATTATTGTACATTATATATTGTAATTTAGTTAAGTGTTTTTTGAGTGAAAGATTCAATTAAATTAGATATCATGTATAATGCTTATAATCTTATTATTCTCAAAATTAAATGTTATCTGTTCATATTTTTGTTTTGATTGTATTTCCATATTATCTGATTTGGGATAGTATTTTATTCCAATACTCACAGAGGGTAAATTCATATCCCAAGAGGATCTTATTTTAAAATCTTTTCCAAGTAATTGTTGATGTGAAGAATTTAGATATTTTATAAATTCAGAAATATTGATAATATTATTTTTTACTAATTGATTTGTGTATTGTAAAAAAATGATATTTGCATCAAGGTTTTTTATAACATCATCTATTTTAGATTTATTACAAGAATTGATGAAATCTCTTATGATTTTTCTTGGTGCTTTTTGTTCTTCTTTGATAGCTGCTTTTTTGTTATTTTGAAAATTTGAAAAATCATTATTTACTAATTCAGAAACTTTACTGTATCCAAAAAGAAAGGCTTCTAGAGGTGATTTGTATAATCTATCTTGTAAAATTTTAGTAGTATTATCTTCATTCTTTGTTTTGAAGTTATCTATTAATACAAACCCTTGTTCTTTAGTGTTTTCATTAAAGCTTTGAGTAATATTTATATAATAATAATGTTCTTGATTTTCAAATAAGACCTTAATAATAGGATTGAATTTTTTAGTTTTTAAGGATGATTTTTTTACAAGATATTTAGTCTCATTTAAAGGATTTTCTATAGCTTTTCCATAAACATTTGGAGAATACTCAGACTGATATCTTGAGATTTCGATTCTAATCTCTTTTTTGCCATTTTCAATATCTGTTATGTATTCATAGCCCGGGAAACAGTCTAGTATTTTAGAATCTAGTTCCCATTCTTCATAGTCACTTGTAAAATCAAGCTGAAAATTAGAGTCATATTCTCGAATATATATCGGGAATTGAAATTTCTGTTCAATAATTTTATCTTGTATTACTTCAATATCTGATTTACGATTTATTGTTATTGATATAGCTGTTTCAATCATTATATATGTTATAATTAGTTTATGTATTGGCTTTGTAGTCTGCGAGATCGCATAGCGTAAAATTAAGGAATTAAATATTGGTCTACTATTATACTTTGTTGCTAATAAGGTACTTGAAATTTTCTATGATGTTTACCTATCGATATTGATTTATCTAAATCAATATCGATAGTCTCTTGTGTTATTGTATTTAAAGCAAAAAATAGACTCAATCTTAAAGGGAGTAGTTTTTTAGTATTTTTGTCAATTTGAATTAAAAAACTAAGGTAAAATATTATTAATTAAAGTTATTAGGGAGCTATTAACTAAAATAAATATAGGAGTATTCTATAGCCAAAATAAACTAGTACTATTAAGTAATTGATTATTTATATATTCAGAAGAAATTTGTATATCAAATAAATCATTATACTGGCTTTATTATTAATAGCAAAGAATTTGATTTAATTTTAGATCTTGAATTATAGATTATTACTCATGAAATTAATAAATACTTTCGGATTAAAGAATTACCGCGTTTTTGATAATAGTAAAGGATTTATGGAAGAATTTACATCCATAAATCTGTTAACAGGATCTAATAATTCTGGTAAAAGTTCTATTGTCAAAGCACTTCAGATGTTGAAAAACAGTATAAAAGAATCAAAATATCCATTTAGTCTAGATCTTAAAAAGCAAGAACATTTGTTAGGAGATTTTGATAATCTTCTGTTTGATAAAGAGAATAGGAGTATCGAAATAATTCTTCCCTATACTTTTTTTGGATTAACGAATTTTAGTATCTCCCTTTTATTTGAAGCTCAAAGTGAAAAGAAAGGGAGTTATAATGCTGTATTAAGAGAGTTTCAAGTAGTTGATAAAAAAGATAACAAAATCTTGTATTCATTTGTATATAGAAAAGCAACAGAAGAAGAAGAAATTGATTATAAGATAGATTTTGAAAAAAGACGTGCTGAGGAAGAAGAAGAATTAAGAAGTGGAAAAAGAAAAATACGATGGGGTATACCTCCTAGATATAGCCCTCTAGTGGGGTATATAGAGTGGTCAATTAATTTAGATAAGATTAGAGAAAATATATCGTCTTTAAAAGAGGTATACAATAATTATTTGGAGGATAAAGTAAGTTGGAGGGGGCAGAGCTTAGAAGAACTAGATAAGATAACGAGAGATCATGGTCTTGTAGCCTCTTTATTTATTAATTGTTTTAAAGAGGATCTTTCTACTGAAGAGTGGGATGCTTTTCTTACAAAATTAAGTAAAGAAGAGACACAGATAACAGGAAAAGCCCCTATTGAAGAAGATGACTTTATAAGTGAAGAAGATTTTATTGAACCACCAAAAATAGAAGATCTTTTGTATTATCAAGCAAAAGAAATTTTAAGTAAAAACCTCCAATGGGAGGCCTTAAAAGAAAATAAAGACAATTATCGTATTATAGAAGATTATTTTATGAATAGCTGGGAAAATCTAGTTCAAAGGATTTCAGCTATAAATTATATATCTGCTATAAAAGAAGAAAATGTAAGGAGTTATAATGCTTCTTCTAATTCACCTTTTGTTGATTTGTTAAAGCGTTTTGAGGTTGTTGATATGAACAGTGATTTTGTAAAGAAGTACCTTGAAGCTTTTGAAATAGGGAGGGAGATTCAAATTGAGATTAATCCTAAGTATCAATCCATCTTAGTTTCAATTACAACATTAGATGATGTGAAACGTGATTTAGTTGATTTTGGATATGGAATAAAACAGCTTATTTTAATTATAATGCAAATTAGTGTTTTAGCTCATGAAAATACTAGAAATGAATATGGATATGATGACGAGTATTATATTCGTTATGCTCCAAGTCTACTTATTATTGAAGAGCCAGAATCTAATTTGCATCCTAAATGGCAATCTTTATTAGCAGATATGTTCACAGAGGCTAGTAATAAATTTAATATCCAAATAATTATTGAAACGCATAGTGAATACTTAATAAGAAAATTTCAAACATTAGTAGCTGAGAAAAAATTAAAACAGCAGGATGTAAAAATACTTTATCTAAGAGGGATAAATCAAACCATTCAAGGGAAAAAACAAATTGAAAATGTGCTCTTTGGTGATGATGGGAGTATAGATTTTAAGATATTTGATGGTGGTTTTTTTGACGAAAATTACAAACTTGAACTAAGTTTATTAAATATTCAAAGAGATAGTTTCTTAACTGAACTTAAAAAATTTAAGCAGAGTCTTGTACAAAATAAAGATACTATAGATAAGTTACAAACAAAGATTGATGAATTTGTAAAAGAAAAAGATATTACAGTCTATAGACAATCAGTTCTAAGTCGATTCGATATATCAAAACTATCAGGAGTGAGTGTTGATTATTTAATTTCAGGTCAGTTCCTACTTGGTACTAATAATGGTTCTGTAGACTACTCTCCAGTTATCATTCAATATGGAAGAGTTATTGAAAATGAACTAAAACAGATCTTCCAACAAATCAAATCTAACGCTACTTGGTTGTTTGGAAAAATGCAAGCATCAATGGAGAAAAAGTTATTAGGATCTACATTGATTAAAGATTGTTGTAATAATAAAGAATTGAATTTATTAGGTACCATTTTACAAACAGAATTTAAGAATACAACTAGTTTAAAAGTTAATCTACTTGATAATTTACGTAATGATAGGAATTCGGCAGCTCATCCAGGGCAAACTAAAACAAAACAAGAGGCTTTAGATTACATTCAAAAGGCTAATGATTTTTTAGATAGTTGGATTTTAGAAAAGAAATAAATCTATAAATGGCATAATAATTTTATGAATTAAAGTCAAAAAGCAAAGAATAGAGCTTACTATTCTTTGCTTTTGTTAATATAAAATTCAATTAATAAGCTCTTTGTAATTGCTTAGCAAGAGCTAGTATATTTTCTTTCCTTTTTAATGGCTCTATCCAATGTTTAGGAATACTTTCAAATCCATATAAAATACCTGCCAAGGCTCCTGTAATTGCTCCATTTGTATCAGTGTCTTTACCTAAAGACATAACTTTTAAAATCGCTTCTTCATAGCTTTTTGTAGTAAGTATAGTTTGAAGAGCGATTTCTAAGCTCCCAACTACAAATCCTCTATTATTAAATTCACTTGAATCAATCTCTTTAAAACTAGGGAAGAAGATACGATTAAAGTATTCATTTTCCTGATAGATAGAAGCTAAGTCTTGTATAAGATTTTCATATGCCAGCTGTGCATCTTTAGTTAGAACAAAAAGCTCTTGGTATTTAGTAGTTGCTATTTCTTTCTTTGGCTTCTTCTCTTTGATTTTTGTTACTTCTTCATGGATTAGAGGTTCTTCTTTTTCTTCTACGATAGGCTTAGCTTGTTCTACAGACTTTACTTCTATATCACCACTCAAGATATTCATTAAGTAGTCTTCATCGACTAACTCATTTTGAGTGTCTTTTTTTGATGGTTGGTTTACTGTTTCCATGTTGTACATTTTTAAAGGTTTACATTTTACATTATGGATAGTTGTAAGTTTTAGCTTGTTAGAAATATTATACTAATACGTTTTTACACCAAGATCATTTTAAAACAGCTTTAAGACGCTATTTCAAAGATAATTGCAAAACTTACTTTACTATCTTACAGCAAAGAAAGTATATATGTAATTTGAAAACTTTAAATGGAATTTTAAGGTTGCACTTGGCACTTTAGTGTCAAATAGTAGGTGATTTCTTAATATGAAATCACTATAGATTTTACTTTGTAAAATTGGTGGATTTAGTAATCGAAAGATCACAGCAAGTTATGTTTTGAGGCACTCGAAATTGAGATTCGAGCTTTCAAAACTACTTGCTCTTGCAGAGGGCTGAAAAACTACTCCGAAGTCGTTGGTTTTTAGTTGGAGTAATAGATAGACTCAAAATATTGAGTGGTTTACGGTTTTCCGTAATATAATTAGAGAAAGTTTTAATATGTTTGAAAGTAAAAATAACATTGTTTAATTATTTCTATTTAAGTTACTCTAATAAGTATTTAATTTTCAAAAAACTAATTATATTAGTAGCAAATTTAACGAAATACGCATATAGGTTTGGCTTTACGAAACTACACCACGTTTTGTTTCGTAAAAACAATGTTGTGTGCAATTTAAAAGAAAATTATGACTTCAAAATCGGATGCTTCTACTAATATCTTAGGATTTAAATATCAAGAAATGGTTGCTTTAAAAGAATCTCTTGATGCAAAAGATGGAAGTAAAATTTATTTAGAATGTTTTGGAGATATTTCTGATGGTATTACATCAACGGAAATTAAACACTCAATTAATGAAGATAAAAAGTTAATTGATACTCATATAGACTTTTGGAAAACTCTATCAAATATAATAACTGAATATGATACATTTCGGTTTTATGATAAATTTATTCTACATACGACTGCTGAAGTAAAAATAGGTTCAATATTTGAAAAATGGAATGAATTAAAAAAAAATGAAAAATGCGCTAAAATTCTTGCCGTAAAATCAAATAAAACAATTTCACAATACTATAGTAATGTAGTAAAATTTGATAAAAGTAATCTTGAATCTATTCTTGAAAAATTTGTGATAAAGAGTAACCAACAATCAGCAAAAGAGTATTATCAAGAAATACTAATAAATCATTCTGCAATTAAAAATTTGATAAAAAGAAACGAAAGAGAATCTTTCTTAAATTATTTACTTGGATATATTTCATCTGAATTAATTAACTCAGACAGCTATTTATGGGAAATTGATATTGATAGTTTTAGGGCAAATTTTCAATCATATGCAAATAGATATCAAATTGACGATCTATCATTTCCAGTATCAAATGCTTCTGCAAATAGTAATACTACTAATAACTTTTATTTTGTTAAAGAATTGCAAAATATTGAGTATGTAAATAAAATTGGAAGCTCTATGAGTAATTATTTAAAAGCTTCTGAAAGTCAAATAAAGATGATACAAGAGAGATTAAGCTTATACGAGACTCTTGATAATTATGATGAAGATATTAGAGATTTAGTAATAGAGCTTAAAGAAAGTCACTTAGATCAACTAACTAAAAATTGTGATATTAAAGAAAAATCAAGACGTTTTTTTGACGAAAGTATTAATCAAATTTCGAGTAAAACAACAATAGATGGTGTTGCAGGTGTAAGACCATATTATCCTAAAGGTCGTTTATTACACAACATTGAAGAAAAATACATTGTGTTAAATCTAAATTCAGAAGATGAGAGCTAGTGATATAGAGAATTTGATTTTCTCCCCATTTCATATAAGTAAAATACTACATAACTTTTTAAGCGGTGCTAAATCTGTTAATTCTAAATCAATAAAAACTGAATTAATATATATAGTATTACCATTTATTTACAATGAAAATTCTCAAAAAATATTAAAAAATTTAAACAAAAAATCAAAATTTAATCCATTCATTGATAATGAGAATTTAGATGTGTTTAAGAGTAATTTAAATAAAAAAATTTTTGATTATAGGGAAATAACAAAAGCAGGTATAATTGTTTTGGCAAATGAAATTAGTTTAGAAATAGATACATTTTTGATACCAAATATTGAAATTCATTACAATGATGAAAAAGATATTTATTTGAAACCTATATATAAAGCGTCATATAATTTAGGAATTATTTTAGCTAAAGAACAATATCTATCGATTTTTAAAAAATTAAGAATAACACAAATATGAGTACAATAATTGAGCAAATAGCATTGTTTAGTAAGACAGGAAGTAAGCGTTTCGTGTCATTTAACGACGGTTTAAATATAATTACTGGTGATTCTAAGACTGGAAAAAGTGCACTTATTGAAATTATTGATTATTGCTTGTTTTCATCAAGATCTAGTGTACCTGTAGGAAAAATAACTGAATTCACTGATTTATTTGTGGTTATTTATAAAATAAATGATTTTTTCATCGTTATAGGTCGTCCTGCTCCAAATACAGGTAATATGCAAAAAGCATATATAAAAATTGAAACAGATCATAAGAAAATTAAAGACATACAGTTTGAATATTTTGATGATATAGCATTAAAACCAATTAAAAACGATGTTCAAAGTGAATTTGAGGAATTATTAGGTTTATCACTAAAAAAATTAGAATCAGATTACGAAAATTTTGGCAAACTATCAATAAGAGATACTGTTTCATTTCTTTTTCAACATCAAAACCTTATTGCGAACAAACACACACTATTCTATAGATTTGATGATTTGGTAAAAAGAAAAAGAGTAATACAAGCATTACCTGTGTTATTAGGTGTTGCTGATGGGGAGTATTATCAATTAGTAAAACTCATTAAAGATACTGAAAAAAAGATAAAAGTAGAAGAGAAGATTTTAGAAAGGATTGAACAGAAAAAAACTGATCAAATTGAAAGTATTAGAGACCAAATACAGATTTATTATTCAATATTAGATCTTACTCTTGAAGAAAATCTAACATTAAATGAATTAAAAAAAATTGGGCTAAATTTACCTATACCCTCCAAAATATTAAATAATCAAACTAAAACATTTACTAAAATATCACAATTAGAAAATGAGCGAGAAATTCTTTATGTAGAAAGAAATGAAATAGAAAGTGCACTTTCAAGTTTTCAGTCAAATTCTGACGATAGTTTGGAATATGCTAAACATCTCCATCAAGCTAATGCTAAACAAAAATATAATAATGCGAGTTTAGGGTTAACGTGTCCTTTATGTGATAATTCAGTTACTCACTTAAATGATAAGATTAATAAATTAAATAGATCAAGAGAAAATTTAATTAAAGAGCTAACAAAGATTAACACATTTTCAAAGGATAGTACTCAAATAATTGAGAAATTAAGATCAGACAGAAAAAAAATTACTAACAAAATAAAAAGAATTTCTAATAATTTAGAAATTATCACTAAGGAAAATACTGATATTGATGAAATTAAAAGTAAACGTGAGTCTATTATCCACAAAAAAGGAGTTTTAGAAACTACTATTAAACATCTTCTTGAATCTAATGATAAATCAAAATATAATTCAGAATTAACTAGTTTAAAGGAACAACTTTTTTCTTTAAATAAACAATTTTTAAAATATAAAAATTTGAATCAGTTCAAGGTAGAAACTGAATTGTTTATTAAAAAAGAAATGGACCGAATTGCAAATAAATTAGATTTTGAAGAAGAGCTAAAACCTATTGATTTTCAATTCAATATCGATGATTTTAGTTTTTATCATAAACACAAATCAGAAAAAATTAGATTAGATGAAATGGGAAGTGGAGCTAATTGGTTAGCTTGCCACCTTTCTTTATTTTTAGCTTTCTTACATTTATCTTGTAGTCACAATAAATCGATAATTCCAAATATTTTAATACTAGATCAACCAAGTCAAGTTTATTTCCCTAGAACAGCAAAGAAAAATGAAATAACAGATCAAGAAGAACTTCAACAATATGATGAAAATATTAAACAAGTTATAAACATTTTAAAAGTTTTAAATGAAGAAATTGAATTAATATATAAAAACTATGGTATTAAATCTCAAATAATAGTTTTAGAACACGCTAAAGAGCAAGAGTTTGAAAAATACATTCTAAAAGATTGGATTAAAGCTGAAGAAGGTGGGTTGATATAAAAATATATTGGTATGAAATTAAGAAATAGAATATTAAATTATGAACATTGGATTTCTTCAAATTTTGAAATTGATGAACCAAAAATTTATCAACGAGAGCTACATAAATTGTTTAGTGTAAATATAGATGCTTATACTTATTATAGAAACTGGTTGTATACATTGCTTTTAAATCAAGATGAAAAAGAAACTTTTATTGAGTTTAAAAATATTTTAGATGAAAAAGGAGGAACAATAGAGCATAACCAATTAGTAAAGTTTTTTATAGAAAATAACTCATCTGAAATTTTTTCTCAAAAAAGACTAAATGTATTTGAGATTTTTAGTCAATTACCTAATTCAGATTTAAGTCAAAATATTTGCTTTTTATATCAACAATATTTTGAAATTGAGATATTGTTTTGGGTGTTATATTCATTTTTGTACTTAAATGACAAGAATGTGATAGAAACAGATTTAATTAACTTTAAAGATAGAAAAGGAAAGTTAAAGAAAGGAGTTTTGATAGATAATCTGAAAACCAAATTAGCGCCTTATTCTTTAGTAAGTAAATTATTTAATACAGCATATAATGTCAAGATTAGAAACATTATAGGACATAATAACTATAAAATTGTTGGAGATATAGTTATTTCATTAGATGATGATACTATTAGGGTAAGTAAAGATGAAATTTTGAAGGCAATTTATTCTATACAAAGCTTAAATAACTACTTATTGAATTATTTTTCAAATAAAAGTATCTCCAATGATAACTTAGAAAATGAAGGTGTATTAGGCATATCCTTTAGCTTAGAGGATGACCTACCTGTTTTAAGTGTATTTCAATTGAGTTGTTTTTACTTTTTAGGTGATTTAAAATGGGGAAAGAAAGTAGTTTTTAATATTAATAAAAACCAGGTGAAAACAATTTTTGGAATAAATAATTCCATGACTGGAGTATACTCAAGTGAATTAGAACAACTATGGTTTAACCATTTAAGAAATGAAAAAACGCTAAAAGTCTATTTAACTCCTATAGTACCAAGAAACGAAGAGAAAGATTTTATTGACTTAGATATTGGGGAGTTTGTTGTTATGAACAATGATGAAAAAATAATTAATTTGGAATATGAAATCAATAAATTCACAGAGTAGTATGCTATAAAAGTGATTTTTTTGGCTTTCTCTTCTTACCAAGCTTTTATTTGTTATTTTTTATGATAACTATTCCTCCTTTTCTGTAATTCACGTAAGTTCTTTATAACTCTGTAATTGAAAATAGCTGAACATTTTTACTTTATTAAACTCTAGCCTTAGCTAAGGTTAGAAGTCTAATACAATTTATTTCTTTAAAAATTATGGATATATATTTATGCAATTTATATTAGGAATTTATTATTCTTTTTAATCAATTGGATAGGGTGGAAACATTCCTGTTCAATTGGCTATATGGAGATATCTATCTTTGTGAAAGCTGAAGAAGCGCTAGCGCTAAATTTTTTAATTCGAGTTTTAACCCCAATTGTTTATTTACTTATAATCTCTATAATTTTTTATTATTTTTCTCTTTTCATACCCCTTGGCACAATTAAATATAGATCTTAATAAAGAAGATTTTTAGAATATAAAAAATATAATAAATACAAAAACATAATGAATAATAAATATAAGTGGTCTAATAAGGATACTGCTACATTAAAACTTTGTCTTATATTAATAATTGTATTTATATCCTTTGAGTCCAAAATAATGGGGATTTATAGCAATCTAATACTATCTATCCTTTCTGAAGTCGAAGAAAATATACTTCCATTTATTTTCATACTAATTACTTCAATCGCATACTGCATTTTCAAATTCAGTAATTGGCACGCAAATAAAGTCTTTACTCCTTATAGATACTTAATAAGTATAGGATGTTTACTAATAATTTATATATATTACCGTTGGATTACTAAAAAATATACGGCTTTCCCGAATTATTGTGGTATAGGTTTAAGCGACTTACTTGTATTTTTACTAATAGTAATAACAGTTTATCGTGGTTACATAAATATTAAACAAGTAGTTATATCTAATAGTAATACTGAGAAATTAAATATTGATTACTGCCCGGATTTTTCTATTCAAGAACAAAAAGATGATTTACTGAAACTCAATCAAAAGATAAAGCAAGTAAAGTTACGCATTGATAACCTTAGTGTGGAATCACATGGTTCTACAAGTATTGGAATAATAGGAAAATGGGGACAAGGTAAAAGTTCTTTTTTAAATTTATTAAAAGAGCAATATGACAACGATAGTAATGAAAATGTAATAATCAACTTTAATCCAAGATATTCTAAAGACTTACAGAGCATCACATTTGACTTCTTTGAGCTATTGATATCAAAACTAAAAACATATAATATTGAATTTTCAAACACTTTTAAAGAATATCTTAATGCCATTAAAGTAATTGATAAAACAAGAATACTTGAGGCTCTTACTAATAGTCCAGTGTTTCTTGACAAGGAGCTGACAAAAGATAATCTTAATGATGAATTTAAAAAAATTGGAAAAAAAATTATAGTTTTTATAGACGATTTAGATAGACTTCAAGCTGATGAGATAATTGAAATTTTTAAAATTCTTGATTACACTGCTTCTTTTAGTAATATTGTTTTTATAACAGCCTATGATAAAGATTATGTAAACGGTATACTTGATACTCGATACCATAAAGCGGAAAGTTTTTTTTCAGATAAATTTTTTAATAAAGAAATATTCTTACCTCCTATAGGTAAAGATATTATTTATAAATACTTGAGTGAAAAAATAGAGCAAAGTTTTGATAAAAGTACAGATGAGTTCGAAAAAATTAAGAATACACTATACATTCGCGAAAACATTATACATAAAGTATTTCTTTCTCTGCGAGATGTTAAACGATTTTTAAACATTTTTGTTTATAGATATCATAAATTAAAAGGTTATTTAGATTTCAATGATTTATTTTTATTATACATACTGAAGAGTAAATGGTATGATTTCTACCTATTTATATATAGAGAGTATTTCAATATATATGATAAATGGGTATTTGACGAAGCAAAATCAAGTACTTTAGAGAACACAATAATTGAAAACTACCTAGCTCTTGATACAAACGAGAGTAATGCATTAAAAAAACATAAAGATTTAATTGAATCAATTTTAAAAGAAATTAATTTTTTAGAAACTAGCCGTAATAATCAGAAAGTATTATTTGAAAATTATTTTCAAGAGTATGAAGATGATAATGATTACAAACTTACCTATAAGTACATTGAACGTTTTGTAAATAAGGAGTTTGATTCCATTAAACTAGAAATAGATTGGTATTTTGATAAAAACAAGTATAATGAATTATGTAAGTTTGTTGGGCATTTGGACTTAAATAATATTGATAGTAAAAGTAATTTGGAAAACTACCTTAATTTATTAATTTATATAAATACAAGGTCAAATAATGAACAAAGCACATATTTTCAATTATTAAAATTTTTCGATAAAAAAGATCCTATTGTTATTTCCTTTAAGCAACGTTTCGATATTAATGATGATACATACAAATCATTAATACTTGAAAAGTTATATAAAGGGTATCCTTATTATCCGATAAAATTTATTCGAAATCTAATCTCTAAACTTTTTCCATCCGAACAACTTGAGGGAGAAATTACGATTAGTTGTGTTGTTGAAAATCATGAAATTCTAACGCTTTCTAAAAGTTATTTTGAAGATTACTTAAAAGAAAACCCAATATTTAAAAAAGGACATTTAGATATACTATATGTTTGTATAGAAGATATAAGACGAGACTTTCATAGAAATATTAAACTTGACGAAGAAATTTGTGCTAAAGTGGAAAAACTAATCAGGTATAATCCATCTGAATATTTCAAAATAACTTTGAGTTACCAGCATGATGAAGTGTATATAGAACCATTTTATATTCAATTATTTAAATCTAATGAAAATTTTGAACGTTTTATAAATGATAAAAAATATGATAATATTGAGAATGTTAACTTAGTTCGAAATTACTGGTTATTATATAAATACAATGAATACAAGCCATTATCTTTTACTGGTTTTGAAAGTATAGAACAAAAAATAAACAAAGAGTTCCAAAATGAAATAAAACAACTTCATCAAATATTAAAATTGAAAGAAAGATTCATTGAAATAGAAATAAACAACTTTAATGAACTTTTAAAAGAGGTTTCTAAAATCACGAAAGATTCTAAATATTTTACACCATCTTATGTTAGAGCATTTTGTTTAAAAAAAACTACAAATACAGAGAAAGTTTTGGTAGGGCTTAGAAATATAAAAGAATTAATTCAGGATGCTCAAAGTACAAAATATAGTAATTCTATAGACATTGCTTTACTACAGGATCTACAATATTATCATGTTAAAAAGCTAAAACTTGATGGGATGGGGAATTTTGATGATATCATACTAGCTGTTGAAAAAGTTAATGAAGAGAAGAAAATTAGTATAAAAATTACCGATAAATTACAAAGCTCTAGTGAATTTGAATCACTGTGTTACAATAATCTGGAGCCAAGTTTAAATAGATTTGATGAAGCTTCTTTTAGTATTGATTATCAAGATATATTAATCAATATTGGCGATAATTCTTTTGATTTCTACGATGGGAATTTTGAAGTAATAGGGGGGCTTGATTCTGACGTAAATGATAAACCAATTAGTGTAAAGGTAATAGTTAATGGTAGTGGTAATTATAGATTAGATGAAAATGGAAATGTTAAAGAAATATATGATTTAAAAATTGACAATCATCTCCAATGGATGAAAAAGTAAGATCGAAATTTACTATATTTGATTCTGAATCAAACAACCCCAATCATGGCCTAAAACTTTCGTAATAAGGTGCTTACAAAAATCTGAAAAAGTGAACGCCCCTATTTATAAAGCATACGAAGTAAAAGAGGCTAACCCTCTTTCTCTACAACATAAATAGCATTATTACCTTATAAAGGTTTCAAAACAAGACAAAAGCCTGCAGAATTAATCAATCTGCAGGCTTTTTTTCTATTTGACTTAGATAGTTATTTATTTTAAAAGGGATGTTTGTTTTATATAAATAGTCTATAATCATAAGTATTACCTTCAAATCGAGCTAAAAGTTTTCCGATTCTTGCAATCTGATTAGAAGAATCAATAGTTGAAGGAAGTTTGGAATATAAATCTAACGAGTTCCAATTCATTTTAGTTAGACCTAATATTTCTGTAGCAAGAAGATCGATATTTGATTCACCATAGTGTTTTGTTATTTTGATGGGGGCTGGAATACTTCTTCCTCCTAAATAAAATCTATAATTTGTATTCCTTACTGAAGGTACTATTCCATGTGTCCATAGAAGTGCAGAGAACTTATTAGTTACAATACATGTTCCTCTTGATATTGGAAATTTATCTATCTGAATGTTATTATTGAATACATTCATTGCTAAAAAGCGTGTATCAGTTTCAAAATTAATTTCTACTAAATCAATTTTACTTATTCCTGCTATACTTAAACTATCTTTAATTCCATTGATTTCATCTTCTGTAAATTTCGTTCTTTTATGTATGACAACTCTTTCAGGCAATGTGTCCATAGATTGATAAAAGAGCTCTCTAATAGAAACACCAAATTGAAATGCATCTTTATATGATAGGTATGGATTATTTTGTTTGTCTAAATAATAGTCATCTATTTTAGCTAATCTATATTTCAATCCTTGACCATTAGAGTCATATATATGACTACATCCTATAACAATTTCTGACTTGTTATGTATGCACCCGAGCAAGTACATCTTGTGAGGAGTAACTATTATTCTACAATGTTTGTAATTAACTTCTTATAATTATGAGGATATAGATCTGTGATATTCTTGTGGTTTATGGATTGAATATTTTCAAGAACATACTTTAACCATTGGTATGGATTAACGTCATGTTTTTTACAGTTAGCGAAAAATGTATAGGCCATAGCTGCTCTTTGCGCAGCATCATGAGAACCAGCAAAGAGATAGTTTTTACGTCCAAGGGCTACAGGTCTAATTACATTTTCTACAAGGTTGTTGTCTATCTGTAAGTTTCCATTGTATAAATACGCACTAAGGTTATCCCATCTTGTTTGTGAGTAAGCAAAAGCTTTACCTATTTGACTTTTAGGTAATGTAAGTTTCATCTGAGCGAACATATATTTACCCAGTTCATTGATAATAGGTAAACTCTCTTTTAGACGAAGTTCTTTGATTTGGTCAGGAGCTAAGTTTTGTTCTTTTGCTTTTTTCTCTACAGCATATAATTTCTGTATTTCTACGAGTACATGCTGAGCCCTTATTTTATCATTGTCTAATGCTCTCTCAAATTCACGACGAGCGTGTGCCCAACAGCCAAGATGTGTAACATCTGACTTATTTCCATAGGCTTTGTACCCGCTATAACCATCAGTTTGCAGGTATCCTTTGAAGTTTTCTAATATGGGTAATGCAGCACTACTAGCACGAGTAGGACTGTAATTAAACATCACGAGTTTGGATATAGGTGCGTGATACACCCAATAATACCCAAGATGAGATTTATCTTTCTTTTTCTCATCTAAGACTTTGATGGTGGTTTCATCAACTTGAAGATAACCTTCGTTTTTGATGTCCATCACCAGCTTTTGGTATAGTGGCTTCAAAGCATCCATACTTTGAGCTGCCCAACCATCTATTGTAGAGGAAGCAATATCGATATTCTCTCTTGAAAAGCGTTGCTTTTGTCTATATAGAGGAAGATGGTCTACATATTTGTCAACCAATATAGTTGATAGAAGTCCTTCTGAAGCTATTCCTTTATCTATAATTCGCTCTGGGAGTAATCCAATACTAATTTGGGTATCTTCTTTGTCTTTGGTCGCGTATTTATATCGGATGTAACGCTTGATTTTAAAGTAACCAGGAACATAATCTAACACATCTGTAATTTCTTTACCAATGCAGACCTTATCAGATAGATCCCCTTCTGGGTGAATTTCTATTTCTTCTACAGGTAAATGATCAGGAAGTTTCGCTCGTCCTGGATGTTTCTTCTTTTCACGAGTGTAGGTAATCTCTTGTTTGATTACTTCTTCTTGTTCCTCTAAGACTGCTTGTTCAACATCCAAAGGTAACTGAGTTTGATTAGGATCCTCAAAACGTTCTCGGCTTTGACCAAACTTCATGCGTTCAAGTAGCTTTACTCGATATTCCAGTATCGTATTTTTTTCTTCTAGTTTAGAGGTCTTTTCTTCTAACTCAGTAGCTTTCTTTTCTAACTTAGTATTTACTTTCTCTTGCTTGGAAATAGTTTTTGACTGCTGTTTTATAAGTGCCAAAAGTTCTTGTTTCGATAAGTTTTCTAAGTCTATTTCCATGAAGTAAATATACGTCAAAAGCCTTGTTTATACAAGAATTAAGACGGTTTTACTTCATAGAAAATCGTCTTTTTTGACTACTTTTTATCACTTGAATTCCCTCTATCATAAGTACTAAATCACTCCAACTTATCTGTGACTTGTTATGAGATGGAAAGGCAAAAGTACCTTGTTCTAATCGCTTGTGATATAACACAAAACCTCCTGTTTCCCAGTGCAGAAGTTTCATCTGATTACCTCGACGATTGATAAAGACGTACACACTGCCATTGTGAGCTACTTGATTAAGCTCGTTTTGAACAATGCCACACAGACTATCAAAACTCTTACGCATATCACAAGCTGATTTATATAAATGGAATTGGTGACTACTACTCAGACTAAACATTAGACAAGGTTCACTAATGAATAGAGTTCATTTAAATCTTTCGTTTCTACACGAAGTTTCACTCCATTAGGATAGATAATATCGTATTCTTTGCTCTCAGTAATATGCTCTTTATTTATAGTGATAAAGTTACTCGATGAATTTTGAATATTTTCATTCTTATACTTTATTACCCAATAACTAAATGTTGCTAATTTAATTCCTACGCTTTCACAGTATCTTGATTGGGTTAATCCACTTGCTTTGTAATCCTCTACATGAGAGTACATCATTTCTTGTTTGCTCATCTCTTTATTATTTGAGACAAACTTACTATCTTACATTAGGTTATGAAATATGTCGTTGCTCGGGTGGATACCTTGTTATGTATTTTTGATATACTATATCCTATACCAGCATATGCTGTTTTTCTTTCTTGATTATTTAGAATCCATGGAGTACGTAATGATTTTACATAAAAGGATAATGATAACCACCAATATATTTGACATTTTAATTTATCAAACAAGGTATCTTCTCTGATTAATTGAGTTGATATACCTTTTGAAGCTGAAAAAGCTTTGATATAGTCATGTAGATCAAAACTTTCTTCATCATTGATATAATTTTCAAATTGTTTCCATTCTAATGGAATAAAGATAACTATTGTGCTAGATCCTTGTGTCGCACTAATTTTTTCTATTTTATTAGTAATTAATCTTGCTAAGTTCAAGGCATTTTGGTGTGTTTCTTTATTGAGGTCAGGAATAAAATTTATATCAAGCCAATTGTTTTTGTCATTTTTAGAAGGAATATTTAAAGGAATGTTAAATATGTTATAGAAACCAGGATAGTCAATTAAATAATCAGGATTAGTGTTTTGAGTACTATGCTTTAGTTGTAAATCTGATAAAAAATCACTTAAATTAGAGGCGTAGTTACTACTACAGATTACAGATAGATTTATTTCATTTGATAGAATCTTACCATTTAAATTTACATCATAAGGACGATTATTAACTAATCCTCGCATAGGATGATAATCTTTGAAATCTAAATCTGAGCCTATATTTTTGAATATTAGCTGAGGTTCTAAAAATTGTACTCCTTTAAATTGTGTTTGTTGTTTATTGTAATTTTTAGGTATAAAAGATTTGTAATTATTGTCAAGAACATTAATTTCACCAAATGCTGTATTTGATGAAATTTGGAAAATGAAACCTGTTCCTGAGTTAACAGGATATTCAAATTTAATATTTTGATTATTAAAAAGGACATTGTTCCAGTATTCTAACTCTTCATCGTATTTATTATTGTATAATTTCTCCAACATCCTTTTACCAGTATTCTGCTTTTGAATTTTAGATATTTCAAAATCTGAATCTAGGTATAATGTAGGTGTAAAAGATAAATAACCAAATTTTGAATTCTTATCAAAAAAGAAGGAAATATAGATAGCCTTATGTACTCTGATATCCCCATAATTAGAAGATGGACTACTCATCCAAATTTTGTCTTTAAAATTAGAATTAACACTTTTCGTATCACAAAAAAATCTGGTTACTGCTTTTAACATTAATGATTTGAATGCACTAACATTCTCAATATCAAAACGAGATATTGGAACTCTCTTTATATCTGATTTAATAAAAGTTCGAAAAGTAGAGTTTATCTCGCTTAGTGTTCCTAATGCAAATACTTTCTTTTTAAAAGGAACTGCAACAATATTAGTATTTTCTGTTAATTCTCGTAAGAATTTCCATGGTGTTTCATTTTTGTAATCAATCTCAAATTGAAAAACTTCTTTCGGGAAAACAATAGGATGTAAATTACTTTTAATAAATTTATCTGTTTTTGTAAAATCTAAACTAAATATTGTTTTGATGTTATCTGTAGCAGACGTGTTTTCTAAAGTTCTCTGTAACTTAGTTGATAGATTCTTATTTCCATCAGAGATAGTTTTAACTAGATGAATTAATGTCTTGTCAAAACCATCAGTTGAAATATAATACGCTTCTCTACCATTTTGTCTAATTGAAGTAATTAATTTTTTTACATCATCATTTATAACACTTCCGTATCCACACCAATATAACCTGCCACTGCCAGGCTGACTAAAAGCAGTTTCTAAGGCTGTCATTAATGAGATGTCTCGACCGCTGTATCCACTAACGATAAGATTTTTATCTATATGATAGTTAGCTAACTGTTTTTTAAATAAATCATTTTGACTATCTAATTCAGTATTTGTATTCTTTAAAGTTGAGTATTTGTAGTCTCCATGTAGAGCAATACATAATAATTCTCTAGTACTTTGGTTTCTGAAAATTCTATCTGAATTATCAAGGGTTATTTCTATTGGTGTAAGATTATTTTGATAACTAGCTCTAACTATTAATCCATCAAAATTAGTAGTCCAGACTGATTTAACAATGCCAAACTCAGATAATAGACATAATAACTTGTAGCCAATATAAGGTTCTTTGTTTTCTATTAAATCAAAGAAATATTTTCTTCTATCATCAGCTATTGGATATGCTTTTTCTGCATAAAAAGAATATTCTTCTATAGAATCTAGTTTAGGAAATATTCCTTGGGTATCCAACCATGTTTGTATACTTTTTCTTACAGCTTCATTTTTGTGATCTTTATAAAATTCCCCTGCATTAATATTTTTAGAAATATAGATATCTTTTTTCCATTCCCATATACAATCATAAGCAGATTGAATACCTGAGCTTATTGAAGCACCAGCGCCCAATAGAAATGAATGTGGTACATCCCCATTTCTTTTAATAGATCTTAAAAAAGCGTCATAGTCGAGTTCAAAATTTTCTATCATTAGATTTTTAGTAATTGTAAGGTTAAAATATAAAAATACAATTTATTTATCTATTTAGAAAAGAGGTGCAAAGTAAGTCCTTCTTTTTCAAAATAGAATAACACGCCAACTACCACACGATAGTTGGGGTGTTTTATTTCATGCACTTTCCATCATCTTTAAAATATCCTCATACCTATAAAACATCAAGCCACCAATCTTCTTAAATGGTATGGTACCATTTAGTCTCATATTCTGTAAGGTACCAGGAGAAATACCAAGAAGCTTTCTTACTTCATAGCTTTTAATCCATTGTTTTATTTCTTGATCTTTCTTTCTATTAAAAGGACTATACCTTCTTATCTCAGTAATAATCTCTTGTTTAAAAATCTCAAGGTCTTCTTTTGTAATAAATTCTACTTTCATAATTAATAATATTTAGGGTTAGTTTTGATTTGTTTTAAGCTGCTGTAAGCTTAGTTCTAACCCTAAATAACAATTTGTATGTATTGGTTTAGTTCTGTTGTCTTTGGGAGGTTTAATTTGACTCTTCAAAGTTGTATTTGTGATTTTCTTGAAGAAGTCTTCTTTCTCTTAGGTTGTTCATATCTTCCCCCAATTTATGTTCTAATACTTTAGCATAAATTTGAGTTGTTTTAATAGCCGTATGTCCAAGCATCTTACTTACAGATTCAATAGGTACACCATTGTTTAGTGTAATGGTTGTGGCAAAGGTATGTCTGGCTAAGTGAAAAGATAAGTTCTTATCTATTTCACATATAATGGCAATCTCTTTTAAGTAACCATTCATTCGTTGGTTACTAATAACAGGAAACAGTTTGCCTTTGGCAAAAGCAATAGGATGGTCCTTGTATTTTTCAATTAGTTCTAAAGCTTCAGGTAATAGTGGAACCCTTACAGGTATTTTAGTTTTCTCTCTGCTTGATATAATCCAATCTTTTCCATCGCTTCCTTTGGCTATATTTTGAGGTACTAAGTGAAAAATGTCTATATAAGCTAAGCCAGTATAACAACTAAACAAAAACATATCAAGAACAGCTTGTAATCGTTCAATAGCAAAATTCTTGTTTACAAGGATTTCAAGTTCAGATTTAGTTAAATGTCCTCTTTCTGTCTTCTCAAATTGAAGTTTATATTTGGTAAAGGGATCTTTCTCCATCCATTCCATGGTGATAGCTAAGTTGATTAACTTTTTAAACCTTTCAATGTGTTTCATAATACCATTGTTATTTAATGGTTGATGCTTGTGAATAGGTTTGCAGTTTCTCAAGAAGTTTTCAAAGTCAAAGATAAATTTGTAGTTAATCTCGCTTAAATAGATGTCAGTTCGATTGTGTACTTTACGCAAATAGCTTTTAAGGTACTTTTCCGTAGAGAAGTAGTTCTTTAGGGTACCATGCTAATTTACTTGTAGCTATCTCTCTGTGATAGTCTATAAGCTTTAAAAGTGATGATTCAGTATCATCATGTCCAAGAAAGATGTTTTTAACAGCTCCAATAGAGACAACTCTTTTTTGTTGGACTAATTGATGATAGGCATCTGTAATGAGAGAACGTACTCGCTCAATATGTGCATTGATTCGAACCGTGTCCTCACTTTTTCCTTTTGCTTTTCCTTTAATGTTATCCCAAGAAGTAGGGGATATTTTTAGTTTTAAAGAAATTTCTGTACGTTGTCCATTTACCGTTATCCTTGCGTATATAAGGGATGGAACTGTTTTGTTTGAATTAGAAACACGTATAATGAAGTGTATTCCAAATGTGTTTTTTGTTTTCATATCAATCTATTTTAATGTTAACCGAACTGTTTTGATATGGTTTTAAAAAACTACTCACCTGAATAGTACTCAAACAAGACCAAAAAGCACTGAATTAAACTAAAATAAATTGTATTTAATTTATTGAAATACAATTAGTTAAACTCGATTCGGTGAGCTAATTTACCTTTTAAAAATAGCTCACCTAATAGCTCACATTTAGATTGATTTACAATGGATTATTATGATATATTTAAAAATAAAAAAATCCGTAAGTAATTGATACTTACGGATTTAGGCACATTTTGATGCCGAAAAAGTCGGGGTGGCAGGATTCGAACCTGCGACCTCCTGGTCCCAAACCAGGCGCGATGACCGGGCTACGCTACACCCCGAAGAAGCGGAGAGACAGGGACTCGAACCCTGGCGACCGTTACCAGTCGACAGATTAGCAATCTGCTCCGTTACCACTCCGGCACCTCTCCTGAAAACTGAGGAATCCCTCATTTTTACTGGAGCAAACATACTATTAGTTTTTATTTTATGCAAATAATTTTGATGCGAAAATAGAAGAAAATCGCATGTTTTTTTTTACTGCATTAAGTATGAGATGGATATGATGGAAAAGAATTTCAAAAGAAAATGAAAAATACGGTGAATTCGACTTCACTATGTCCTAAATACAAGGGATGCCCACTATTTTAAAGGGGAGAAGAAGGGGGTTGATTTAATTTATCTCGTATCTTTGCACCTGAAACAAAGATTGAACGATACAAGATAGAATCGTTGGAGTCTATATCAATGCAGCAATTTATGAAATTTGATACCACCCTTACCTTTTCAAGTGACCGCTTGAAGTTTAGTATTGTAAATGACCAATACGTAGAGGATATCTTTAGAGAACTAACACCAACAGTAGCTAAATTCTTGCCTTTTATCCCTACAGGAAAAAAAGAAGATACCTTTGGATTTGTGGCGTATAGCCTGGGTCAATTGGAAAAGCAACAAGACATTACTTTATTGGCAACAGATAAGCAAACGGGTGAGTTTATTGGCTGTTGTGGAATCCACGATATTTGCGAGGAATCGATTTCGCTGGGTATTTGGCTGAAAGAAAGTGCAAGTGGTAAAGGATACGGAACCGAAGTTATCAAAGCCTTAGAACAATTTGTCTTGGATCATTTGACGGTGGATTACTTAATTTACAACGTAGAGAAACACAACGTGGGAAGTATCAAGATAGCGGAAAAATTAGGCTATGTGTACCACAGTAATTTTGAGCGCAACATCAGCGAAGAAAAAGTATTGGATATGTTGCATTATCGCAAAGATAATCCAGCGAGACCGTAAATTTAAAATAAAACAGTAGTATAAGAAAGTTCAACTTGATTCTCGGGATTTGGTTGAACTTTTTTGCATCATAAAAAGGAGAAAATGAAACACAGTTATTCTTATTCTATTGATTCCCTCGAACAATTGCCTTTTGTAACCGAAAGTGAGCGAACATTGGGTGAAACGATTGCAGCAGCAAGGAGAGGGGAAACGACTTGGTCAACCGTATTGGCACAACTGGAATCGCTAGACCCCTTGTCTGTTATTTACTTGCCGTTGGTTGAATCCTTGTGTGCCGATTTTAAAGCCGTAGAAGACCCCTTAGATCGCGAAGTGCAATTGCGCTTGTGGATTGTCTTGTTGCATAAGATGGGAAGACATTGGACGACTTATCGAAGTATAGCGAAGGTTGAAAAGGAGGAAGTCAATGAATGGGATAACCTCTTACAAATAGTAGATGAACCTAGAAGAAATGCGCTTATCTGGTGTCAACTTCTTGTTCAAGTTCTAGAGGCAAAAGCAGAAGTGCAGGCATTTGCTGATTTGAATTTGATCCAAGAAGGTATGCGGATGGAGATGCTTATGATTGTGGAAATGTTGGAGCCTCAAGAACGCAAAATATTCCCTGTGGATCAGCAGTGGCAAACAGAGTCCCTGTGGTTTAGAAAAATAGAAACAGCAGATCAAGCACTCTTGCAGCGTTACTTTACCCCAGCCATTGGACAGTACCTCAGTATTGATTCTTTTGCTCACCCAGTATTAGTGCAAGAATACATTCGACAATCTAGTATAGAAATGCAGCAAGGAACTTGTTTGGTTCTCCTGGTATTTGAACAAAATTCTACCGAATTTGTAGGGTGTTTAACTCTTAATGATATGAATCGATATACCGTTGAAATCGGACTTTGGGTGGCCGAAGATCAACAAGGAAAAGGGTATGGAGCCGCAATGCTAGACCAAGCGCTAGTAATGATAAGTCAAGATATCCCAACTGCGCAGATCATTTATACAGTCGAAAAAGAAAATCACAAGAGTATTGCCCTTTGTGAGAAAAAGGGATTTCAGTTGGAGTGTGAACTCATCTTAGAACCCACTCCCTTAAAGAATAAATACAGAACAATGTTTCGATTTACTAAACAAGTAGTTGCCAAATAGAAAGTAAAAAAGCGAGGAAACCCTCGCTTTTTTATATCGTTATAAGAGAAAAGAGAAATCGAATCACTTAGAATTTATAGCGTAGAGCTAAACCAAAATCCAAGTATAAACCATCGCGGTATGAGTCGTTCAAATAAAGTTCTGGACGTGCGTCAAGTGAAATTTGCAAAGGAAAATCAAAGTTGTATTCAATACCAACCGTACCGGTTACTAGCCCAAAAGTACCGTTGTCTTTGAATCGTTTTCCTCCGTAATTGTATTTGTAATTGTAACTTCCTACAGCAGCTCCAACACCTGCGTACCAATCAAAATTACCCTCGATGTTCCAAACCCATTCATAGATTCCCGTAATTTTTGTAGCATTGTAATCATTGTTATTTCTAAAACCAAGGTCTAGCTCTAAACGATTGTTGCGCGATAAGTCTCTTTGGTATGAAATCTCAGTACCTAAGCCCGAGTTTCCACCAAAACGCAACCCAAGAGCGTTTTTAGGTCCACCCTGTGCCAATGATGTAGTGGTTAATAAAACCGTCAATCCTAATGAAAGCAGTAATTTTCTCATTTCTTCTTTAATTTTAAGTTTAGGGCAACAAAAGTAAGGAATATAAATAGGATGAAAAAGAGATTTAAGCAAAGGAATAAAATGATTTTTTTGTTGTCAATTCTAAACGTAATTTTTATATTTGCTCCATATTATCAGGAATTTTTCTAAAATCAAGTAGAAAAATAGCAACCTGCAACAACAAGCAAGGTGCTGAAAACGATAAGCCAGTAATGGAAAAAATGTTGTATATGCCACTCTTGGTATGATTCATGTAGTTTTTTCATTCGGTATACGTTGTTACTCGTTTTAGAATGAAAAAAATAAACTATGTCAGAGAATAAATTCTACACACTTATCCCGTTTTTTGTATTTGTAGCTGTTTTTTTAGGTAGTGGAATAGCGTTGGATAATTTTTATCTATTGCCATCACCTATAGCTATTAGCTTGGGAATTATCACGGCTTTTGCCCTGTTTTATAAAACGCCAATAAACGATCGAATAACCGCACTTATCGAAGGTTGTGGTGATAGCAAAATCATAACGATGTGCTTAATCTACCTTTTAGCTGGTGCATTTGCTACCATAACAAAAGCGATTGGAGGCGTGGATGCCATGGTAAATATTGGCCTGCATTATATTCCTGTTGCTTATTTGGGGGTGGGGATTTTTATTATTTCTTGTTTCCTGTCCTTGTCAATTGGTACATCCGTAGGAACCATCGTAGCTTTAGGGCCTATTGTTGTAGGATTAGCTGAAAAAACAGGAAGTTCGATGGGATTACTCTGTGGGGCTTTGTTGGGAGGTGCTATGTTTGGGGATAATCTATCCGTAATTTCCGATACAACGATTACCGCTACCCAAACCATGGGGTGTGAGATGAAAGACAAATTTAAGGCTAACTTTAAAATTGCTATTCCTGCCGCAATACTAACCGTTGCTGTTTTGATATTCATGAAAAATGAAACTATTGATACAACGTTAATTCTAGATGAACAGGCGAATTATATACTGCTGATTCCCTACATTTTGACTATTGTATTAGCCTTGATGGGAATTCAGGTTTTTGTTGCGCTTTTTGTTGGAATCCTCTCTGCGGGAATTATTGGGCTTGTTCAAGCTGATTTTGATTTAGTCGGTCTAGGGAATCACACCTATGAAGGATTTACTTCCATGACAGAAATTTTCTTATTGTCCATGTTAACAGGGGGTCTAGCGCGTATGATTGAAAAGAAAGGAGGGATTGCCTGGATTTTAAAAAGCATGCAGAAGCGAATTCGCACAAGTAAAGGTGCGGTATTTGGTATTGCTTCCTTGGTTTCAGGTATTGGAGTTTGTATGGCAAATAACACCGTATCCATCCTAGTAGCTGGGAATTTAGCTCATGATGTAGCCACAGAATACAAACTAAACCGCCCTTATGTTGCCTCTGTTTTAGATATCTTTGCCTGTATTGTGCAAGGAATATTACCTTATGGAGCTCAAATCCTTATTCTACTGAGTTTTACCAACAAAAAATTAGGCTATTTGGAGCTGGTATCTTACGGATATTACTTCGCTTTCCTATTGATAGTTACCCTGTGTTATATGCTATTCTTTAGAAAAGAGGTACAATCCTCTTAAAATAGTACGACCAAATTACAAAATGTTTATATTTGCCCTTTGTCAAAACAAAATTTGAATATACATGAAATTATTAGAAGGAAAGATAGCAATTATTACCGGTGCTACACGTGGAATTGGTAGAGGTGTGGCAATAGCATTTGCAGAGCAAGGTGCTCATGTAGCTTTTACTTATAGCTCATCTGTACAAGCAGCAGATGAATTAGTAAGCGAATTAGTAGCTTTAGGCGTTCAAGCAAAGGGATATCAATCAAATGCAGCAGAATATGCCGCAGCAGAACAATTGGTAGAGGATGTTTTAAAAGACTTTGGTAATATTGATATTCTAATTAATAATGCAGGTATTACAAAGGACAATTTGTTAATGCGTATGTCAGAACAAGATTTCGATGCTGTAATTGAAGTAAACTTGAAATCAGTGTTCAATATGACAAAAGCGGTACAACGTACCATGTTAAAAAACAGAAAAGGATCTATTATCAATATGAGTTCTGTTGTAGGAGTGAAAGGAAATGCAGGTCAAGCAAACTATGCCGCATCGAAAGCTGGAGTAATTGGATTCTCAAAATCAATCGCTTTGGAATTAGGATCGAGAAATATTCGTTGTAATGTAGTTGCACCTGGATTTATTGAAACAGAAATGACAGGAAAATTAGCAGAAGAAGTGGTAAAAGGATGGACAGATGCTATTCCTTTAAAACGCGGAGGTAAACCAGAAGACATCGCAAATGCTTGTGTATTCTTAGCGTCAGATATGTCAGCGTACATCACAGGACAAGTACTTAATGTAGATGGAGGAATGTTAACCTAATCCGTCATGTAATAAAATAAAAAAAAGAGGATGCTGAAAAGTATCCTCTTTTTTTAGCAATCACAGAAGGAAAAAGTAGATGATGTTTCTAATTTATCTTCTCCTAAATTCATGCGTATTCGAAAATTTCATGTGGTAAATTTATTTAAAATCACAACTTATACGGAGCAAAAAGTTTTAATTACATCATGATTACTATCTATAAAGAGGTAATTATATTACCGTTTACCTCTAACAAAAGAAGTTACCTGAATTAGATAACTTCTTTCTTTAATTGAAACGTGGTGGAATATGCCTTTTTCATTTTCTAGTTATTTTAAACAAATTGCAATGCTAAAACAGATCGTCATCAACCAATTTAGCCCCTTTTAGGGTTGCCATGTGTTTTAAGGCGTTAATATACTTTGCTTTCTTTTCATTATCCGGAATATATAATTGAATATAAATATTTTTCCCCATGTACATGATGTTTGATATAATTTGTATGTAGTAATTAGTAGATTTAATATCCTTAAAATTTATCCATTTGATCGTAGTGGTTGCTCCATCATCAGTAAAGGCATAAAGATGTTCGTTTGTAATTTCTATTTTTCCAAAACGAACGGTATTGGCACTAATTTCAGAAATTTCTGCTTTTTTGACATTTAACCACTCTAACGTTTGTTCTGCTGTTTGTGCTTTTGCTACTCCTAGGGCAAGAAATAGAACAAAAAAGGGTATGATTTTTTTCATTATACTAAATATGTAATAGTTGTTATTTATTTGAGCCTTCATTGCTCGTGTTTTTAGCTTCTGTTGAGAAAGCAACATTAATTCCTATACCCAACCAACCTTTTCCATTATGCTTCCAATCGTATTGATTTTGATCTTTTCCACTAATAGTATCCCAACCTAAAGTAAATCCAGCGTTAATAGATTGGGTGATATGAAATAATATACCCGTATTTACTGTAAAAGCACTGATATTGGAAGAAGTAGAAGCCGTACTATTGCTATCATCCATTTTTATACTCGATAATCCAACTCCTAAGATCGGTTCAATAGAAAAACCATGCTCAAACTGTCTATTCCAGCGAAGCTTGCATCCAATATTGGTACCTAAGTTTACGTTGGCATCGAAGTCGAAATCTTTAAATCGCAGTTTATAAGGAATTGTATAAAATCCAACACGCCATTCTTTTCTGTCATATAGCGGATTGACTACTTGCTTAAAGTCCTCTTTTGGTAAAGTATAAATTGTTTGGACTGTGATGGAATCTCCATTTATGTTCTTATTCCTTTTTCGATTTGAAAACTTCCAAAAACTAAAATAAACATGTTCTTTATCAATAGATTTCACTGTTAGTCTATAATTTTTACCTTTTAAATCATTCATCTTTTGCATAAATGCAGAAGATGAAACCGTATCAGCAAAAGAGACCATCTGTGCATCGGGAACTTTTTGATTTAGATAATAATTACCATTGACAATTATTTCAGTCTCTTTCTCTTGCCCCCAACTCTGTACTACAAAGCCAAGTACAACTACTATAACTACTATTTTTTTCATAGGATTCAATACGTATTAGTTAAAAGGCTCCGTTTTTAATTCATTTCCGTTCACCCTCGCTGTACTAGGGGTGCAATGTTAAAATTTAAGGATTAATATTTTGTGGGATATACATGAATCACTTTATAGTAACTTTTTCCACCAGACCAACCCTCTTGATACTGTGGTGCATTTTTGTAGGTCTTATTGAATTCATTTACTTCTTCTACAATAGCTTCTTCGCAAGCCGCTTTTGAAGTAAAATAATTGTATAGGCCTTTGTAAGGTGTTGATTTTTCATAATTATACATCAATTGAAAACCGACTTGCCTATTTGTCTGCGTCTTAAAAGTTGTGTGCCAGGCTTCCCTTTCTTGATCGGTCATTTTTCCGTTCGAAGTATCATACCAATTGCGAACAGGATCTGAAATAACCAGATACTGCGTTTTGCTATCGTTGTCATACTTTCTAAAAGTTGTAAAACCATAGCGATCTTGTGCTTTTATATTTGGAGCTGTTAGCAAGGCTATCATTCCGAAAGCGGATGCTATTGTTGTTGTAATTTTGCTCATTTTTACAATGTTAATATTATCTAAACAAAGATATTTTTTAAATTTTTGATATAAAATAGCTACCTCTAGCTATATGATTGAAAGTAAAACACGTAACAGCTATTAACCAGGACGAACAACATCCGTAAATTACCTGATATTTGAAATGACTTTCCTGAAAGGATTAACTGAATCGATCAATTTCCCTTAGTAAGAACTTATTAATCGCTTTATGAAGGTTTTTCATTTTAGGGGTTATTTGTATTTGACTTTCATACCCAAAAGCAGAGGTAGAATACCCTATTTCGAGGTTAGAAGAATATCAGAAATACGTCTATCTTGAACTGTCGCCCCTAGTTCAAGACACTTTTGTGGAGGGCGGGCTATTGAACTTGTCTTGTACTATGCTTTCTTTTTTACAAGCATTTTACCTGATACCGCACTTTCAGGCTTACATAGCGCATAACGATCAACAAATAAGTGAAATAGAATCAAGTACATGAAAAAAAAGTAAAATTACAAGCTTTCATTCCTGCTATAATTCATAGCAATCCTTAAAAATATTTGATTTGTAAACTAAAAAAGAATAATTTTAAGATTCAGTTAAAATGATTTAGCTGAGCTATCGTTTGGAGAAAGGTTGGAAGATTTTATTAAACACAATCAAAAAGCATGGGATAATCAAGCCAAGGCAAATGTAGCTTGGTCACAACCCGTAAGCAGTGAAATAGTGCAAAAAGCAAAGCAAGGCGAATGGGATTTATACGTATTGCCAACGCCTATTGCAAAGGATTGGATAGGTGAGGTAAAAGGTAAAAAAGTACTGTGTTTGGCTTCTGCTGGCGGACAACAAGGTCCCATCTTAGCTGCATTAGGTGCGGACGTTCTCGTCTATGATTTATCAGAAGAACAATTATTGAAAGATCAAATGGTGGCAGAACGCGATGGGCTAGAGCTGAAAATTATGCAGGGTGATATGGGGGATTTAAGCGCATTAGAAGCAACGAGTTTTGATTTGATTATTCACCCCATTTCCAATTTGTATATCGATGATGTCAATAAGGTGTGGAAGGAGTGTTTCCGCGTTCTCAAGCAAGGGGGTAAATTAATCAGTAGTTTCTATAATCCGATTGTTTTTGTTGAAGATAGAGATCCAGCGTTAAAAGAAAAAGGATTAATTCGCCCGCGATTTACAATTCCCTATGCCGATCAGACGGATTTATCTCCTATAGAATTGCAGCAAAAAATAGATAGAGGTGAAGCCCTCGTTTTTGGGCATTCACTGCAAGATTTAATAGGAGGACAAACAAAGGCAGGTTTTGCTATTATTGCTTATGAAGAAGCTTGGCAGCCTAATCCTCGTTTTGTAATTGATACCTATATCCCTACTTTTATTGCAACGCAAAGTATAAAATTGTAAAACTCATTATTGAATTATATGGAAAAAAAACGTACGTGGTTAGGTGTAGATACTATTTCTATAGAACACTTCACTTGTATTGAAAAAGAAGGTAGTTTTCACTGTAAAGGTGAGCTTGTTGGGAATAAAAACAATCGCATTTATGGAGTAGAATATCAAATTGTAGCTACTTCAACTTGGGAAACGCGTTTCTTTGATATTCGATGTCAAGAAGGCCATCGCTACTATCAATTGAGTGGGCATAAATTAAACGAACAATGGATGTTAGACGAACAAGAATATCCTCATTTAAAAGAGTGTTTGGATATTGATATTTCGGTGACTCCTTTTACCAATACCTTGCCAATTAGTCGTTTAAAGCTGAATATTGGCGAATCTAAAACTATTCCAGTTTTGTATATCAATCCCTTGGAAGAAAACTTTACATTAGTACAACAAGAATATACCAAATTGGCTGAAAATACGTACTATTACAAAAATATTTGGAGTGATTTCGAAGCGACCATTACCGTGGATGACGATGGATTTGTTGTAGAATATCCAGGATTGTTTAAGGTGATTTAGTGTTAATAGGATAAAAATACACTGAACAACATAGTAAAACAGCGTAGTATATAATAAAAAAAGTGCATGTCTAAAACAATGCACTTTTTTTATCAACTAACCTTAACTATTTCTTTTATGAAATCAAATATTTATGAAGCAAATATCTGATTTTCATTTAGATTAAAGATTAAGACTAGGTTATCCTATCGTTATAGAATTTCTTGTTTTTATTTGCCAAAAAGATCCAATAAGCTTTTTTTCTTTTCTGTCGTTTTTTCCGTTTTCTTGGAAGTTTCTGTCGTTGTCTTTTTAGAAGAACTAGTAGAAGTTGTCGCTGTATTATCTTGTTTGCCAAATACTTCTTTCAACAGATTCGTGGAGCGAGCATTGTCTTCGTTTCCGCGAATTTTATTTTCCTCAACAGAAATCATTGTAAATACCCCATCCATGGTTTTTTCTGTCACATAGTTGGTTAGGTTTGGATCAACAGGCGAAACCAAAGGCAGGCTGTTGTACTTGGTAAAAATACCTTCCCATACTTTAGTTGCCCCAACTTGAGATAAAGATTCTTCAATAATAGGAGCGAATTTGCCTGCTAATTGTTTTGAAGTTTTTTCTTTTAAATATGTAGTTGCAGACGATTGCCCTCCCAATAAGATGTTCTTCGCATCCGTAAACGTAAGTTCTTTAATTGCTTGTACAAAAATTGGAGTTGCTTCCTTAACGGCGTCTTCCGCAGCTCTGTTTAACAATTGCAACCCTTGGTCAGCAACACTCCCCATCCCCATTGCGCGAAGGGTTTTATCTACCTTTTGCAATTCTTCAGGTAACATGATTTTGACCATTTCATTTTTAAAGAATCCATCCGGCTTTGCCAATTGAGCTACTTGTTGTTGGATTCCTTTATCTAAAGCTTCTTTTAGCCCTTTTCCAATCTGATCTTGGGATAAGTTACCTAATACATTGCCCAATTTACCTTGTGCGTGAATCGTATAGTTGGTCCCTAAAACGCCTACCAATAAGCAGGTGCTAATTAAAATTCTTCTCATACCTTTTAATTTGTTATTGAACTGATTTAATGTAAATTAGCATTAGTCTCTTCTTTGATTGCTCGAAGTAAAATATCCACTTTGTTTTGGATCTTTATCGATTCATTTAACAAGAGGTTTTGATACAACATAGCCGAAGTTGCTTCAGGCAATTTAGCTGTTTGTTGAATCGTGGTGATAAGGGCGTTTTTCGTGTGTACCACAATAGTCCATAGTTCAGGAGAAACATACAGCTGCTGTGTAACGTTGTATTCGTATTCTTGCTCGAGATGCTGAACCAGTAAATGAGCATAAGTTTTGGTATCAGTACTTAGGGGCTGTACTCTTAAAATTAACTTTTTTAAATCACTGCGCTCTGCATAAATTACTAATCGCTCACAAGCTTGTAATTTTAGCGCTTTGGTGTCAATGCCCGTCTCTTTATTTGCGAGTTGTGCAAGGATAAAACGATCTCTTTGCGCCTGTCTTTCTAAAATTTTTTGAAAAAAGACATAAGCCAGTCCCGCCACGATTAGCGCGGGGAGGACATACTGAAGTGAGACGAGTAGAAAATTGAGATTCATGTAAATTAAGTTTCAACAAAAGTAAGAATTATTGTGAAAGATAAAAACGCTTTAATGCGAACAAAACTTGCTATAAACTAATAGTAGTTGTAATTTTGGCTTTTTACGGTTTTAGACACTATGCAAAGTTATATTGATCAACTTAATGAAGCTCAAAGAGCACCTGTATTACAGAAAGATGGCCCCATGATTGTGATAGCTGGAGCAGGTTCAGGAAAAACAAGAGTATTGACCTTGAGGATTGCTTATTTGATGCATCAAGGGGTAGATGCTTTTAATATTCTATCCTTAACTTTTACCAATAAAGCAGCGCGAGAAATGAAAAATCGAATTGCTCAAATTGTTGGAAATAGTGAGGCTAAAAACCTTTGGATGGGAACTTTTCACTCTGTTTTTGCCCGCATATTGCGTGCTGAGGCAGACCATTTGGGCTATCCAAGTAATTTCTCTATTTACGATTCTCAAGATACCCAACGACTAATTGGGCAGATTATCAAAGAATTACAGCTGGATAAAGACATCTATAAACCCAAAGAAGTAGCAAGTCGTATTTCTAATTATAAAAACAACTTGGTGACAGTAAAAGCATATTTTAATGATGCTGAACTCCAAGAGGCCGATGCCATGAGCAAAAGACCGCGCATAGGTGAAATTTACGAACACTATGTAGAGCGCTGTTTCAAAGCAGGAGCTATGGATTTTGATGATTTACTGTTGAAAACCAATGAATTACTGACTCGTTTTCCGGATGTTTTAGCAAAGTATCAAGATCGCTTTCGCTATATTTTGGTGGATGAGTATCAAGATACAAACAACTCTCAGTATTTGATTGTCCGCGCTTTGTCAGATCGCTTTCAAAATATCTGTGTGGTAGGAGATGATGCGCAAAGTATTTACGCTTTCCGTGGAGCGAATATCAATAATATCTTAAACTTTCAAAAAGATTTTGACAAGGTACAGCTGTATCGATTAGAGCAAAATTATCGATCTACAAGAAATATTGTTGAAGCGGCGAATACCATCATTGACAAGAATAAAGTCAAACTGGAAAAAATCGTTTGGACAGATAATGAGTCAGGGCCGAAAATTAAAGTACACCGTTCGTTAACCGATGGAGAAGAGGGGCGCTTTGTAGCGTCAACTATTTTTGAAGAAAAAATGCAAAATCAAAAAAACAACAGCGATTTTGCTATTCTATATCGTACCAATGCACAGTCTCGTGCGATGGAGGATGCCTTGCGTAAACGAGATATTCCCTATCGCATTTACGGGGGATTATCTTTCTATCAACGCAAAGAAATTAAAGATGTATTGAGCTATTTGCGCTTGATTATCAACCCAAAAGACGAAGAGGCCTTGGTGCGAGTAATTAATTATCCTGCGCGTGGAATTGGCGCAACAACTTTGGATAAATTGATCATCGCCGCCAATCATTACAAGCGTTCTATTTTTGAAGTGATGTCACATATCGATAAGATTGATTTAAAAATCACTGCAGGAACGAAAAATAAATTAACTGATTTTGTCAATATGGTCAAAGCCTTTCAAGCATTAGAACAAACGAAAGATGCGTATGAAATGGTTGAGCATGTGGTGAAAAAAACAGGATTGGTACAAGAATTACGCAAAGATACAACGCCAGAGGGAATTACGCGTATGGAGAATATTGAGGAATTACTCAATGGTATCAAAGATTTTATTGAAGGACAACGCGAAATTGACGGTGCTCGAGGTGCATTAACTGAGTTTTTAGAAGATGTAGCCTTGGCAACCGATTTGGATAAAGACACAGGAGATGATGATCGAGTAGCTTTAATGACCATTCACCTTGCAAAAGGATTGGAATTTCCAACCGTGTTCTGCGTGGGAATGGAAGAGGATCTGTTTCCAAGTGCAATGAGCAGTACTACAAGAACTGAATTAGAAGAAGAACGACGCTTGTTTTATGTCGCTTTAACTCGTGCCGAACACCAAGCGTATTTGACCTATGCGCAATCGCGATACCGCTGGGGTAAACTCATCGATTGTGATCCCTCGCGATTTATTCAAGAAATTGATGATCAGTATTTAGAGTTTTTAACACCCGTAGAAACCAATTACCGCTATACCCCTAAAATTGATGCCGATATTTTTGGCGATGTAGATAAGAGTAAGTTGAGATTGGCCAAACCGGTGAACGGAACACCTCCTGCGTATTTAAAAAATAACGAAGAACCTGTACTAGATCGCAACATTCGAAAATTAAAACCCGTTAACGCTACGACAAGCGGAAACAGTGGAGGAGAGGCCGCAAATAGCGGATTGACAATAGGACAACGCGTCATGCATGAGCGATTTGGACAAGGTGTAATCCTGAATCTCGAAGGCGTAGGGGCAGACCGCAAAGCTGAAATTAACTTCGAGGTAGGGGGAATAAAAAAAATATTATTGCGATTTGCTAAGCTTCAAGTTTTAGCGTAAATTGTATAAAACAATAAAAATCAATACTATGGCACAGTTTGTAAAGATTTATCCAGAAAATCCGAATGAAAAGGAAATCAATAAAGTAGTGGAAGTACTGCGCAACGGAGGATTGATTATCTATCCAACAGATACCGTATATGGATTGGGGTGTGATATTACCAATACAAAAGCGCTAGAGCGAATCGCCCGATTAAAAGGAATTAAATTAGATAAAGCAAATTTCTCCTTTGTCTGTCATGATTTGAGTAATATCTCAGATTACATCAAGCAAATTGACACCGCCACATTTAAAATTCTCAAAAAAGCCCTGCCAGGTCCGTATACTTTTATTCTGCCAGGTAATAACAATCTTCCAAAGGAATTTAGAAAGAAAAAAACAGTAGGTATTCGCGTACCTGATAATAATATCGCCAGAGAAATTGTACGTAGATTGGGGAATCCTATTGTTTCTACTTCTATCTATGATGAAGATGAAATTTTAGAGTACACCACAGACCCTGAATTGATCTTAGAAAAGTGGAATAATAAGGTTGATTTAATTATTGATGGAGGATATGGTGATAATCAAGCATCTACAGTAATCGATTTGTCCGGATTTGAACCAGAAATAATGAGAGAAGGAAAAGGATCAATTGATATTTTCTAAATTAGAGGAACAAAAATCAAATATTTTTTAAATTTTATAAAGTTAAATCTAAGAATAAATAGGACATATACAGAATTAAATTAGGGAAATTCAAACCTAATTATTATTTTTGTATCTGTTTATTTTTAAAGCTAAACGTATTACACTATGAATTTACATGAATTTCAAGGTAAAGAAATATTAGCTAGCTACGGAGTTAGAGTACAACGTGGTTTAGTAGCTAACAACGCAGATGAAGCTGTTGAAAAAGCAAAACAACTTACAGAAGAAACTGGTACAAGTTGGTATGTAGTAAAAGCTCAAATCCATGCTGGGGGAAGAGGTAAAGGAGGAGGAGTAAAGTTAGCTAAGAACTTAGATGAAGTAAAAGAGCTAGCTGGAAAAATCATCGGAATGGACCTAATTACTCCACAAACTCCACCAGAGGGAAAAAGAGTAAATAGAGTATTAGTAGCTGAAGATGTATACTATCCAGGTGAAAGCGAAGTGAGCGAGTTCTACATGTCTGTATTATTAGATCGTGCTAAAGGTAGAAATATGATTATGTATTCTACTGAAGGAGGAATGGATATCGAAGAAGTTGCTGAGAAAACGCCACACTTAATCTTTAAAGAAGAAATCGATCCAGCTGTTGGATTACAAGGTTTCCAAGCAAGAAGAATTGCATTCAACCTAGGTTTATCAGGAAATGCATTCAAAGAAATGGTTAAATTCGTTGACGCATTGTACAACGCTTACATGGGAAGTGATTCTTCTATGTTCGAAATTAACCCTGTATTAAAAACATCGGATGATAAAATTTTGGCAGTTGATGCTAAAGTAACAATTGATGACAACGCATTATACAGACAAAAAGTATACGCTGAGTACAGAGATACTACAGAAGAGCGTCCAATCGAAGTTGAAGCAAAAGAAGCGGGATTAAACTACGTGGATTTAGATGGAACTGTTGGATGTATGGTTAACGGTGCTGGTTTAGCAATGGCTACGATGGACTTAATCAAATACGCAGGTTTTGAACCAGCAAACTTCTTAGACGTAGGAGGAACAGCTGATGCTAAACGTGTTGAAATCGCGTTCCGCATTATCTTAAAAGATCCAAACGTAAAAGCTATCTTAATCAACATCTTCGGAGGAATCGTTCGTTGTGACCGTGTTGCTCAAGGGGTTGTAGATGCTTACAAAAATATGGGAGACGATATTAAAGTGCCTATCATCGTTCGTTTACAAGGAACAAACGCTGAATTAGCAAAAGAATTAATCGACCAATCAGGTATGCCAATCTTATCAGCTGTAGCTTTCCAAGAAGCAGCAGATCAAGTAAAAGCAGCTTTATCTTAAATTGGTTAGAAGTGAGGAGAAAGAAGAAAGAAGTGAATTTTCTGATTAAAGAAATTTACATTCATTCCTAAAGAATCTGACACTATCACAATACTATATAAAAAGCAGTAAACGAAAGTTTACTGCTTTTTTTGTTATCAGTGATCAGTTATGGGTTATGGGTTATCAGTTATGGGTTATCGGTTACCAGATGAACTTTTCTGATTTAAGGATATTCTTTCTTTAATGCCTGGATTGGTTTACTGGTTTATTTGGCTAATCGGTTAGACTATCTAACCTTGCTAACCCATAAAAGATTATCGGTTAACTTTCTGATTTAAAGATATTCTTTCTTTAATGCCTGGATTGGTTTACTGGTTTATTTGGCTAATCGGTTAGACTATCTAACCTTGCTAACCCATAAAAGATTATCGGTTAACTTTCTGATTTAAAGATATTCTTTCTTTAATTGATCATCTGGCGAAAAAGCAACTGGCGAAAAAACGAAAAAGCAATTTTTCCGTTCATCAAAATTTAATCACCTCATAGACAAATTACTACGGGTCCTTACGCATCTAATCACCTCATCATCACACCACCACACCACGACACCCTCTCACCATCAACTAACAACAATCAACTAACAACAATCAACCAACAAAAAAAAGAACCAACCCCTTCAAAGGATTGGTTCTCTTTAATTTAGCCTGTTTTCTGTTAACCGTCAACCGAATTATTTATTTCTAAAAACTAACTCGTCATTGAAAGAGTCGAGTAAAATCATGCTTTCCGCTTTGACTGTACCCGCTAAGATTTCTTTTGACAACTTGTTTAATACTTCGCGTTGAACCACTCGTTTTACGGGTCTAGCACCAAATTGTGGATCATACCCCTTGTGAGCTAAGAATTCTTTAGCTTCCTTCGTTGCTTCTAAGTGGATGTTTTGCTCATTAAGCATCTTCATTACCCCTTGCAATTGAATATCTACAATTTGGAGGATATTGTCTTGTGTTAGAGGCGTAAACATCACCACTTCATCAATACGGTTTAAGAATTCTGGACGAACGCTTTGTTTTAAGACGTTCAACACTTCTTCTTTTGCCTCTTCTGATGCTTGTTCAATATTGGTTGTTTGTTCAAACTTCTCTTGGATAATATGACTACCCATGTTAGACGTCATGATGATGATTGTATTTTTAAAATCGGCCAAACGTCCTTTGTTATCCGTTAAACGTCCTTCATCTAATACTTGAAGTAAAATGTTAAACGTATCTGGGTGTGCCTTTTCAATCTCATCTAGCAAAACTACCGAATAAGGTTTTCTGCGTACCGCTTCTGTCAATTGTCCTCCTTCGTCATAGCCAACATATCCTGGAGGCGCACCAACCAATCTGCTTACACTGTGGCGCTCAGAATATTCACTCATGTCAATTCGCGTCATGGCGTTTTCATCGTCAAACAAATACACAGCTAAAGCTTTAGCAAGTTCCGTTTTACCGACTCCAGTTGTTCCCAAGAAGAGAAAGGAGCCAATTGGTTTCTTTGGATCTTGTAGTCCGGCTCGACTTCGACGTACGGCGTCGCTGATGGCTTCAATCGCTTCTTCTTGTCCTACGACGCGTTGGTGTAATTCGCCCTCCAAATGCAAGAGTTTCTCTCGCTCACTTTGCAGCATTTTTGTTACCGGAACACCCGTCCATTTCGCTACTACCTCAGCAATATCGTCACTCGTCACTTCCTCTTTAATTAAGGAATGGCTTTTTTGATTTTCTTCTAACTGCGCTTGCGCTTTTTCAAGCTCTTCTTGGGCCTGTTTAATTTTGCCATAACGCAATTCTGCAACCTTGCCATAGTCTCCTTCGCGTTCTGCTTTTTCAGCCTCTAGCTTAAAGGTTTCAATCTCTTGTTTACAAGCTTGTACGCGATCGACAACCTCTTTTTCCGATTGCCATTTGGTGAATATTTCGTTGCGTTCTTCTTTTAAATTGGCAAGTTCTAGACCTAGAAGTTTTAGTTTATCTTCGTCGTTTTCGCGTTTAATCGCTTCAATTTCAATTTCCAACTGCATGATTCGGCGGTCTAGTACGTCGAGTTCCTCTGGTTTAGAGTTGATCTCCATGCGCAATTTAGCCGCTGCCTCATCCATTAAGTCAATCGCCTTATCGGGTAAGAAACGATTGGTAATATAGCGCTCAGATAAATGAACCGCTGCGATAATCGCTTCGTCTTTGATGCGTACTTTGTGGTGTGCTTCGTATTTCTCCTTGATTCCACGTAAAATGGAAATCGCACTTTCTGTATCCGGTTCGTCTACAATTACCTTTTGAAAACGTCTTTCTAGCGCTTTGTCTTTTTCGAAGTATTTTTGATACTCATCTAAAGTTGTAGCACCAATAGAACGCAATTCACCACGCGCTAGCGCAGGTTTTAAGATGTTTGCAGCATCCATGGCTCCCTCACCACCGCCAGCACCGACTAAGGTGTGAATCTCGTCAATAAATAGGATAATCTGTCCTTCGGAAGTGGTTACTTCCTTTACTACAGACTTTAATCGCTCCTCAAATTCCCCTTTGTATTTTGCACCTGCAATCAGGGCTCCCATATCCAAAGAGAAAATTTGTTTGTCTTTTAAGTTCTCCGGAACGTCTTGTTGAACGATACGATGAGCTAATCCTTCTGCAATGGCTGTTTTACCTACACCAGGCTCACCAATCAACATCGGGTTATTCTTGGTGCGTCGACTCAAAATTTGCAACACACGTCGAATCTCTTCATCTCGACCAATAACCGGATCTAGTTTTCCCTCATAGGCCAATTTCGTTAGGTTATTGGCGTATTTGTTTAGTGAATTATAGGTCTCTTCAGCAGAAGCGGAAGTAACACGTGCGCCGTTGCGGATCTCTTGAATGGCTGCTTCCAATTGCTTTTCAGTGGCTCCTTGATCTTTCAACATTTGAGCAACTGTGCTTTTCGATTTGAAAATAGCCAAAAGTAAATGTTCAATCGAAACATATTCATCCTTCATTTTGGTTGCAATAGCTTGAGCCTCTGTTAAAGCCGTAGCCGCATCCCTAGATAGACCAATCTGTCCGCCTTCTACTTTAGCAAAACGACCAATTGTCGCGTCCAAGGCAGATTCAAAAGCACTGACATTGATGTTTAGTTTCTTTAAAATAAAAGGAGTTACATTTTCATCTACTTCTAATATAGCTTTGAATAGATGTTCGCTCTCTATCTGTTGTTGGCCTAATCCTTGCACAATAACTTGTGCACGTTGTAGCGCCTCTTGTGATTTTATTGTAAAATTATTCAAGTTCATTTTCTATTTTTTTTGCGTTGTACTATACTTTTTACAAGATGTATTCCAATCTTAAATTTACGACTTTCTGTCCAAAATTATTTATATATTTGTATGTAACGATGACAAAACGTCATTTATTGGGCAAAAACGCTTCTATTTAACTGAAAAAATGTCTTATGAACTGGATTGAACTTACAGAAACTTCTACCTTATCGGAGTTAATCGCCAATACAGCAACGAAACCGTGTATTATTTTTAAAAATAGTACCACGTGCTATATCAGTAAGATGGCCTTGAGAAATTTTGAGCAATCATTTACAAATCCCACACAAGTAGATTGTTATATGGTAGATGTGAAAAAGAATCGCTTGGTTTCTTTAGATATCGCTGATCGATTTCAAGTGCAACACGAATCTCCTCAATTGTTGCTTATTGCAGATGGTAAAGTGGTTTTCCACACGTCTCATGAGGGAATTGATGGTACAGAAACAGAAAAACTACTATTGAGATTATCGTAGTAAAGCATAAAAAAAGTCTACAACAACAAATGTAGACTTTTTACTTTTTGGATACTTTGCTTATCAATTAGGAAACAACATTTTTTAAAAAAATAAGCAGTAGGGGACTTACTGTATCTCGTATATAATAAGTAAATAACCCAATTATCTAGGGACTTTGCACTATTTATTGGGTGAATCTACTCAATCTTTGAGGGAATCGATGGCCTTAGTTGTTTGCCTGTATTTCTTGACGAATAGTACTGGTCGGGTACAATTCCAAACAATAGCCAATATAGTACTCAACAAGAGGGGCATTCTTTTGTTAGGCATAATCATTCGCTCTAAACTCGTGATGTACAAAAGGCTTTACTTCTTGTTCTAGGAATTGAAAAAACGCGGCATTTCCACCGGATGCTCCTTTAATCTTTGCTTTTTGTTTCGCAGTCATGACCTTTTCATTTCGCGTAGTAGGCGTTAAGTCTCTGGTGCGATTGGTATTGACAATACCCACGACAATCATCTCTGGAATAGCAGGATAAGGGTATTTTGATAATTTTTCTATATAAGCCGTTAGATAAGGGAAGTTACTTTCACTATCCAAGAGGTAAACAACAGGATAGTGTTGGGGAGTTAAGCTACTATCTGAATACGTTTTAGGAAGATAGATTTGAATTTTTCGATCTTCGTTTAAAACACTAGAGGAGAGGGTATACTCTTGACCAATAGCGATAGGAGTTTGGCTGCTAGAAGAGATGAAACTAGTAAAACGACAACTAGCCCTATAAAACGCAGGAACGATAGTTTCATTCTTTTTTAATTTGTTTTAAAAGGCAAAGATAATTGTTTATATTTATTCTAAATAAATAAAATATAAATGCTAATCCAATCGGTAGCGCATGGTGATGTGAACAATTTCAAATTCTTGTTCGATATACAGTTGCAAGGCCCTCGAATTTTGTTTCAATACAAGGAGTTCAATATAATCTACTTCTTTTTGTTTGGCCCAATCTTTTACGGCTTGAATGAGTTGCTTGCCCACACCTTGGTTGCGATAGGCTTCTTCGACATAGAGATCCGCAAAATTGAGATAACGGTGGGAAACAAAGCATTCGTAAGGAAGGGTTTGCTCGATAAATAGAGCTGTCATTCCAACGATTTTATCTTGATCTAAGGCGAGGATGAATTCACAATCTTCTTCCTCGATGGTTTCTTGTAAAAAAGAAAAGGCAGGAAGATCAGCTTTAAAGGAATACGGTTGATGACGTTGTAAATCGGCGAATTGTTTTTGGTAAAGCAATTGAAGTGCTTCCATATCAGCTAGAATTGCGGGACGAATAGTCATGTTATTTATTTTGTTTTTAAAAGTACAGCAAAAAGTAGAATACCCCCAGAAACTCTTGTTGATTTTTTGACACAAGTCAAGAATTAGCTAGCAGGAGAAAAATATCTTTGTTACATGAATTTATATACCATATTAAAGAAAATAAAACCTTTTATCATTCCCTATAAGGGATTAGTCATAGGAACTTTGTTGTTAACCGCAGTAGGGGCCATTGCCGTTCAGGTTAATGCCTTGGTGTTGCGTCACTTAGTTGATGCACTCACTCTGGTGGTAAACCAGGAAGAAACCTTAGACTGGGGGTTTCAAGTGTTGCTTTGGAGTAGTGTCATCTTAATCGTCAAGGAGATTGCTTTTAGTTGCATCCAATTTGGACAGCGCTACTTTGGAGAAAAACTGCGGATTTATACGTCCAGAGATATTTCTCAATTGGTGGTGGAGCGCATTTTAACCTTTAAAATGGCTTTTTATACCTCAGAAGAAAACGACAGCGGAAAACTGCAAACGCGTATTGATCAGGGGATCAGTAGTATTACGCGATTGGTGCAAAATTTCTTCATTGATATCTTACCGCTATTCGCCAATGCTATCGTCGCTTTGTTCTTTATATATTCCGCGAATGTGTATATCGGTTTGGTCAGCACAGCGATGATTCCACTGTATTTTTATGTGAGTCAATTGCAAGCTAAGAAACTCAAGGGGTTTCGACGTAAAATGAGAAGCTATCGCGAAAATAAAAACAACGGAATTATTTCGTTAATCAATTCCATCACCGTGATAAAGTCCTTTGTACGTGAACCTTTAGAATCGAAAAAACACGAGCAAATTCAATACGAGATGACAGAAAATCAGCTGTATACGAGAAAAACGAGTTTTGTGTTTGATGCTGTAAAGAGTTTTATCGAGCAATTTGGTCTAGTGGTGATCATTCTTTTGACCACCTATTTTGTGCTAAAAGGGCAAATGAGTGTGGGCATGATTATGTTTCACGTCTTGCTTTTTAACAACGTAACAGCGCCAATTCGACAATTACACCGCATTTATGACGATGTCAATGATGCGATGATTTACTCTGAAAGTTTCTTTGAAGTTTTAGAAGCACATGAAGAAGAGACTTCAGGGACGTATGTGCCAGAACAGATTGGAGGCCGCATCGAATTGAGAAACGTATCTTTTAATTACCCCAATGGAACAAAAGCACTAAAGGATGTTTCTATGCTGATTGAGCCCAATAAAACAACCGCTTTAGTAGGATTGAGTGGAGCGGGAAAAAGTACGGTTATCAATTTATTGGATAAGTTTTATGAACCCAATGAAGGGCAAATTCTCCTCGATGGAATCGATTTAAAAGAATATGACACCAAAGAATTGCGCAAGCACATTGGTTTGGTCCTTCAAAAGAATCATATCTTTCAGGGTAGTATTGCAGAAAATATCCGCTATGGCGATGAAGAAGCCTCTTTAGAACAAGTGATAGAAGCGGCTAAAAAAGCCTATATTCACGAGCAAATTATGGATGTACCGCAAGGCTATGAAGCAGATGCTCGACTGCTATCTGGAGGGCAACAGCAGCGTATTGCCATTGCGCGCTTGTTTTTAAAAGATCCCGCTATTATATTCTTGGATGAACCTACAGCGAGTTTGGATGCTATTGCAACAGAACAAATTAAACGAAGCTTGGATGCCATCAAAGAAAATAGAACGGTTATCATTGTTTCCCACAGTATTTCTCAAATTATCGATGCCCATCATATTGTCGTGATGGAAAAAGGACAAGTAGTAGAAAGCGGTGTGCATGAAGCATTATATGAAAATAAACAAACCTATCACGATATATTCTCCGCCATGGCGAATAGTTTGAATCTTGAAAAAATCTCACAAACGCTGAGTTAGGTTGTGGTTAACGGTTGACAGTTAATCGGTTCACTGAAAATGATTGAATATAAGAAAAGCTAATCCTTTGTAGGGTTAGCTTTTTTTTGCATTTAATTTCAACCTGTTCAACTAAAGCCTCGAGTGCAATCCGTACGCCTAAATTATAAAAGAAGAAAAACCCGCTGTCTATTAGCGGGTTTTCTTTTAAAAATAGCTTGAACGTTATTTAACAAACGCTTGTTGCGTTTTAAAATTTTGGATGTAGGTATTCATGATATGGAATAAGACTTTATCGTTAATGTGTTTTCGTATTCGTGAACTAAAGTCTATATGTATAATCTAAAAGTTAGTTATCTTTAACTTTGGTTAACACCGCTTAACTTGAGTTGACGCGAATAAAAACGACAAAATCGACATTGGTGAGATTATTGAGGAAACGAATTACTATCCCTTTGGATTAGCGCATCAAGGGTATAATGAGAAGAATAATACGATAGCCCAAAACTATAATTATCAGTATATTATCGAGGAGAAAGCGATGAGCTTTAGACGAAGATACCGCACGTAGTGCAAGGAGTTACAAGAGGAGCTAGGATTGAACTTGTATGATTATGGAGCAAGGAACTATGATGCTGCGATTGGTCGATGGATGAATGTGGACCCGTTGGCGGAAGAGTTCCCAGGATGGAATCCCTACCATTATGTACACAACAACCCGATTAATCTGATTGATCCTACGGGGATGAGAGTTGATCCTCCAGAAAAAGGTAATTTTCAAAATGGAGATGTTCATAACGATAGTACCGGGAGCTGGACATTTAACAAAGGAATGTGGCATGATAACTCAGGAGGAGAGAATAATTTTATCCAGGAATTAATAGTTCCTAAAGAAATATTAGGTAAAATTACTCAAGATGGTGTAATGGTTTGGGGAACGGGAGCAGATCCTATGGATAGTGCTATAGGAAGAGATAGGGGACAAGGATCTATTGAAGTTGGAGATAGTGATGTAAATGCTTTTTAAGCTTTGATGAATAAAGTATTGGGTTATTTTAAAGATGAAGCTATTAAATCGAATACACCTAAAGAATCTACTTTACCAACAACACCTGAGCCTTTAACAGAAAAGGTTATTGTACAAAGAATAGATTACCATGCTACAAAGCCTTTTGCTAATAATAAATCAACTCTACATAGACCAGTTGGAAGAGATACTACAGTGGTTAGAGGAAATGAAGGTATAGTTAAGAAATTAGATACAAGAGATTCGTTAAGAGGAAGTATTAAAGTTAAAATGTATAATGGCTTATGAGATTATTAATAATAGTATTGGCTTTTGTTTTTTTTGGATGTAATGGAGAAAGAAAAACAGAAAGTAGTCAGTTGTTTAATGATAAAAGATTAGATTTAAAAAATGTAGAGAGTATATGGTGTGAGATTAATTTTCCTGATACGGTTTATAAAAATAAAACCTATAATGGAGAAATTTTATTCATAAGTCAACTTGATACGATTACGACAGTATTCACTGATAAACAAAAAGATAGATATGTAATAGCTAATGTTTTCTTAACAAATAATGTTGATTATGATTCTTTAAAAGAGGTTGCTAAGAATTTATACGGAGCTGTTGATAATAGGTATATTCCTTTAGATAATGTTGTTTTTCCTAATGTTGGATATTATTTTATAGATGCTATTGTGAATGATGCTGTTTATATTGATTTGTTTCAAAAAAATGATAAAGGAGAGGATTTACTGAGATTAATAGAAACAGAAGTAAGAGTAACAAAAAAAGTAGTCGTCATTGACAAAGAATAAACTTGATCGTGCTGACTTAACTTCAAGTCGTTCGGCTAAAGCCTCAGGTGCAGTCCGTGCGTCTAAATTATAGAATACAAAACCCGTTAGTCGAAAGATTAGCGGGTTTTGTCTTTTATAGCGCATTTCTAAACAATCGTCACTCAACGCCGTCATGTCATTTCGACGAAGGATAAATCGTAGTGAAAATCGTAACGTAGTAAAGATTCATCGAACACTAAAACAAATATAGAATAAGTGAGATATATTCATCGAACACTAAAACAAATATAGAATAAGTGAGATAAAAAGACAATCTCATCACGATACATTTTCCATTCACTGTTCGCGATTTACAGTATGATGTGAGCGCTGGATGCGACCCCTCCTTCGTCGGGGTGACATGTTGGGTGAAAAATAAAAAATACAAAAAAGCATCCCTCCCTCCCTTTTTTCAACGTTCACAGAGAACTCACTACTTGGATCATTAGTAGTACTAGTGGGATTTAGTGTGGAACTATTTATTTCTTTTCCAAAAAGAATGAGCAGTGTGTTACTCAATCCATATTTTGAATGACTATCTTGGTCGTGGAATACATCCAAGGTAAACTTAAGTTGGTTGGTATACGCTTTGTTTTGTAATCAAGACAATTCTAGCGTAAAGCAGATTATTTGATTATCACTAAAACCATGTAAACCCCTGTGGTTATTGAGAATCTTCTTATGATCCAATAAATCTTCCTTATGGGTTTGCTTTCCCTTCGTTTTGGGTTTGTTCGGTAAAAGGCCCGAAAACCAAGCAAACCCAAAGCAAACACCGAATAAACCCAAAAGGAACTGTAAATGAATGCTTGTTACCTTGTTGATTAACAGTAGTTTATACTTTGCTGTACTGGACAAAAAGGGACATTTACTCCCATTTTATCCCAAAATAGGAAGAATACGGAAGGGGGGTATTGTACAGTTGATTTTGTTTTTTAGTATTGCAAGGAGAACTGGAGTAAAGGTAGCTACGACGCATAATCAAAAATTAGCAGCCATCAAGTAAACGGTACAAGCATGGGAAAAACAGACAATAATCCCAATCGCACGGATTTAACCTCACACTATCACACCAACAAACAACCCTCACACCCTCACACCCTCACACCAACCAACAACAAACAACAAACAACCCTCCCTTTTTTGACCTATGTCAATGTTTTTAGATCTAGATAAGCTGAATTTTGTCTCAGTAAAAATTTAGAATATGAACAGTAAATATTACAAGTACGTCAACACGTTGTTTGTCGTAATTCCGATGACTCTAATCATGGCCTTTGTTGGGTTGATTCGCAACTATGGTTTTCAGGACGGTTGGTTCTTTCTGTTTTTGAAAGCGTGGAGTGTCATGCTGCCCGTAGCTTATGCTTCTGCTTTCCTTATTATTCCTAAAGCAAGAAAATACGCAGAACAATTAATTAAGAAATAGAATGGAAGATCAATTACGAGAATTTGGAAAGAGCAGTCAAGAACGTGTAGAGCGAGCGTTGAGCTTTTTAAAAGTGGGCAAGGGAGTGTTGTTGTTGGACGATAGCGATAGAGAAAATGAAGCCGATGTGATTTTCTCCGCTCACTTGATGTCGGAACAAGACATGGCTGTATTGATTCGCTATTGTAGCGGGGTCATTTGTCTGTGTTTGACCAATGAAAAAGCGGATCATTTGGCTTTACCCTATATGGTTACAGAGAACACCAGTCAATTTCAAACCCCTTTTACCATTGCGATTGAGGCTGCCAAAGGAGTTACCACAGGATTATCCGCAGCGGATCGTTTAACGACAGTTCGTGCGGCAAGCAATAAAAATGCACAAGCGGAGGATCTAGCTAGACCCGGACACATCTTTCCCTTACGCGCAAAAAACGGAGGGGTTTTAGAGCGAAATGGACATACCGAAGGCAGTGTGGATTTGATGAAGTTAGCTGGTTTACCACCAGAGGCCGTTTTGTGTGAATTAATGAATGACGATGGAAGTATGGCGCGATTGCCAGAAGCAATTGAGTTCGCCTTAGCACATAAAATGACGGTGTTAACAATCGCAGATGTGGTGTATTATCGTACATTTGTTAGTGAAAAATAAGTACAATGAAACAATTAATCGCCTATATCCAAGAGCGAATTGAGGTTACGGAAGCAGAATTGGATTTGATACTCTCTTATTTTAAGTACGAAAAACTGAAGAAAGGAGCCCAATTGAACGCAGGAGTAGGACAAACACAAAAGCTGTACTTTGTTTGTCAAGGATGCTTGCGCATTTTCTATATTAATGAAGCAGGACAAGATACCACCCGCTTTTTTGCCTTCGAGAATCAATTCGCTACTACTTTAGTTAGTTTTATTCAAGGAAATAGTGCGGAAGAATATATGCAAGCACTAGAGGAAAGTGATGTCTACGTAATTGCGCATCATCATTTTTACGACTTGTTAGAGGCCGTTCCCCAATGGGAAAAGTTCTATCGCAAGTATCTAGAATTCGCTTATATCAATAACACCAGTCGACTATTTGCGATGGTTACCATGGATGCTGCTACAAGATATCAAGATTTATTATGTCAAAACCCCCAAATTGTACAGCGATTGCCAAATAAAATTGTAGCCTCCTATCTCGGAGTTTCACAAGAGACGTTAAGTCGTATCAAAGCAAAATAACTATTTTATACATTTAATTTCCAAGCTTACCGTTGAGTCATCAGCGGTAAGCTTTTTTTTGGCCCAAAAGAAAAATATTCAAATTAAAAAAATAAGCACAAATAGCGAACTATGTTGAGAATTTTTGTAAAAAATGGATTCAAAATTTTACAATTCCCATAAACTGAAGTTATTTATCCTAATTGTTAAATTTCACATTTTTTTAAAACTCGAAAAGGAAACAATTTATTAAGCTATTTTATGTAAAATATAAGATAAATCCTTTATATTTATTCCAATAAATTAAAAATACATCATATCTTTATTAAAAATAAATACAATGTACGTGTTATTTTGAATAAGAATAGATTTGGTTATGCTGTTTTTTTTGTGTTTTAAACTATAAAATAGGTTTAAAATTATGAAAAAATATAGAAAGGAAGTTAGACGCTAGATCAAGAAGTTTGGCCGCGTATAATTGAAAAAGTGCTGAAAAATTATGAATTATCTACAAACTGTAAGGGAGAGTTGTTCGGATGATTTTTTAATAAAGTTAGGTTCTGTTATTTATAGAATGAAAAATATTGATTTTTAAGGTGTTACAAAAATATATAAAACTATTTTTTTTAAAAAAATAACATAAAATTAAAATAGTTACGATTTGGTATAATATTTGATTACTATAATAATAGTAAAGAAAAATTGGTTTTTTAGTAGTTTTCTTTCTAAAAGATAATGAAAAATTGAAATAAATAGTAGTTTATGAAAAAAAATGTACTTTCAGTCGCGTTACTTATGATGTCAGGTTTCACATTCGCACAGGTAGGTATTGGTACGGCCAATCCCAATCCAGCTGCACTTTTGGATGTGGAAGCAAAAGCAGGAAATTACAAAGGAGTTCTCATTCCGCGAGTTCCTTTGCTGTCAATAGAAGATAACGCTAATGTTAATGGAGGAAAAACACCAAACAGCTTGCTTGTTTTCAATACTACAGATAGTGAGGTTTTAAAACCAGGTTACTACTATTGGTTTACCAATCGCTGGGTGCGTTTAATTACTTCTACAGATGATTTTCTAAAAGATGTAGCAAAAAACGAAGAGCTAGCAGTTAATCCAACAGAGGAAACACTTTTCTTACGCGATTCTAAAAATCACGTTGTAGCGGTTCCTTTGGCTGATGTCAACATCCTAACTACGCTCCAACCAAATGGAGAAGGGAAATATACTTATACCTCAGAAGATCAAACTCAAACGGAAATTGATGTTCCCGCAGATGTCATTCAAAATATAACAACTATTCTCCAAAATGAGACCGTAGTAAATGAAATCGTTCAGGCCATTACGCTTCAGGCAAAGAATATGACTGGAGATGATATTATTGAGGTAACGGGAGGTGAAAAAGCGGTGTTAAACCCGACCTCACTTAAAATTAAAGACAGTAGTATTACTACAGCTAAAATAAAACCAGGAAATACCAAACAACTTTTGGTAACGGATGCTACAGGTGATGTGAAGTGGGTAACGGTTACGGATGAAGTAATCAAAGAGGCAGTGCGAACGAATGAGCGTGTGACTATTCTAGAAGATAATCACAATGGAACTTTTACCTATTATAATGAAAATGCAATCGACAGTCAAACAGGATTACCTATTCGTGGTCAAGGTGTGATATTTGATGCCAATACATTGAGAATTAAAGAAAGAGAAGGGAATTCAGAACGTGGAATCTACGATTTTTACGATGGAATGACTTCGCTAGAAAATCCTTTAATTACGATTAGTACGCGTGCCAATTCAATTTTTATCGACAATAGCAGTACGATTATCGAAGGCGATAACTTGCAAAGTATAATTGAAAATATCATCAATAAGATTGAAGTGGCACAAACAAGACCCTCTCCTTTAACTGGAGAAGGAATTTTAATTAACGGAGATGCAAGTTTGGCCGGGGCTGTACTCAAAGATGTTTTATTGACTATAGCAGATGGTGCCATTTCAGAAAGAAAGCTAGCAAATAACGCAGTTACCACCTATAAAATAAACGATAAAGCGGTTACTTCTGCTAAAATTGCACCAGGAGCCGATAAACATTTATTGGTAACGAAGAATAATGAAGTACAATGGATTCCGGTAACGGATGAGATTATGAAAGAAGTGGTAACGCAAAATGAAACCATTACCATTTTAGATACTGCTGCGAATAATGGAACTTTTATTTACTACAACGAGAGTGATTTTGATGCAACAGGTGCTTTAATTGGTGCAGGTGTGCTTTTTGATGCCAATACGTTGACCATTACCGATAATGGTCAAGGGAAATACATTTTCCGCGATAAAAAAACGCAAATGGGAACTCCATTAGCAGAAATTGATATTGTAGGAACAGTTATCGAAAATATTACAGAAATTCTCGATAATCAAACGGTTGTTGAAGAAATTTATCAAAAAATTGCAGCTGAAGGTAAAGCTTTAACCAATGAAGATGCTTCAATCTTAGTTGAAGGAGGGGGAGCAGCGGTCTTGCATGCAACTAAACTATCGGTTGCTAATCAGGGAATTACTCCCATTAAAATGGCGCCAGGAGGAGATAAATTTATCTTGGTTACTAAAAATGGACAAGTAGAATGGGTACCTGCATCAGATGAAGTAATCAAAGAAATTGTTGATTATAATGAAAAAATCACGATTCTAACGGTAGATCAAAACAAAGGAACATTCGTTTATTACAATGAAGAAAACGTTGATAAAGACGGGCAAATAACAGGTACTGGTGTTTCTTTTGACGCCAATACGCTGACGATTGCGGATAATGGTGCTGGAAAGTACGTTTTCCGTGATGGCAATACAAGAACGGGAGTCGCTTTAGCTGAAATCGATATTTTAGGTACTGTAATTGAAAATATTACTGAAATCTTAAGTAAAGAAGAAGTACGTGAGGAAATTTTTGAAACTGTAGCAGCTCAAGGTAAAGATGTAACATCTGTCAATGGTTCTATAGCAATTGTTGGTGGAGAAAAAGCAACATTAAATGAGATGCAGTTGGCAATTGCTCCTGATGGAGTAACAACAATAACAATTGCACCACAAGCCGTGACAACGGAGAAAATTGCGCCAGGAGTAAAAAAAGGACAACTGTTGGTGACCAATGAAAATAGAGAAGTGCAATGGATGGATGCCACAGATCCCATCATCAAAGAAATCTTAAAGGGAAATCAAGCCGTTACCTATGTAGAAGATAACAATGATGGAACATTTACCTATTATAACGAAGCTTGTTTCGATAAAGAGGGGGTCTTAGTTGCTCCTGAAAACGGAGTTACTTTTAGCGCCAATACACTGCGCATTGAAGAAGTACCCGATGCACAAGGAAAGGGAACTGGGGTTTATAATTTCTTTGATAAATCAAGCGATACAACGCCTATTTACACCCTTAATGTTACGGCAAGTGTGATTAATAATATTGATCAGATCTTACAAGATACTCACGTTCAAAATTCGATTTATACCACGGTAGCAAATAAAGGAAAAGAAATGGAGAGTACAGATGCTTCTTTATCCATTACCGGTGGGGAAAAAGCAGTACTGAATGGCGTTACAATTAACATCAAGGAAGAGGGAGTTCAGACACAACACTTAGCTGAAGGTGCTGTAACACCAGCAAAGATAAATTCAGAAACAGCCTTAAAAGGAACATTGCTAACAGCAGATGGTTTAGAGAAAGCGTATTTTCAACCGGCGAGTGAAGCAGTTCGACCTGCCATGCAAGGAGACTTAGCAGGAGAAGCAGGCGTGATTTCTATTTTAGGAGGAGGTGAAAATGTACTGTTTGGTGACACGACCAAGAAAGTAACCATTGCCATTAATAAAGGTGGGGTAAAAGGGGAACACATCGGAAACCGAACCATAACTAATGATAATATCGCCAACCAAACGATTCAGGCAACGAAATTGAATGCGGTTGGAGAACAAGCAGGAACGGTAGCCACAGTAAATCCGGATGGTACCGTGAGTTATTCGCCCATCCAGGCGGGTAGTATTGCAGATAAAGGCAATATAACAAGTGATGGCATTATCTCTGTATCGGATCAGGGGCAAGGAAAAGTATTGAGTAACGTCCATTTAGGTATTGAGAATACTTCAGTTACAGCTGCTAAATTGAGTTCACAAGGCGCTCAACAAGGTAGCGTAGCTACAGCTCAGGCCGACGGAACTGTGTCTTATCAACCACTAAAAGGGGAAAACCTAACGGATAAAGCTGCGTTGAAAACGGATGGTATTATTCAAGTAGATGGATTGACTCAACTAGACAATACCCTATTAAAAGAAGCGAAGTTGAGCATTGCAGAACAATCAATTACCGCAACTCAAATTGCAGATCATACCATTACTAATGATCAGATTGCACTAAATACCATTACGGTAGACAAAATTTCAGCAGGAAATGAGCCACCAAAACGCGTGATGGTGATTGATGAATTTGGGGTGGTAAAATGGGGAGAATTAGATGATTTAGTAACGGATGCTGCGGGTAATTTAAAGACAGATGCAATTATTGAAATCAGAGAAGGAGATGGAGTTAATGCGCTATTCAATGATGTGAAATTGGGAATTAGAGAAAATAGTATTCCGAAATCTAAATTACTCTCTAAAGAAGGCAATGTTAATATCGTGCGCGATATGTTGTTGGTTACAGATGGTGCTGGAGGATTTGACTATGTAGAGAAGCAAGCCGTTCAGGCTGGAGGTGTGGATTTAAACTTGGGAACAGCTCTAGACTTTATTGATGGAACCAATGGGCTGAATGCTGTTTTAGCTCCGATGTCTTTGGATGTAAAAGCAGGAGGAATTACCGAAGGTAAATTAGCAGATCAAGCGGTAACAACAGCGAAAATTTCTGCACAAGGGGCAGACGAAAATGCGGTGTTAACTGCAGATGGACAAGGAAATGTAGCCTATAAAAAAATAAACGAAGCCGCTTTTGAAGGAGCGGAAGCGGAGTTGAAATCTGATGGATCTTTGCAGATTCCCTTGGATAATAAAGCGGTATTAAGTGAAACAGTTATCGGAATTGCAACCAGCGGTGTTCAAAATCAACACTTAGCAAATCAAGCCGTTACTGTAGGTAAAATTAACTCAGAAGCTGCCGCAAATGGAACGGTATTAAGTGCCGATGGCTTCGGAAATACAAGTTTTAAAACACTGAATGCCCTTGCAGATGAACAAGGTAAAGCGATTACTTCTGCAGAGCAAACGTTAGACATTGCTGAGAATAAAGCCGCTTTACAAGCGCTGAGTATCGATGTAGCAACAAGTGGAATTAAAACGAAACACCTTGATGCACAAGCGGTAACTGCTGCTAAAATAGGTTCTTTAGATGCAGGTGAGGGATTAGTATTAACCTCAAACGCACAAGGAGGTGCTGAATTCAAAGCTTTAGGTGATGTTTTAAGTGGTGCTGGTAAAGAAATTAAAAGTGGTCCCTCGATTACGGTAACAGGGGGAGAACATGCAGCTTTACAAGATGTGACCCTTGATGTGTCCAATTTTGGAATTACAGAAATGAAGATAGCCAACGCGGCTGTTTCTACATTGAAAATAAGAGACAACGCGGTTACAACGGCAAAAATTGCACCGGATGGGAGTAATAAAATTCTCGCAACAGATAATCAAGGTGTAGTGAAATGGGTGGGAACAAGTGATGAATTGATTAAAATCATTGTTGAATCGAATGAATCTATTACGCGTTTAGTGGATAATGGCGATGGTACAATGACGTATTATAATGAAGAACAAGTAGATAGCTCAGGTAATCTTAAACCTAATGCTAGGGGGGTAGTGTTTGATGCAAATACGCTATCAATCAGACAGCCACAGCCTTTTGTATATGAGTTTAGAGATAAAGCTGATCTTACAGGACAAACGATTTTAGCTACGATTGATACCAGAGCCAAATCGATTGTTTTTGAAGATAATAGCATTACCTATAATAATGTGGAAGAAGCTATTCTTAGCTTAATGCTAAAAATTGAACAAATAGAAAACCTCCAAATAGCAAAAGCACCTTTGTCAGGTGATGGTATTTTGATAAATGGGCAAGGGACAGCAACGGATGCCGTTTTCAAAGATATTACGTTGAGTATTGCAGATGAAGCAGTTACTCCAGCAAAGATAAAAGGGGGAAATGCGAAACAATTACTCCTTACTAATGAAGCTGGAAAAGCACAATGGATAGATAAATCAGATCCGATTATCAAAGAAATTGTACAAGAAAATGAAAAAGTAACGATTTTGGAAGCGCTTGATAATGGAACTTTTGTCTATTATAACGAAGCAGCTATTGACGCAAATGGAGCTATTGTTGGAACAGGTGTAGTATTTGATGCGAATACCTTAACGATTGAAGATCAAGGAAATGGTGCTTATGCTTTTTATGATAAATCACAAACAGATCCTATAGCGATTATTGATATTCCAGGAACAGTGATAGAGAATATTACTGAATTGTTGAATCATATTTCAGTAAAACAAGAAATTTTCAATGTTGTAGCTGCACAAGGGAAAAATGTAACTTCAGATCAAGCCATAGAGATTACAGGAGGAACAAAAGCCGCGCTTGCTGAAATGATGATCGGTTTGAAAAATGGAGGGGTAACAACGGAAAAAGTAGCTGAAAAGGCAATTACCGCTGATAAGCTATGGGCCGGTGCGGATAAAGTCAATTATGTACCTATCGTACAAAATGACGGTTCTGTTGCGTATCAACCGATGACGGTAGCTGTTACTGGACAACCTTTAGCTGTTGATACGTCGCTTGAAATTACAGGTAATGGCGATGCATCTAGAGCCGTGTTGGAAAACATTGGATTGCAAGTAAAAAACAGCGGTATTGAAAATAAACACCTAAAAAACCTTTCCGTTACAGCAGGTAAAATTAATTCGCAAGAGGCCGTAAGAGGTACTGTATTAGCTGCTGACGGATCTGGAAATGCAGCATTTACCTCAGCTAATACAATTGTGGCACCCGCCATGCAAGGGGATTTAGTAAGTGATCCTTCTTTGGTAATTGAAAATGGAGGAAATGTCCTTTTTGGCGATAATACAACACAAGTAAAAGTAAGAATTAACGAAGGGGGAGTAACAGGTACTCATATTGCGAATCAAGTGATTCAAAATGATCACTTGGTGAATAAAACGATTCAGGCAAATAAGTTAACTGCGGGTATTGGAGCTGTTAATCGCGTGGCTGTGGCAGATGATGAAGGCAACGTAACGTATCAAATGCTATCTACACAAAGCTTAACTGAAAAAGGAAATATTACAACAGATGGTATTATTGCCGCTTCAAATAATGGAGTAGGGAAAGTATTAGAAGATGTAAGATTAAGTATTAATGATCATTCAATCAAAGCTACGAAATTAGATGGTGGTGGAGCTGTTGAGGGCGCAGTAGCAACTGTTGGGGCTAATGGGGTATCTGTGAGTTATTTACCATTTACAACAGATCGCATCACCAACAAAGGAAATATTTCTACAGATGGGGTTATTACAGTTTCAGAAAATGGCGTTGGCAAAGTGTTGCAAGATGTTACACTTGGAATTAAAGAGAAGGGAATCGGAACAGCGAAATTAGCGGATAAAGCGGTAACAAACGAAAAAGTGGACGATGTAACCATTACTGCGAATAAATTATCGTCAGCAGGAGTTACAGCAAGAAGCGTGTTAATTAGTGGTGAAAATAACGAAGTGAGATGGGGTGAGTTAGGCGATATCGTAACGGATACAGCTGGAAATCTAACCACGGATGACATTATACAGATGACGAATGGAAATGGAGTAAATACGCTATTGAAAGATGTAAAATTGAGTATTGCTGAAAATAGCATAACAATAAATAAACTGAGCTCCAAAGAAGGCGCAACCAATGTACCTATTGATTATGTATTAGTTACAGACGGACAAGGCGGATTTGATTTTGCTTTTCGCGATGCAGTAGAAGTAGGGGGTGTTGATTTGAAAGTTGGAACTGCTTTAGAATTTACTGAGGGAACCACTGGATTAAATGCCGTACTCGTTCCTACTAAAATTGATATCAAAGACGGAGGAGTAGCATCGGCAAAATTAGCAGAGGGTTCGGTAACAGTAGGTAAAATTTCATCAGGAAATGCTACAGCACACACTGTGTTAACGGCGCAAGGTAATGGAACAGTTGCCTATGAAGCATTAAATGAAAATGCATTTGCTGGAAATGGTGCCAATTTGGTGTCTGATAATTCCATCCAAGTGGCAGCTAATAATAAAGCTTTGCTACAACAAACAAGCATTGCAATTGCAACTGCGGGAGTAAAAAACCAACACATTGACAATTTAGCGGTTACCAACAATAAGATTAGTTCTAAGGTAGGTACAACCAATGCGGCGAATGGTACGTTATTAGCTGCGGATGGCAGTGGAAATACGGCTTTTAAAACGCTAAATGATTTAGCTAGTACACAAGGAAAAGCAGTGACTTCTGATGGTTCACTTAGTGTAACAAGCAACAACAAAGCTACTTTACAAAATTTGAATATTAAAATTGCCAATGAAGGAGTAGAGAACAAACACATTGGTTTAAGGGAAATAACCGCAAACAAAATTGGTACATCGGGAGTGAGTGGAGGATTGGTCTTAACGGCTGATGGACAAGGTGCAGCTCAGTTCTCTAGCATCACTGATGCAATTACAGGTGCAGGGAAAAATATACAAGAAGGCGCCGGTATTGCAATAGTGGGAGGTGTAAAAGCCGCGTTGCAAGATGTGAAAATTAGCGTAGCGAATCACGGTATTGACAATGTGAAAATTGCTAGTGGTGCTGTGAATGCAAGAACCATCGAAGCTAAAGCGGTAGGAACTGCCGAACTAGATACAGCTGCAGTGACAGGTGAAAAAATAGCAGAAGGCACGATCACCCATACTAAAATTGCTAATTCAGCAATTAGAAAGAACCATATTTATATTCAAAATATTGAAGAACAGCATTTTGCTGGTGGAGCGGTGAGTAATCGAGCATTAGGTAATAAAGCCGTAACTGTTGCAAAAATCAATGCTGAAACGGCAACGATAGGACATGTACTAACGGTAGAATCTAATGGTAATGTCTCTTTTAAAGCACCAACGGGAACTACAATCTCTAGAGGTGATTTGACGAGTAAGGAATCGGATTTATTTGCCATTACCAATGGTAGTCAAGCGGTATTGAAAGATATTACGTTAGATATAAAAAGCGGCGGAATCAAAACCAAACACATTGCAACTGATGCTGTTGGAACGGCCGAAATTAAAAATGGAGCTATTACCAATGCTAAAATTGGGAATGAAGCCGTAAATACGAATGAATTAAAAGACAAAGCGGTAACCAGTGCTAAAATTGGAGCGCAAGCAGTTGGAACAGGAGAACTTGCAAATGGTGGGGTGACTTATGAAAAAATGGCGACTAATTCTGTAGGATACAACCAGTTGAGAAATAATTCAGTATACGATGGAATTCTTCAAGATAAGGGGGTAAAAGTAGAAAAAATCAATTCAGGAAACGCCAGTTCAGGGTATGTATTAACTGCAAATGGCTCTGGAGGTGCCACTTTTAGAGCAGCTTCTGGAAATACGGGTTCAGGTGAATTATATGGAGATGGACCAGTGAAAGTAACCAATGGTGCTAATGCTGTAATGCGCGATGTTCGATTGGATATTAGAGATGGCTCCATTGATACACAACATATTGATAATGATGCTGTTGGATTTGCTCAATTGAAAGCAAACTCCGTGTATGGAAGTGTGATTAAAAATCAAGCCATAACTAGAGATAAAATTGGGAATAATGCCGTTGGATTCAATCAATTAGATAACGAATCTGTCTATGGTTCTGTCATTAAGAATAGTGCGATTACCAATGAGAAAATAGCAACGAATGCAGTGGGATATAATGAAATACAGGTTGATGCCATTCACACCAATGTGGTGAAAGACAAGGGAATTGAAGAGCGTAAAATCGCTTCAGGAAGTGCACGCTCAGGGTATGTATTAACTGCAAATGGAAGTGGTGGTGCCACATTTGAAGCTCCGCAAGGTGGAGGAAGTAGTGAAGCAGGAATGCCTAAATTCTTTTACTTACCTGCAATGTACGTGCAGATTGTTTCTGGCGGATCAGGTACACTACGTGTCTATGACGAATATAGAGATCAATTCAGTAGTCCGATGGTGTCCAACTCTGGAGCGGGATCTAATGCTTCTTTACCTGTAATGGGCAGAGGCGAATTAAACTATCACGTGACCTATTATGATACGACTATTTTTTATGATGTAAATATGAGTAATGATGGGGTGATGACCTATAAAATGAGATCAGGCGCGCAACCTACGGGGAGAACGTTTTTCAATATCGTTTTAGAAGTAAAATAAGGATTCATAACTCACAGTAGATTTTGTTCTACTGTGCGTTTGATTAATAAGCAACAGATGAAAAAGTATTTATATGCGATAATCGCTTGTTTCTGTTTACTAACAGCACAAGCACAAACGAGAAGTGGAACGGTTACTTTTCCGTTAACCGACGGAAATGGAAGTCCACCTCCAGGAGTTGTGTCGAAAACGGACCCCGGAGGAAATGCTCCCAATGGATATCAACGCTATACCTCAGAAGGGACAGTACTTACTAGAGATCGAGTGTCTTATAGCGCTATTGCATTGGATAATTTAGAAATCGATTTAAGAGAAGGGCTTACCGTAGAGTTTGAATATGCAATGGCCTCTGTACCACCCGCTGCTTATGGTAAAGGGGAAGGGATGACCTTTTTTATCTTTGATGCCTCGCGCTCTTTTGAGATAGGGTATGGATTTGAGGCTTTGGGATATGCCTATAACGAAGCCAATAGTAACCTAGGAAGAAAAAAAGGAGTGTTGGGCGCTTATCTAGCCGTAGGATTTGATATCGGTGGTGGATTTCACAAACACTTTGAGAATAATGAATACAGAAGAGAAGGTATTTCTGCTCAGCGATTTTCCGATGCCGGATTTAGTCAAGCAGATTTTGGGCGATACAGAGCCAATCACGTAACGCTAAGAGGTGCTCATGCTGATTTTCGTCAAGGAGGAGGGTTTAACGGAAATCCCGTTCTGTTGACCAAATATTTTGGGGGCTTTTCTGCAAATTCAACGGATGTATCCATGGCGACCCTCAACTATAGAACAGGACAATACAACTTTGGCTTTAACAGCGATGCCGCCAGTTTTGACGTCGGTAACGGCGGATCTGAAGCCAATCCTAATTTTCAGAAAATTAGAGTCGAGCTAGAGCCCGTGAGCAATGGAAATGGCATGTATGTCACGGTAAAAGCAATCGAAGGTAGTAGAGAAATTATGCTGATTGATCGCTTTCAATACGAGACAAACTTTAAAACGTTTGACAAATTAAACGACCTCTATGATTTTAGCGCTCCTATTCCGCATCGGGTAAAAATTGGATTTAGTGCTGCAACAGGCAATTTTACCCAACAAAAAACAATCATTCGAAACGTAAAAGTATCGATTCCCAATGCGTTGATTCTCCCTGATGTAACAGACAAAATGTGTGTGAGTGATAACGGAAATAGTAGAAATGCAGCAATCTCAGTATCCTTATTTGAAGAAGCTGATTTTTCAGTCAATGCTAGCTCTTTTAAATTTTTGGATAGTAGTGGTAGTGAAGTAGGAACTTCGTATACACAATCCAACGTAGGACGATGGGAATACTCCTCGAGAAATGAGGAAGTAACCTTGACCCTAACGAATGGAAATTTTGAGCCTGGAGATGTAGCCGAAGTTCACTATATCGTAGAGGCTCGAGATGGCACAAAAGCACAACCCGCTACCATTCGAATTACGGGAATCGCTTGTGGGGCAACTATCAATCCGCAGATTCAAGTGAAGGATCAAAATGCGCCCTATTTGAGATAGTTAAAAATAGAATACCCTGGTGTTCGAGTTGAATAATATAGAAAAAATACAGAATTGATATAAATAGTTGTTTATGAAAAAAAATGTACTTTCAGTTGCGTTATTAATGATGTCGGGTTTTGCATTTGCACAGGTGGGGATTGGAACTGCAAATCCGAATGCATCTGCTTTATTAGATGTAGAAGCTAAAGAAGGAAGCTATAAAGGAGTTCTAATCCCTAGGATTCCATTAGCCTCTGCAACAGATAACTCTACTATTAACGGTAAAAATACCCCTAATAGTTTATTGTTGTTTAATACAACAGACAATAGCGATCTAAAACCAGGCTATTACTACTGGTTTGATAATCGTTGGGTGAGATTAATTGCTTCAACCGATGATTTATTAGAAGATTTAGCAATTAATGAAGAATTAGCTGTAAATGTGACTCAGCAAAGTCTATTCTTGCGCGATTCAAAGGATAATGTCGTGTCAGTGCCTTTAGCGGATATTAACCTAGTTACAACATTAACCGCGAGCGGACAAGGAAAATACGTTTATACATCAGAAGATAAAACAATAACAACGATTGATGTTCTAGCTGATGTCATTAATAATATTTCAGTGATTCTCAATCAAGACACTGTTATTGAGGAAATTGTTCAATCGATTACAGCTCATGCGAAACCACTAACAGGAGATAGCAGTATTGAGGTGATTGGTGGGCAAAAATCCGTTTTAACAGCAACGCAATTGAGTGTTAAAAATCAAGGAATTACCCCTGCCAAAATTCAGCCAGGAGCCAATAAACAACTCTTAGTCACAGACGATAATGGCGCAGTTAAATGGGTAGATGCAACCGATGATATCATCAAAGAAGCCGTAGAACACAATGAAACGGTTACGCTATTAGTAGATGGGGGGGATGGAACCTTTACCTATTACAATGAAAAAGGCGTAGATGCCAATGGAGATCTAATTCAAGGTAGGGGAGTGAAA